>DATKEW010000433.1:0-11607 GCA_035511785.1 Mycobacterium sp.
TCTGATGCGGCAAGTACCTGCCTCGGTGCCGCCGCACCGACGAGCCGCGCGGCCAGGTTGACGGGGTTGCCGAAGTAGTCCCCGTTGATGGCCAGGACGCTGCCGAACGCCAGGCCGGCCCGGACCTGCAGGCCCTCCTCGCGCGCCTTCGGGTGGTCGACGAGATCAACCGCTACCTGCACGAGCCGCGCGGGCGTCGCGCTCACCCACATCACCTCGTCGCCAATGAACTTCACCACCCGGCCGCCATCGGCATGTACCACGTCCGTGACGCTTCCGGCGAACTCGTTGAGCAAGTCCGACAACTGCGCGGGGGTAAGCGCCTGCGTCAACGCGGTGAAGCCGGACAGATCCGCGAAACCGACGCCGCACACCACGCTTGCCGAGGTGTCGCGAAGGACGCCCTCGAAGTGGGTGCGGGCGCCGGTCAGATGGTGGCGGTGAACGATGTCGATTAGTGCCCCGATCCGGGGGATAAACTCCGCGATTGCGCGGTAGGCCTGCGCCGTGGCGAGCTCGTCGTGGGTGTGGTCCATCTGGATGTCCGGCATGCCGGCGCGGATCATCGTCGACTCGGCCTCCGCGAGTCGGGCCATCGCGGCGCCGAGGACTCGCAGTATGCCGTGCGCGCCGTCCTCACCCACCACCGTCTTCAGGGCGACCCAGGTTGCCAGCGCATCGACATCGGCCTGGCTCAGCGCCGGAACGTCGGGCCCGGCGACGGTCAGGCCGAGCAAACCCCACGTGTGGGCGACTTCGTCGGGTGACAAGCCGAGTTGTTCGGCCGCGGTCGCAATCGTGTAGATCGGGCGTCCCGACCATTGCAGGACGTCCCCGGCAAGCCCGAACAGCCGGCCGCGTTGTTCGGCTTCCACCATCTCCTCGACCGTGAAACCGAGTTCACCGAGGTACTTGATCAGGTCGGTCCGCTCGCGCGGGTTCGCGATTCCGGCGGCCTCCAGCGCTTCGAAGTCCAGGTAATCGGACACCTGCCCAAGTGTGCCACCAGCGGGCCCCGATTAGGGTCGAGTGTCGTGACCGACCTGCAGCACGGACCGCTGGAAGACCGCCATCGCGAGTTGGGTGCCAGCTTCGCCGAGTTCAGCGGCTGGCTGATGCCGGTGTCGTACGCCGGCACCGTCAGCGAACACAACGCCACCCGCAACGCCGTCGGCCTGTTCGACGTCAGCCACCTCGGCAAGGCGCTGATCCGGGGACCGGGTGCCGCGCGGTTCGTCAACTCCGCGCTCACCAACGACCTGAGCCGCATCGGGCCGGGCAAGGCGCAATACACGTTGTGCTGCAACGAATCCGGCGGCGTCATCGACGACTTGATCGCCTACTACGTTGACGACGACGAGATCTTTCTGGTGCCCAATGCCGCCAACACCGCCGCGGTGGTCGAGGCGCTGCAGGCGGCCGCACCGGCCGGCCTGACGATCAGCAACGAGCATCGCTCCTACGCGGTGCTGGCGGTGCAGGGGCCGCGATCGGCCGACGTGCTGGGCGAGCTGGGGCTGCCGGCCGACATGGATTACATGGGCTACGCCGATGCATCGTTGCAGGGAGTACCGGTGCGGGTTTGCCGCACCGGGTACACCGGCGAGCACGGCTACGAACTGCTACCGGCCTGGGAGTCCGCCGGCGTGGTGTTCGACGCGCTAGTGGCGGCGGTCACCGCCGCGGGCGGTGAGCCAGCCGGCCTGGGCGCCCGCGACACGCTTCGCACCGAGATGGGCTATCCGCTGCACGGCCACGAACTTTCGCTCGACATTTCGCCGCTGCAGGCCCGATGCGGCTGGGCGATCGGGTGGAAGAAGGACGCGTTCTTCGGCCGCGACGCGCTGCTGGCCGAGAAGGAAGCGGGGCCGCGACGGCTGCTACGCGGGCTGCGGATGGTGGGCCGCGGTGTGTTGCGTCCCGCGCTGACGGTGGTTGCGAAAGACACGCCGGTCGGGATCACCACGTCGGGAACGTTCTCGCCGACGTTGCAGGCCGGCATCGCGCTCGCGTTGATCGACACCGACGCGGGAGTCGAAGACGGCCAGCAAATCACCGTCGACGTCCGCGGCCGCGCGGCGGAGTGCGAAGTCGTGCGTCCGCCCTTCGTCGCCGTGAAAACGCGTTAGCCGCCACCGGTTCCCGTGGCAAAAACCCGTTCGCACGTAGATATACAATCGGCGCCATGACCAGCGGCTCACGTGAGTTCACGGTTATACGCGCGTCTAACCCGGCGACCGACGCCGAACGTGAAGCGATCCTGGCCGAGCCGGGCTTCGGCAAATACTTCACCGACCACATGGTGTCGATCGACTACGCCGGAGACCAAGGTTGGCACAACGCGCGGGTCATCCCGTACGGCCCGATTCAGCTGGATCCGTCGGCGATCGTGCTGCACTACGCGCAAGAGGTGTTCGAGGGGCTCAAGGCCTATCGCTGGGCGGACGGCTCGATCGTGTCGTTTCGCGCCGACGCCAACGCCGCCAGGATGCGCTCCTCGGCGCGGCGGCTCGCGATTCCCGAGCTGCCCGCTGAGCTCTTCATCGAATCCCTGTGCCAGCTCGTTGCCGTCGACAACGCATGGGTGCCCCGGGCCGGCGGCGAAGAAGCGCTGTATCTGCGGCCGTTCATCTTCGCGACAGAGTCGGGACTGGGGGTACGGCCGTCCAAGCAGTACCGCTACCTGCTGATCGCTTCGCCGGCCGGCGCCTACTTCAAAGGCGGCATCAACCCTGTCAGCGTCTGGGTGTCGACGGAATATGTGCGGGCCTGCCCGGGCGGTACGGGTGCGGCCAAGTTCGGCGGCAATTATGCCGCGTCGCTGCTGGCACAGGCCGAGGCCGCTGGAAACGGTTGCGACCAAGTGGTTTGGCTGGACGCCGTGGAGCGTCGCTTCGTCGAAGAGATGGGCGGGATGAACCTGTTCTTCGTGCTCGGCAGCGGCGGGTCGGCGCGGCTGGTCACCCCCGAGTTGTCCGGCTCGCTGTTGCCCGGGATCACGCGGGATTCGTTGCTGCAGTTGGCCATTGATGCCGGATTCGCCGTCGAGGAACGCAAGATCGATATCGACGAGTGGCAGAAGAAGGCCGCCGAGGGGGAGATCACCGAGGTGTTTGCCTGCGGCACCGCGGCCGTCATCACCCCGGTCTCGCAGGTGAAGTATGGCGACACCGAGTTCACCATCGCCGACGGTCAACCCGGTGAAGTCACGATGGCGCTGCGCGACACGCTGACCGGGATCCAGCGGGGCACCTTCGCCGACACCCACGGCTGGATGTCCCGTCTCGGTTAGCGGCGTTTCACGGCCGAGCGTGACGGTGCAGTCACGCTGGGCCCCGAAAGTGACTGCAGCGTCACATTCGTGGCGGGCTAGAACCGGATCAATCCCGCGAGCGCCACGGCGCTAACCGTGGTGGTCAGTTCGATCGCGGCGCCCAACACGTCACCGGTGATACCGCCGAACCGGCGCACGCAGTGCGCCACCAGGGCCGCGCCGCAGCACAGGGCCAGCAGCACCGCGACCGGCCCCTGCCACGGCCGCGGCCCCGCCAGCAGCGAAGCGGCAAGCAGCACGGCGAGCCAGGCCGCCGCCACCGGCGCGGGCTGAGTTCCGGCAACCCGCGCACCCAGCGCGCTGCCGTCGGCGGCCGGCACCGACCGGCGGCAGGCCAGCACCGCGGTGACCCGGCCGGCGACCACCGCCAGCAGGATCGCGGCGGCACCGAGGGCCGAAAAGGCCAACCCCTGCAACGTGATCACCAGCACGACGGCCGCCACGCCGAATGGTCCGGTCGCTCCGTCGCGCATCACCTCCAGTGCACGCGGCGGCGGCCCGTAGCAGCCCAGCCCGTCCGCCGTATCGGCAACGCCGTCGATGTGCAGGCCGCGGGTGGCAAGCAGCAGGGCCGCCACCCCGAGCAGTCCGGGCAGCAGGCTGGACGGGCCGAAGGCCAATGTGCCGCCCCGGGTGACGCCCGCGGCCAATGCCCCCAGCGCGGCACCGACAACCGGCAGCGCGGTCATGGCGCCGCGACCCATCGGGGCCGTCCCGGCCCGCGGCACCGGAATCACTGTGCCGAACGCGAAAGCCGTTGCCAGTGAACGCATCACGACGGGGGAGGATGGACATGGCGGGTGGAGACACCGGCTTCGGTGAACGTTGCCATCGACGACAGCGCGGCCACCGCGCAGCGCAGCACCGGCAGCGCCGCCGTAGCGCCGGTTCCCTCGCCCAGCCGCATGCGCAGGTCCAGAATCGGATCCAGGTCCAGGGCCGCCAAGGCCAGTAGATGGCCCGGCTCGGTGGACCGGTGACCGGCTTGCCACCACTGCCGGGCGCCGGGTGCCAGGCGCTCGGCGACCAGCGCCGCGGCGGTCACTGCCATCCCGTCGAGAAGCAGCGGAGTCCGTCGCACCGCGGCCTGTGCGCAAAAGCCCGCCATCGCGGCCAAGTCGGCGCCGCCGCCGCAGCGCAGCAATCCCACCGGGTCGGGCAACACCAGCCGCGTGCGAAACAGGGCATCGCGTACCGCGGCGGTCTTGCGTGCCCAGCCGGCGTCATCGATTCCGGTCCCGAAGCCGACGACCGCAACCGGCTCGGCGTTGGTCAACGCCGCCACCAAAACCGCCGCCGCAGTGGTGTTTCCGATTCCCATGTCACCGGCGATCAGCAGGTCGGCGCCGCCGTCGACCTCCTCGTCGGCGATGCGCTGGCCAGCCGCGATCGCGCGGACGGTCTCCTCGTAGGTCAACGCGTCCTCCGTCGCGATGTCGCCACTGCCGCGCCGCACCTTGTTTGCGCCGATCCGCTCCGAGGCCGCCTCGGCGTCCACTGCCAGGTCCGCGACCCGCACCGTGGCGCCGGCGATGCCGGCCAGTACGTTGATCGCCGCCCCGCCGGCGTCGATGTTGGCGACCATCTGGGCTGTCACTTCCGGTGGATAGGCCGACACCCCGGACCGGGCGACACCGTGGTCACCGGCGAACACCACGACCCTGGCGCGCTCGAACTGGCGGGGCGGGCATTGCCCCTGGCATGACGCGACCCAGGCCGACAGGTCCTCGAGCCGGCCCAGCGCGCCCCGCGGCTTGGTCAGGGTGTCCTGACGAGCGCGGGCGGCCGCTGCGGTTTCCGCGTCGGGTGGGGATATCGGCATGAATTCCATTACGGTCCCGACGGTTTGATCGGTACCGCCTGCCCGGCCACCACCAGCACTACCTGCTCGCACAACGCGGCGATGCGCTGGTTGAGGCTACCCAGTTCGTCGGCGAACCGGCGACCGGACGCGGTAGCCGGCACCACGGTCAACCCGACTTCGGGGCTGACCAGTACCAGCGTGGACTCGAATTCGTCAACAGCGGCGATCATGGCTTCGATTGTTTCGTGGACCGGAGCCGCCACCGACCCGTTCTCCCATGCCCGATGGCGATCCAGCGTCCGGGTGAGCCAGGCGCCCAGGTCGTCGACCAGCGTCGGGGTGTCCGGTGACTGCCGCAATTCGGTTGTGATGTCGTCGGTTTCGACCGTTGACCAATGCGGGGGCCGGCGGTTGCGGTGCTGCTCGACCCGGTGCGCCCAGTCGGCATCCGCTTGCGCGGCCGGCCCGGAAGCCAGGTAACGGGCCAGCTGACCGGGTGCCAGTGACTTGGCGATGGCTTCCTCTGCCCACCGAGATTTGCCCGACCTGATCCCGCCGAGCACCAGGGTGCGCACTGCGGTCAGACGGCTTTCAGACGATCAACCGACACTGGCGCCGTGCTGAACTTGAGGCCGGGGCGACCGCATCCGGCGCATTTGGGAAGCCCGGCTGGCGGCGTAAAGGCCCAGCTTCCACCGGCTTTCGGTGTTGCTCGGGAACTTCGCATCGACGAGCTTGTTGACTTTGCGGCCCAAAATGAGCCCGTCGACGCTCATGACGGCCATCAGAACCAGCATCGCGGGAGATATGTAAAGCTGCAGCTGCGGAACACCGAACATGATGAACAGCAGAGTCAGCGTTGCCGGCATGAACAGTCCGAGCAGGTTGCGCCGGGAGTCCACCACATCGCGCACGTAACGGCGTACCGGCCCCTGGTCGCGCGGCAGCAGGTATGCCTCTTCGCCGGCCATCATGCGCTCGCGGCGATCCGTCATCCGGGCCCGGCTGGCGGCTCTTTCGGCCCTGCGCTCCTCGCGGCTGAGTTTGGGGCCGACCAGCGATTTCCGCCGGGCCCGCGCTTGGGCGGCAGTCATCGGTGCCGGTGCGATCGGGCCCTTCCTGGTACCGCGTCGGGCGTCGTTGCGCTTGGGTGTGGGGCGGCCTTTGGGGTCGGTCCTGCGCGGCGCCTGGGGTCCCGTGTCCGCGGGACCGACCGCATCGGGTGCGGCCAGCGCCGCTGAACCCCCTTCGAGGTCCCCTTCATGGGTTTTCTTGCGGCCCAGCAGCTTCACAGTCGCCAGGTTACTTCGCGGGCGGTCCGTGCCGAAATGGCCCCGGACTGCGCCGCCATTAGTCATGCTCAAGCACGTCGATACACCTACGCTTACCTGTGATGAACGGCTACCTGTGATGGATGACGGCTCGATGGCCTCGGATGATGCTGCCGCTGGCCTCGCGCCCGGTCGTCTCCAGTTGCCGGCCATGCTGGTCCTGGTGGCCCCGGATTGCTACGGCGACAGCCTCTCGGCCGTGGAGGCCGCCGCCGCCATCGCAACCGGCTGGACCCGGTCACGTCCGGGTGATCGGTTCATCGTCGCCCCCCAGTCCGACGGCGGCCCGGGTTTCGTCGAGGTGCTGGCCAGCCGGCTGGGCGAAAAGCGGCGACTGCGGGTGTCTGGCCCGCTGGACGCCATGGTGGACGCCGACTGGGTGTTCGATCGCGGCTCGGCGACCGCGTATCTCGAATGTGCGCAGGCGTGTGGCCTGGCATTGCTCGGCGGTCCGCCCACCCCGGAGACGGCGATGGCGGCCCACAGCAGGGGAGTCGGACAGCTCATCGCAGAGGCGCTGCGCGCCGGCGCGAAGCGGATCGTGGTCGGGCTGGGCGGCAGCGCATGCACCGACGGCGGGCAAGGAATGGTCGCCGAGCTCGGCGGCCTGGACGCCGCCCGACAACAACTGGCCGACATCGAGCTGATCGCCGCCTCCGACACCGCATACCCGCTGGTGGGACCGTGGGGTGCGGCCAGGGTGTTCGGGCCGCAGAAGGGCGCCGACACGGCCACCGTCGCGGCGCTGGAAGTCCGCCTCGAGGCGTGGGCACTGGAACTGGAGGCGGTGGCCGGACGGGACGTGAGCTCCGAGCCGGGAGCGGGGGCAGCCGGCGGCATCGGCGCCGGACTGCTTGCCCTCGGCGGCCGTTGCGAGTCCGGCTCGGAAATCATCGCCGAGCACACCCATTTGGCCGACGACCTCGAGACCGCGGAGCTGATCGTCACCGGTGAAGGCCGGTTGGACGAGCAATCCCTGCACGGAAAGGTAGTTGGCTGGCTCGCCGGAAGGGCCCGTCCGCTGGGCATTCCGGTGATCGTGCTGGCGGGTCAGGTCGAACTGGAAAAATCCACGGTGCGATCGGCGGGCATCATGGCTGCCTTGTCCATCGCCGATCACGCCGGATCGGTGCGGCTGGCGTTGGCAGATGCGGCCAATCAGCTGATCGGTTTGGCATCGGTGGTAGCGGAGCGACTCGGGAATAGCGGCCCCGCAAGGTACCGTTGAGGGAGTGGTTTTCCCGAGTGGTTCGGGCGCGTGCGCGACCCACCCGACAATGAGGCATGTAGGAGAAGCAATGACGGTGCAAAAGGAGTCGATCGCCAAGACCCACGGCGTGATCCTGACCGAGGCCGCCGCCAGCAAGGCGAAGTCCCTCCTGGACCAAGAGGGACGTGATGACCTGGCGCTGCGTATCGCGGTTCAGCCGGGTGGATGCGCTGGGCTGCGCTACAACCTCTTCTTCGACGACCGCAGCCTGGACGGCGATCTGACCGCCGACTTCGGTGGCGTGACGTTGACGGTGGACCGGATGAGCGCACCCTACGTGGAAGGCGCGTCCATCGATTTCGTGGACACCATCGAGAAGCAGGGCTTCACCATCGACAACCCCAACGCCACCGGCTCGTGCGCGTGCGGGGACTCGTTCAACTGATCGGCTAGTAAGCGCCTGCCGTACGTAGCACGTACGAGCACACCAGCGTCTCGCCGCGCTGGAAAAGCAACTGTGCGACGCCTTGCACGTCGCCACGCATCGGGCCGCCGGTCGCCGGTGATACCCGCATCGTGAACAGCGCCTGGGCCTGGTACTGCGACAGGTAGACGATCTTGTCGATCGAGGTCACCTCGACCTCGGAGAACTGCTTGCGGAACGCGTCGCTGCTCAGCTTGGCCAGGGCCTGGTCGGACCGCTTGTCGCGCACGGCGCCATACATCCCACACAGCGCGTTGCGGACGATGTCGTCGGTGTCGCGGTGCTCGAGCGCATCGAGATACCCCTGAATCGCCGTTTTTGCTGATGCTTCGGAGAGCGCGGCGCCGGTATTGGCCCCATTGGTGCGAACCCCGTAGACGATCGCCACCGTCAGCGCGGCGATCAGCGCGACCGCCAGCAAAATCCCGATGATCAGCCGCCGCTTGGACCGTCGCTTCGGGTATCCCGGAGGCGGCACCTGCCCGGGATATGTGGCCGGCGCCGCGCCGGGTGATACGGGCGCGAAGCCCGGGCCACCGGCACGGGGCTCATGCGGGAACTCGATCGGCTGGGACTCGGCGTAGGGCGCGGGTCCGTCGGAGCCGACCGCGTGGTTCGGCGGGTGCGGACCGCCCATTGTGGTTCTCCTACGGTGGTAGACGGGTAACGAGCGGGCACCGCCCTAGGACTCGGGTCCCGGCGACTTGAGTGAGCTCCCTAGGCAGGCTAGCGCACGACCGCGCGCGCCGACCGCGGACGCAACGACGGTCGATGCGCCTGAGTAAGCTAGATAACCTTACTAACGAAGGGTGGAGATTTCGTGACGATCGCGGTGACTGGTTCGATTGCGACCGACAACTTGATGCGGTTTCCCGGCCGATTTTCCGAGCACCTGCTGGCCGACCATCTGCAGAAGGTGTCCCTCAGCTTCCTGGTCGACGACCTGGTCATCCATCGCGGCGGCGTGGCCGGAAACATCGCGTACGCCATCGGCGTGCTCGGCGGCGACGTCGCGCTGGTGGGTGCGGCGGGGGACGATTTCGACGACTACCGCCAATGGCTGCAATCCCACGGTGTCAACACCGACCATGTGCTGATCTCCGACAGCGCGCACACGGCGCGTTTCGTGTGCACCACCGACCTCGACATGGCCCAGATCGCGTCGTTCTATCCGGGAGCCATGTCCGAGGCCCGCAACATCAAGCTCGCCGACGTGGTGTCGTCCATCGGTACGCCGGACCTGGTCATCATCGGGGCCAACGACCCCGACGCGATGGTGGTGCACACCGAGGAGTGCCGCAAGCTCGGTCTGGCGTTCGCCGCCGACCCGTCCCAGCAGCTGCCCCGGCTGTCCGGTGACGAGATCAACAAGCTCGTCGACGGTGCAACCTACCTGTTCACCAACGACTACGAGTGGGAGCTGTTGCTCAACAAGACCGGCTGGTCGGAGGCCGATGTGCTGGGGAAAGTCGACCTCCGGGTGACCACGCTGGGCGCCAAGGGGGTCGACATCGTGGATCGTGACGGCACGACCACCCACGTCGACGTGGTGCCCGAGACCAGCCAGCTCGACCCCACCGGCGTCGGCGACGCCTTCCGGGCCGGGTTCCTCACCGGGCGCAGCGCGGGTCTGAGCCTGGAGCGTTCGGCGCAGCTGGGCTCGCTGGTCGCCGTGCTGGTGCTGGAATCGACGGGAACCCAGGAGTGGACCTGGGACCACGAGGCCGCGACCACCCGGTTAGCCGGCGCCTACGGCGAGGACGCGGCCTCCGAGATCGCCGCCGCGCTGGCCTAGCTCCTTACAGCTGCACCGGGTACTGGGGCTCGCTGATCCGGGGCACCACGCTGCGCTCGACGAAGATGGCGTGCCAGAGCATGAAGATCAACACTGTCCACAGCCGGCGGCTGTGATCGCCGCCGCCGCTTCGGTGTTCGTCCAGCATCCGGCGCACGGCGGCGGTGTCAATCAGGTGATCGGCCTGCGACGAGTCCACCATCGCGTAGGCCCACTCCAGCAGCTCGCCGGCGCGCAGCCAATGCCGGATCGGAACCGGGAACCCGAGCTTGGGCCGGTGCAGCACATGCGCCGGGACGATGGGCTCCAATGCGCGCCGCAGCGCGTACTTTGTCGTCGTCCGGGTGATTTTCGCCTCCACGGGCAGCCGGGAGGCAACGGCGAACACCTCGGGATCCAGGAACGGCACCCGTAGCTCCAGCGAGTTGGCCATCGTCATCTTGTCGGCCTTGACCAAAATGTCGCCGCGCAGCCAGGTGAACAGGTCGATGTGCTGCATCCGGGCCACCGGGTCCCAGCCCGTCGATTCCGCGTACACCGATGCGGTCACATCGGTATGAGTCCAGTCGTCGCGGAATCCCGGCAGCACGTCGCGCAACTGCGCGTCGGAGAAACTGCGGGCATTGCCGTAGTAGCGCTCCTCGAGCGTCAGCGATCCGCGGTGCAGCAGGCTCTTGCCCCGCATGCCCTCCGGCAGCGGTTTGGACACCTTGCCCATCGATCGCCGCACCGGTCGCGGCAGATACTCGAACGGCTTCAGCGACAGCGGTTCCCGATAGATCGTGTAGCCGCCGAACAGCTCGTCGGCGCCCTCACCGGACAGCACCACCTTGACGTGCTTGCGGGCCTCACGGGCGACGAAGAACAGCGGCACCAGCGCGGGGTCGGCGACCGGCTCGTCGAGGTACCAAACAATCTCGGGCAGGGCGGCCACGAACTCATCAGGGCTGACCACCTTGGCGATGTGGCGGGCACCGATCGCTTCGGCCGAGGCCACGGCGACGTCGATCTCGGAGAACCCCTCGCGCTCGAAACCGGTGGTGAACGTGATCAGCCGCGGATTGTGCCGGATCGCCAGCGCCGCGATCGCGGTGGAGTCGATACCCCCGGACAGGAACGCCCCGACGGTGACGTCGGCGCGCATGTGCTTGGCCACCGAATCCTCGAGCACCGCGGTGATCTCGTCGTAGCGGGCCTGTTCGGTATCGCGGGTGATCGGCGTGGCGGCAAACCGCGGCACGAAGTAGCGGGTGACCTCCGGCTCGAGACGCCCGGGACGGATCCGGGCGTAGCAGCCCGATTCGAGGCGCCGCACCCCGCGGTGCAGCGTTTCCGGCTCCGGCACGTACTGCAGGACCGTGTAGTGCTGCACCGCCCGATGGTCGATCCGGGTGTCGAACCCGATCAGCTCGACGAGGTCCAGCAGGCATTTCTTCTCGCTGGCCACCCCGGTACCGCCGGAGCCGGTAGCCATGAAAAGCGGCTTGATGCCGAAAGGGTCACGCGCGCAGAACAATTCGCGGGTGACGGTGTCCCACAACGCGAAGGCGAACATGCCGCGCAGCCGCGTCAAGACGTCGGTGCCCCAGTAGTGGTAGCCGGCGACGATGGCTTCACCGTCACCGTCGGTGGCGAAAACGGCGCCGTGC
>DATKEW010000434.1:0-3888 GCA_035511785.1 Mycobacterium sp.
AAGCCGGTACGGCAGCCTCATCCACCTATCTTCATCGGTGGCAACTCCGACGCGACAGTCAAGCGTGTGGTCCGGCATGACGCTGGCTGGATATCCAACCCGCTCCCATTGGAGCAACTCACCCAGCGCGTAGACCAGTTACGCAGCGCCGCTGGCCGCGACGTTCCGCTGGCGATGTTCGGCACGCCCAACGATCTCGACTACTGGCGCGCCGCCGAGGACTTGGGCTTGGCCACCTGGCGCTGCTTCTGCCCACCCGACCGCGGGATGAGTCGCTGCGACTGCTCGACGAATACGCCAACCTGGTGGCTCAGTACCGCGACTAGCTACTAAGACCTGAAAAACGGTTCGTCAGAATGATGGTGATTGGCCGCGACCTTAATTCTGGGATGCTCGGTCTGTCACCGGGTAGCCAATCGCCAATCCGCACAGAATTTCGTATTGGGCAGGAATGCTTAGCGTTTCGCGTACGATGTCCGGGAATCCGGCAATCACCATCTGGACGCAACTGCCCAGTCCTCGCGGTTCATGCACACGATGCCGGCCAGTGGTGCGTCGTAGAAACGATAATTGCGGAGCCTGGCTTTTCGTCGTCCCCCGGTATCATCGCGCGCAATTCCCAGACTGCCGTAGAGCTTTACGCCCAGATCGAAAACCACCTCGTCGAAAACCGCGGGCAGCGGCGGTATGTCCGGCTCGCGCGTGCGAGCCACACTCAGGGCTGCGCCACG
The DNA here is from genome assembly GCA_035511785.1 of Mycobacterium sp. Classification (GTDB taxonomy): domain Bacteria; phylum Actinomycetota; class Actinomycetes; order Mycobacteriales; family Mycobacteriaceae; genus Mycobacterium. The sequence goes on from DATKEW010000434.1 coordinate 732, forward strand.
CTTGCGATGATCAGCTGGGCCCACGCCAACACCGACTGGGATCAGAACCTGACCGCGCGGTGGGAGCGCGCGATCAGAGAATTCGCCCACCCGCCTCGAAGCCACGGAATCGACGCCGACCTCGACCTGTGGCATTTCAGTGGAAACCTCGATGATTGGACACGTTGGGGGCCAGACAAGATCCGCACGAGCGAATTCCCGATCGGGGTCCTCAGCGAGGCGTGGAAGCAGCGATGGCAGGGCACCAATACCCCTACAGTCGGCGCGGGCGCGGGCGCCGAAGCCGACTTGTGATTGCTCACCTGGTTAACCCGCGTCGGCGCCACCGGCGGATCTGATTCGTTCGGTGGTAACCGCGTAGAACAGCGGCATCGCTACGAAAACGACCAGCGCCAGTGCCGGTAGCCACAGCGCCCCGATCACACCGGCGGTCGTGTAGGCGACGATCCCGATCACCGCTCGGATTCGGTTGGTGCCAAACGCTTCCTGGTCGATACTGCTTTCGATGAGACGGCTGCGACGGCGATGAACCTGGTCGTAAAGCAGTAGCCAACTCGCACACATCGCGGTGGCGATGCCCGCATACAACGCCACAGCGGTACGTGCGTCCGTGCTGTCGACCCCGGTGATGAACGTCCGGGAGAGCACCGCGGTGGGAAACGGGATCAGGGCAGTGGTGAGCAGCAGAGTCAGGTTTGCTATCTGCACGCCTTTGTCGACGCGCCTGATCCCCGCGAATGCTTGGTGGTGATTGAGCCAGATCACCGCGACGTACAGGAAGGAAGCGAAGTAGCCGAGGTAGGCGGGCCACTGCCGTGCCAAGCTGTCGAGCAGTTCACCGGGAGAGTGTTCGGGTTCCTTCAGGTCAAGCACGAGCAAGGTGACCACGATCGCGAAGACACCGTCGCTGAAGGCCTCCACTCGTCCGGTGTCGGTCACCTGGATCAACCTGCCACTGACCGGCGTGCCGTCGGCTTGCGATCTCGGCCTGGTTCACCGACTTCCCGACGGCCCGCGGACCCGAGGAGCCGCTGCAGTCGCTCGGTGGGAGATTCGCTGTCACCTGCAGTTTTCGGGGCTTCTGAGTCTGACGCTGATTTTGATGTGGCGGCGGGCGTGGTGACACTGTCACCCGTAGAGGCTCGATGTCGAACCTGCGAAGCTTCAAAAGCGTCGGCCGCGCTGGCTGGTGGGCTTACAACCGGCGCACCGTTGCCTTGGCTTGGGGTGGACTGCTTGGGCGCCGGGAAAATATCGGTGGGCGCTTCGGCAGCGGGTTGCACGGCGGTGACTGCGCGTAGGAGTTGTCTGTTGTCGAAATCTGTCCCGGCGAGACGCTCGGAGTTCTGCACGTGCGGGTGTTCCGCGGCGGGCTGGGCCTTCATCGTGCGCAACTGACGGATCGTCGACTCGACGCGTCGCGCCGCGCAGGCGCGGGCTTCGCCGAGGACTCGGGCCTCGTGTGCCGCCCGGGTGTGCTCTGCCATTCCCGCCCGATTGATGAGTTTGAGTTCGTGGTTGGTGCGACCGGCGATTCGCCCCAGGTCGGCCCTGAGATACTCTGCGAGCCCACGGGTTTGCACGGTGATCGTCGATAGTTCGGCGGGCCAAAGCCGACTTGTCACCCACGGCGTGCAGTCGATCGCCAGTGCTTTGCGGGTAGCTCCGCGCCGCCGCTGGCGCGCCGACTTCCGACCGATGATCGCCATCGGCTAAGCGTACGGGCAACTACCGGGTGCTTCATGCAGCCAGCATGGTTGTGCCGCGGCGGGGCCTGGCAGCGGATCATCGTTGAATCTGCGCGTGTCCCGAGCCCAGCACTGCGAGCGCGTGCGACCACCCGGCGTTGATGCGCTCGAGCTCGAGAAACGACCGCGTGGTCGCCGAAGTGGCGGGCCTGCTGGCGTGATCAGCGCGCAAGCACCCGGAAACACTGCGCACCACTCGGCGTTCCAGGCGGCGCAGGGCCTCTGCACCTTTGTCGCCGGCAGCGCGGCGTTTTTGGTAGTACGCCTGGCCGGGGCCATCGTGTCGGGTCTGGGTCAACGCGATTCGATCCGGCGCGACATTGAGTTGCCGGTTACCTGACCGGATTGCTCCAAATAGACGAGTTACGAGAGTCTCTCAAAACTTTGTGTCGGCATCACCCCACCGTGTCGCCAACAGCCCCTCGTGGAGTGTCCGACGGCCTATTCTTTGAGGACTACTAAATGCTGGGGGCCGGGATAGGCGGAGGGTCGGATGACGACCGTAGCGAAGTGCCGGACGTGTGGCACCGAGCCCTTCGAGAACGCCCGGTTTTGCCACAGTTGCGGCTCACCAGTCGACGACGGTGACGCCCGCGCGGAGTACAAGCAGGTAACCGTCCTGTTCGCCGATGTGGTGCACTCCATGGACATCGCCGCAGCGGTCGCTGCAGAGCGGTTGCGGGAGATCATGACCGAATTGGTCGACCGTGCGAGACGGGTTGTGCAGCGATACGGCGGCACTGTCGACAAGTTCACCGGTGACGGGATCATGGCGGTGTTCGGTGCGCCGTTGGCATTGGAGGACCACGCGGTCCGCGCGTGTCTTGCCGCACTGGGCATTCAAAACGAGACCGTCCGACTGGCCGCTGAGGTCAAAGACCGCGACAGTGTCGATCTGCGGTTGCGCGTGGGGCTTAACTCCGGTCAGGTGATCGCCGGTGAAATCGGTTCGGGTGCGTTGGGCTACACCGCGATCGGGGAGCAGGTGGACATGGCCCAGCGGATGGAGTCGGCCGCCCCTGCGGGCGGGGTGATGCTCAGCGCGTCCACCGCACGACTCGTTGATGGCGCTGCGACTCTCGGCGATCCTGAGCTGGTCCAGATCAAAGGTGCCGACGCGCCGGTGCCCGCCCGTCGGCTGCTGGGTATGGGCGAAGAGCATCGCGCTGTCGGGCGTGCCGAGTCGAATCTGGTCGGTCGGCGCTGGGAGATGTCCGCTGCCGAGGGTTTGTTGGAGCGCGCCATGGACGGCCACGGCGCGGTGGTCGGCGTGGTGGGATCACCGGGTATCGGCAAGAGCCGTCTGGTGCGTGAAGTCGCTGCGATGGCCACAGCCCGGGGTGTCGAGGTCTTCACCACCTTCTGCGAATCGCACGCCAGCGACATTCCCTTCCGCGTCGTGGCGCGGT
>DATKEW010000435.1:0-4409 GCA_035511785.1 Mycobacterium sp.
CCACTCCCCTACGCAGAAACTCGCACCTCGTCAACACGCACCATTACCAGTTAAAGGATGCGAGTTGCGTTAGATGAAAGTGCTCACACCCCTTGATGATTGGATGACTTGCCGCGCCGACCCCGCCGCGGATATCCCGAATCGTGCTGCCCGGGTGAACGATACGGACTAGCCTCCGGCCATGCCGCTCTCGATTGGTGAGGCGTTCGACGGATACAGGATCGTCGGGCTCCTGCGCTCCGGTGGCATGGGTGAGGTCCATCGGGCTGCGCACCCGAGTCTGCCTCGCCGCGATGTGCCGAAGATCCTTCCCACCGATTTTTCCCATCCGGTTGGGTACTGGACCCGGGGATACTCTGCTGAGTTACGGCGATTCGTCCGCAGATCGTCCGCAGTAGCTCAGCTCACGCTCCGGTCGCGGTCCGCGCCGCGATGATTTGGCCAATCGCCGCTCTCGTGGACTCGTCGGCATCCGGCCACAAATGGCTGTACGTGTTCAACGTGGTGGTCGCGCTGGCGTGGCGCATCCGGGCCTGAACCGGTTTGATGTCCGCCCCCGACGCGATCAACGCCGACGCGTAGTAGTGCCTCAGGTCGTGAAACGAGAACCCGTCGAGGTACGCGGCAGCAACAGGCCGAACGGGTACCTGATCGTCCGAGCCGATGACCCGCTGGATAGCTGGTACGTGCTACTGGTTGGGCCGTTTCTGAACGGCCCCGATCCCTACATGACCTTGGTCGGCGGCATCAAGGGCCGCGATGCCCAACAAGATCGATGGTTGCGCGACCCGCACGGGTGGGGCCCGCTGCTGGATGGTGCCGCCATCCGAGCTGACCCGGCCGCGACAGGACTTCACCGCCGACAGTCGGTGGGTAGGGAAAGGATCGACACCATGACGACACACAGCAGGCCCCGACTGATCGCCGGGGATGACTATCTCACCGAGGCATGGGTGTACGGGGACGATCCCCAGCACAAGATCACGGTCAAGGTTCGCCGCGCCGACGACGACAACCGAACACCCCATTACTTCGCCCTGCATCCCGATCAGGCCGTCGACCTCGCGCACCGACTGTTGACGTTGGCCTACCAAGCGGGAGCGGAGATCGCCGAATGACCGCCGACCGCGCCGACGACCGACATGCTGGACGGCTACCCGTCGTCAGTCATCGTGGTCCTCCGGCTCGGCGCAGTCTGGACAGATCAGCTCACCCACGAATAGGTGTCGGACTCGGCAGATCGGGCAGATCCTTACTTCCACTTCCACTCCTTACGTCGGCTCCGGCGGCTCGGTCACGGTGAAGGCCCACCCCCAGAGAACGACAACGACCACTAACGCGAATGGGTACTACGGTGTCACACTGCAACTGTGGCCGAGGCGTTGGGTCCGTCGTGGGCGTCCCGCGCCGACGCGACCGACTGGCCGACGCCGTGCGGTCGCGCCCGGTGGCCCGATCCGAAACACGAGATCTGGCGTCCCGACCACGCCGGGCCGGTCGCGCTGGTCTGTTATCAGTCGCCGAGCGTGTGCGTCGAGCAGTCGGCCGACGAAATCTGGGCCGAGCGAACGTGTTTCTGATCTGGATCGCCGTTGGAAGAGTAGCGGGGACGGCGGTAGCCAGACCAGTTCGTGGCTGTCGCGGGCACGGATCGGCGGGACGGTTCCGTTCACCATAGATCGGCATCTGCGCGGACCAGAGTCTCGCTCTGCGAGGCGAACGCCCGCAGAGGTGGAGGGATACCCTGCCTTGATCACCAGGACAGACCTGTCATAGCGGGAGCCGATACGGTGTATTCATGCGTCGCTTGGACTACGTCATCCAATATGTCGAGTCGCTCAGGCGGTCGGTGACGTTCTACCGCGACGTGATCGGGCTCAAGGTGCGGATCGAGGGCGACGGCTACGTCGAGTTTGAGATGAATAACACTAAGTTCTCGCTTTTCGAACGGTCGAAGTTGCTGGGGCTCATCTGCCGCGAAGGGGGCAGCCCGCCGTGCGGCGAGATCGGCTTCCTGATCGAAGACGTAGATGGGGAAGCGGAGCGGTTGAGAGGGCTCGGTGTCGAGATCCTCAGCGGACCGGTGGATCGGCCATGGCATGAAAGGACGCTGCACATCGCCGACCCGGACGGCAACATTATCGAATTCGCGCAGAAGCTGCGATGATTCCCGGCCTGTCCTTGCCAGTCGAAACGCTATTCCCCGGCTGGTGCGCGATGTGGGCCCCGCGCGGACCAGGCGAGTGGGTCATGACGTATCGCCCCTTCGCGGCCACAGATGCCGTGGCTGCCCTTGGCCAATGTATCTGTCGCTCGGGCCTCACCCACACGGCTTGCTCCGATTCACCTGTAGCAGGTGCGGTTCCGTCACCGATGTTTCGCTCATCATCTCCAACCTTCCGTCGCGGTGTCGTTGGCTTGTCGCGTAACTCGGCAAGCAAGATTGATTGCGCCGCATGGGTTTGCTTTATGCAAGAGCCCGGTCCACTGAGCTGACCGACGCCACCGCGCTTGCGGTGACCCGCTCAGAAGACCCGTGTGGATCATGTCCGATCTTGGCAGGCACATTTCCGCGCGTCGACTTGTACCTGTCGCGCTGTGCGCCGAGCGGCGAGAAGTGTACGAATTGCTTTGGCGGCAAGGCCAACCCGGTCAGGCCGAGGTGCGCGAGCCAGTGCCTACGCGGTTGGAATCCTCTGCACTGCGTCGGCATTCTCAGCAGTCGCGAGCCCTTCAACATCCCGCTGCAGACGCGGTGCACGACCTCCGCAACTCACCGACTGAACTCAAGCGGCCGGACTTGAGGTCAACAAAACGAAGCCTGGACAAAGCCCGTCTACAGTTCCAGAGAAACGCCAAGTCATGGCAACCCGTCGAAGACATCGCCGAGCGCGTTAAGAAGCTCCACCGCCGCTGGTCGAGACGATGCTGGCAGTGCACGGTGCAGCCGTAACGCGGCTTCATGAAGGCGACGGCGGTGATGGCAAAGCAGATTCATCCCGGCTTCGTTGACTTCGTAGGCGGTAATTCGTCTAGGTTGCCCGGTGTATGACGACATGTGCCGACGTGCTCGGCGCGGTCCAGGGCGCTCCACGGTGCGGGGGCAGCCGAACCGAACTGTGCCGACACGCCCGAGGGGCCCATCGACGGACATGCCCCGCAGGCGTACGACGCTGAAGGTCAGGCTTTCTTGGCGGCTGCCTTGGCGGCCGGCTGGCGACCGGCGGCGCGGCCACTAACCTCAAGCACACGCAGGGTCAGGTCCCGCTGTGCTGTCAGCAGTCGGCTGGTCAGCTCGAAGTTGGCCTCGACGACCTCGCTCGGTTTCGGCAGCCGCTCGGACAGCGCCTTGAGCCTGCTGAGCGCCTCCGGTTGGGGCAAGTCGGGCAGCTCGACCTTCCCGCGAACGTCTTCGAGGGTCTCTGCCAGCTCGACGATGCTATCTTCGGCGGCCTTGAGCGCTGCAACCCACCGATCGCCGACCTTGCGGGTGATCTCCTGGTAGGTGGTCATGATTGTTCCTTATCTGTGTTGGGGGCCCCCGTAAAGATGGGTCTGTTGGTCATTTCCTTGGTTCTGGCCTCGTTTCGGCCCGTGCTTGGGGCGGTGGACCGCAGCCGGGGTCGAGGTGGAGCGCCCGCAGCGCAGCGAGGACGAACGACCTTGAGGCCGGAGAGGATCCGCCGCATACTCGGTCGGCGGAGGGACGAGGCAAAGACGCGGCGGTTCAAGTCATGTCTGCCTCCCGTGAGCGAGAACGTTGGTGCGGGAGACGCGTTGGGGCGTGCCGGCGCCCAGCCTTATCTGGGTCCACGGACGACGGTCCGGCGACATGATGATGGATGGGGTGCCCGGCGTGCGGGCTGGTAATGGGTGCGGCCGCTCATTCTTTCCGGGGCGTCCACCCATGCAGCGGGTGGCGACAGGAACCTTGCGGGAGCCGGCCGCGGGCATCAGGTGATTTATGGGCAGGGCACGCGTACAACGCATTTAGGCGGCCACCCCCTTACCTTCGGGGACGGGCATCGCCAGGGCGGCATCGCCGAGTTCACGCAGGGTGTGATAGCTGCGGCGCAGGATTTTGCGCTCCACCGCCAAAGTCGGGTTCTTGCCGCTGTCGGGGCGCGCGGCCAGCCGCTGGTAGTAGGCGTAGTCGGGGGAACCGCGGCGGGCCGCGCACTTAGCCGCCTCGAACGTCGCCCACCGCAGCTCCGGGAACCCTGCCGGGATAGATGCCCCGGTGAGCGTTTGCCGTCCGAGGAATACACGGTGACATCCAGCCCGGCAAAACGCACCAGCTGATCGGAACTGGAAAACCGGCGGGCATCACCAATCTCGGCCCACATGATCGCCGCGCACAACCAGCCCACCCCGTACTGGCGGCCCTGCAACGCCTTACACCCGGGCTG
>DATKEW010000436.1:0-9523 GCA_035511785.1 Mycobacterium sp.
TCGGTATTGATCACGTCGAATATCTCGGCGACGAGCTCGCCGGCATCGCCGGCGAGAAGGCGGGCATCATCACCAAGGCGCCCAACGGTTCGCCCGATACCGTCGCGGTCATCGCGCGGCAGGCGCCCGAGGCTATGGAAGTGCTGTTGGCCCAATCCGTGCGCGCCGACGCGGCGGTTGCCCGCGAGGATTCCGAGTTCGCGGTTTTAGGCCGTCAGGTCGCGATCGGCGGACAGGTGCTACAGCTGCAGGGTCTCGGCGGGGTGTACTCCGACGTCTACCTGCCGCTGCACGGCGAACATCAGGCGCACAACGCGGCGGTGGCACTTGCCGCGGTCGAGGCATTTTTCGGCGCGGGTGCGCAGCGGCAACTCGACGTCGACGCCGTCCGGGCCGGTTTCGCCGCCGTCACCAGCCCCGGCCGGCTGGAGCGCATGCGCAGCGCACCCACGGTGTTCATCGACGCCGCGCACAATCCGGCCGGTGCGGCCGCGCTGGCGCAGGCACTGGCCGGCGAATTCGACTTCCGATATCTCGTTGGTGTGCTCGGCGTGCTGTCCGACAAGGACACCGACGGCATCCTCGCCGCGCTGGAGCCGGTGTTCGACTCCGTCGTCGTGACCCACAATGGGTCGCCGCGGGCGCTGGATGTCGAGTCGCTGGCGCGGGCGGCGCGGGCGCGGTTCGGACCCTACCGGGTGACCACCGCCGAGAACCTGCGCGACGCCATCGACGTCGCGACCGCGCTGGTCGACGACGCTGCCGCGCACGGCGAAACCGAAGCGTTCTCCGGCACCGGGATTGTCATCACCGGCTCGGTCGTCACCGCCGGGGCGGCCCGGAGCTTGTTCGGTCGTGATCCGGAATGACCGACGAGGGCCCGCCCCCACCCGCTGACCCGTGGAAGAGCTTCAGCGCCGTGATGGCCGCGACGCTGATCCTGGAGGCGATCGTGGTGCTGCTGGCGATACCGGTGGTGGGCGCGGTCGGCGGCGGCCTGAACCCGGCATCGCTGAGCTATCTGATCGGGCTGGCCGCCCTGCTTATCCTGCTGACCGGGCTGCAGCGCAGACCCTGGGCGATTTGGGTGAACTTGGCCGTGCAAGTGGTGCTTCTCGCCGGCTTTGCGGTCTACCCGGGTGTCGGATTCATCGGTTTGCTGTTCAGTGGATTGTGGCTCGTGATCGTTTATCTGCGTGCCGAGGTCAGGCGGCGGCAGTCGCAGCGCCAGCTTCCACCCGACTGATCGCCTTTTGGTTCTGTACGCTATCCGCCGTGACGGAACGGACCCTGGTACTGATCAAGCCGGATGGCGTCGAGCGGCGGCTGACTGGCGAGATCATCGCCCGCATCGAGCGCAAAGGCCTCACCATCGTGGCGCTCGAGCTCCGGCACATCGACGAGCAGCTGGCCAGCCAGCATTACGCGGAGCACGAGGGCAAACCCTTCTTCGATTCGTTGCTGCAGTTCATCACGTCTGGCCCGACGGTGGCAGCAATCGTGGAGGGTCCGCGAGCGATTGCGGCGGTTCGGCAGCTCGCCGGGGGCACCGACCCGGTGGAGCAGGCCGCGCCCGGCACAATCCGCGGCGATTTCGGGCTGGAAACGCAGTTCAACCTGGTGCATGGGTCCGATTCGGCCGATTCGGCGAAGCGCGAGATCGCGCTGTGGTTTCCGGGCGTTTAGCCCTGCGACGGGCGGGGTCGCACCGGGGCCGTGAGCGGGTTTGGGGAGCGCCCAAGTCAGGGGCGGGTGGGCCCGCGGACTGATGTGGGATACTTATTGCGGGTGAACGTCGCCGGACCGGCGTCGGACACCCGAATGAAGACTTAGACAAGCGCGACCATTGCGGACTCGCGATGTTGCGCCGCATGTCAGGCCGACATTCAGCACGGCGCCGAGTGAGTTCTACTTGAGCCGCTCGGGGCGAGACCATCACAAGCCCGGGGGAAGTGACCCGGGCCCATAGCGAAGCCCTCGCGTGGCCGCGTCGAAAGGACGCGCCCGGGGGCTTGAGGAGAATACGTGGTAGACGGTGCGCTTCCTTCAGACCCATCAGACGAGCCGATCCAGCACGAGGAACTGCCGGACCGCTTAAAGGTCCATTCGCTGGCTCGAACGCTGGGAACGACCAGCAAGCGGGTGCTGGACGCGCTGAACGCGCTGGATGGACGAATCCGCAGTGCGCATTCGACCGTGGACCGCGATGACGCGGCCCGGGTCCGCGATCTGCTTGCCGCCGCCCAACCCGAGGCTGCCGCCCAACCCGAGGCGTCCGTCACAGCCGAGGCCCATGTCACAGCCGACGGGCCCGTCTCGGGCGAGACGCCCGTTGCGGCCAGCGCGTCCATCGTGGTCGGCGAACCCGCGGACGAACCCGAATCCCGGCTGATGCTTGAGACCCCGGAGAACGCCGTAGAGCGGCCCCATTACATGCCGCTGTTCGTTGCGCCGCAACCGATAGAGCGAGATGACGACGACGGGAGCGCCGACGACGCTGCCGACTCCGATGACTCCGACACGGACGACGACGACGAGGAGCAGGCCGATCGGCCTGCCAACCGGCGGCGCCGTCGTGGCCGTCGGGGCCGTGGGCGTGGCCGCGGTGAACAGGGTGGCTCCGACAACCAGTCCGACAACCAGGGTGAGGGCGGCGGCGACGGCGCAGCCGAACAGCGGGCCCAGAAACCGGCCACAACCGACTCTTCCGAATCGGACGACGCCGACGACCAAGACTCCGACGACTCCGAGGACGCTGACAGCGACTACGAGAACGGTTCGTCGGAGGCCGGCAACCGGCGCCGTCGGCGCCGCCGCCGCCGTAAGTCGGGTTCGGGGGACGACAACGACGAAGGCCCCGCACCCGACGATCCGCCGAACACCGTCGTGCATGAGCGGTCGCCGCGCTCCGGCAAGTCCGATGACAACGGCTCCAACGGGTCCGCCGGCGCCGAGATCAAAGGCATTGACGGCTCGACTCGGCTGGAGGCCAAGCGGCAGCGGCGCCGGGACGGCCGCGACGCCGGGCGGCGCCGCCCGCCGGTGCTGACCGAGGCCGAATTCCTGGCGCGCCGCGAGGCCGTCGAACGCGTGATGGTGGTGCGCGACAGGGTCCGCACCGAGCCACCGCACCCGGGTGCCCGATACACCCAGATCGCGGTGCTCGAAGACAGCATCGTCGTCGAGCACTTCGTCACGTCGGCCGCCTCGGCTTCCCTGGTCGGCAACATCTACCTCGGCATCGTGCAGAACGTGCTGCCGTCGATGGAGGCGGCCTTCGTCGACATCGGCCGCGGTCGCAACGGCGTGCTCTACGCCGGAGAAGTCAATTGGGAAGCCGCGGGGCTGGGCGGGGCTGACCGCAAGATCGAACAGGCCCTCAAACCCGGCGACTACGTCGTCGTCCAGGTCAGCAAGGACCCGGTCGGACACAAGGGCGCACGGCTGACCACGCAGGTGTCATTGGCGGGTCGCTATCTGGTGTATGTGCCGGGCGCGTCGTCGACCGGGATCAGCCGCAAACTGCCCGATACCGAACGCCAGCGGCTCAAGGAGATTTTGCGGGAGGTGGTGCCGTCCAACGCCGGCGTGATCATCCGTACCGCTTCCGAGGGTGTCAAGGAAGACGACATCCGCAAAGACGTCACGCGCCTGCAGGAGCGCTGGCAACAAATCGAGGCCAAGGCAACCGAGGTCAAGGAGAAGGCCGCCGGCGCTGCGGTGGCGCTCTACGAGGAGCCGGACGTTTTGGTCAAGGTCATCCGCGACTTGTTCAACGAAGACTTTGCCGGGCTCATCGTGTCCGGTGATGAGGCGTGGAACACCATCAACGAATACGTGAATTCCGTTGCCCCCGACCTTGTTTCGAAGCTCACAAAGTACGAGCCCGCCACTGGGCCGGATGATTGGACCGGACCGGATGTGTTTGCGGTGCATCGCATCGACGAGCAACTGGCCAAGGCCATGGACCGCAAGGTGTGGCTGCCGTCGGGCGGCACGCTGGTAATCGACCGGACCGAGGCGATGACGGTGATCGACGTCAACACCGGCAAGTTCACCGGATCCGGGGGGAACCTCGAGCAGACAGTCACCAAGAACAACCTCGAGGCGGCTGAGGAGATCGTTCGCCAGCTGCGACTACGTGACATCGGCGGCATCGTGGTCATCGACTTCATCGACATGGTGCTGGAATCCAACCGCGATTTGGTGTTGCGTCGACTGACCGAGTCGTTGGCCCGCGACCGCACCCGCCACCAGGTGTCCGAGGTGACCTCGCTGGGCCTGGTGCAGCTGACCCGCAAGCGGCTGGGAACCGGGCTGATCGAGGCGTTTTCGACATCGTGCCCCAATTGCGGCGGCCGCGGGATCCTGCTGCATGCCGATCCGGTTGATTCGGCTCCCGCGACCGGGCGCAAGTCCGAGTCCGGCGGGAGGCGGGGCAAGCGATCGAAGAAGAATCGATCCGAAGAGGCCGCCGTGGCCAAGGTGCCCGCCCACGCTCCCGGCGAGCATCCGATGTTCAAGGCGATGGCGGCTGGTCGCGGCGACGGCGAATCCGGCGAGTCCGGTGAGGACATCATCGGCGAGACCGGCGAGATCGACGAGCGGACCGAAGAACGGGTTCCCGCCGATCTCGAGGACACCGATTCCGATGACTTCGAGGACTCCGACGAGGACACCGACGACGAAGGCGACGAAGACGCTGACGAAGACGACGACACTGACGAAGACGACGAGGACCTCGACGACGACGAGGACGACCTCGATGACGACGAGGACGACCTCGACGATGACGAGGACCTCGACCTGGACGACGACCTGGACGACGATGATTCCGACTCCGACGAATCTGAGGTTGGCCGGGGCACCGGACAGGGTTCCCAGATCGCCGTCGATGCTGCTTCTGGACGTCCGCGCCGCCGGCGCGCGGCGGGCAGGCCGGCCGGCCCCCCGATCCACGTGGACTGAGCCGCCGCCCGGTCAGACGAGCCGGTTTGACCCTGTAGCCGCTGGTCACGTACCCTTGGACAGTTGTCGTCAGGCGGGCGAACACGCTAGCCCGAAGACAGCGGGGCTCCCGGGCAATCGGCACAGCCCCGCACCCAGACCCACCACGCGCACCGCTGGTGGCACGCGCGCAAAGCGCCGAGCAGCGGCCAAGCAGAGGCTAGAAGAAAGAGGCAGGAGCAACGATGGCGACCTACGCAATCGTCAAGACCGGCGGCAAGCAGTACAAGGTCGCCGTCGGAGACGTGGTCAAGGTCGAGAAGCTCGACTCCGAACCCGGCGCCAAGGTCTCGCTGCCGGTCGCGCTGGTCGTCGACGGCGCCACCGTCACCTCGGATGCCGCGGCGCTGGCCAAGGTCGCGGTGACCGGCGAGGTGCTTGAGCACACCAAGGGCCCCAAGATCCGTATCCACAAGTTCAGGAACAAGACCGGCTACCACAAGCGTCAGGGCCACCGTCAGCAGCTGACGGTCCTGAAGGTCACCGGGATCAAGTAGCGGAGGCGACAGACATGGCACACAAGAAGGGCGCTTCCAGCTCGCGCAACGGTCGCGATTCCGCCGCACAGCGACTGGGCGTCAAGCGGTTCGGCGGCCAGGTCGTGCAAGCCGGCGAGATCCTGGTCCGCCAGCGCGGCACCAAATTCCACCCTGGCTCGGGCGTCGGGCGCGGCGGTGACGACACGTTGTTCGCCAAGGAAGCCGGAGCCGTCGAGTTCGGGGTCAAACGCGGACGCAAGACGGTGAGCATCGTCGCGGCCGGGCAGACCACCGACTGAGCGTCGCGAGGGTGCGCTCACTGCGATGATCTATCTCGCCGTAGCCGCACGCTCGACGGGTGAGAGGACCCCCGATGCCTCGGTTTGTCGATCGCGTCGTCATCCACGCGCGGGCGGGTTGCGGCGGTAACGGCTGCGCGTCGGTTCATCGCGAGAAATTCAAGCCGCTGGGCGGCCCCGATGGCGGCAACGGCGGCCGCGGCGGCAGCATCGTCTTCGTCGTCGACTCCGCGGTGCACACCCTGTTGGACTTCCATTTCCGTCCGCATGTCACCGCCCCGTCAGGCAAACAGGGGATGGGCAACAACCGTGACGGCGCCGCCGGCGCGGATTTGGAGGTCAAGGTTCCCGACGGCACCGTCGTGCTGGACGAAAACGGCCGACTGCTCGCGGACCTGGTTGGCGCGGGCACCCGCTTTGAGGCCGCCGCCGGTGGCCGTGGCGGCCTGGGCAACGCCGCACTGGCATCGCGCGCCCGCAAGGCCCCCGGCTTCGCGCTGCTCGGCGAGCCGGGCCAGTCCCGCGACCTCACACTCGAGCTCAAAACCGTTGCCGATGTCGGCTTGGTCGGATTCCCGTCCGCCGGAAAGTCCTCGTTGGTATCGGTGATCTCGGCGGCCAAGCCGAAGGTGGCCGACTACCCGTTCACCACGCTGGTTCCCAATCTCGGCGTGGTCTCGGCCGGCGAGCACGCGTTCACCGTGGCCGACGTCCCCGGTCTGATCCCGGGCGCTTCGGCGGGCCGCGGCCTGGGTCTGGACTTTCTGCGGCACATCGAGCGATGCGCCGTGCTGGTGCATGTCGTCGACTGCGCGACCGCCGAACCGGGCCGCGACCCCATCTCGGACATCGATGCGCTGGAAGGCGAACTCGCCGCGTATACGCCCACGCTGCAAACCGATCCGGCGTTGGGCGACCTTGCCGAGCGGCCCCGGGCGGTGGTCCTCAACAAGATCGACGTGCCGGAGGCCCGCGAGCTCGCCGAGTTCGTCCGTGACGAGATCGCCGAGCGTGGCTGGCCGGTATTCTTGGCGTCCACGGTGACGCGGGAAGGCTTGCAGCCGTTGATCTTTGGGCTGTGGGAGATGGTCGAGGCCTACAACGCGGCGCGGCCGCAAACGCTGCCGCGGCGGCCGGTGATCCGCCCGGTGCCGGTGGACGACAGCGGATTCACCGTCGAGCCCGACCCGCAGCAGCCGGGTGGCTTCGTCGTCACCGGCGCGCGGCCCGAGCGCTGGGTCGGCCAGACCGACTTCGACAACGACGAGGCGGTGGGCTATCTCGCCGACCGGCTGGCACGCCTTGGTGTCGAGGAGGAACTGCTGCGTCTGGGTGCGCAGCCGGGATGTGCGGTGACCATCGGCGAGGTGACGTTCGACTGGGAGCCCCAAACGCCGGCGGGGAATCAGGTCGCGTTGTCGGGCCGGGGCACCGATGCGCGGCTGGAACGCACCGAGCGCGTCGGCGCTGCCGAGCGCAAGGCCGCCCGGCGGCAGCGGCGCGAACACGGCGGCGACTCGTGAGCACACATCGAGAGGCCATCCGGACCGCGCGCAGTCTGGTCGTCAAGGTCGGGACGAACGCGCTGACCACGCCGTCGGGGGTGTTCGACGCCGGCCGGCTGGCCGGACTGGCCGACGCGATAGAGGCGCGGATGAAAGCCGGTACCGACGTCGTCATCGTGTCTTCTGGCGCCATCGCCGCCGGCATCGATCCACTCGGATTATCCCGTCGCCCAAAGGATTTGGCGACCAAGCAGGCGGCGGCCAGCGTCGGGCAGGTCGCGCTGGTGAATTCGTGGAGCGCTGCGTTCGCCCGCTATGGCCGCACCGTGGGGCAGGTGCTGCTGACCGCACACGACATTTCCATCCGGGCCTCACACACCAACGCCCAGCGCACCCTGGACCGGCTGCGCGCGCTGCATGCGGTGGCGATTGTCAACGAGAACGACACGGTGGCCACTAACGAGATCCGGTTCGGCGACAATGATCGGCTCTCGGCGCTGGTGGCCCACCTGGTCGGTGCCGAGGCTTTAGTGCTGCTCTCCGACATCGACGGGCTGTATGACTCCGATCCTCGGAAAGTCAAGGGGGCGCGCTTCATTCCCGAGGTCTCGGGGTCGGCGGATCTCGACGGTGTGGTTGCCGGTCCGGGCAGCCAGTTGGGTACCGGGGGAATGGCGTCGAAGATGTCGTCGGCGCTGCTGGCCGCCGACGCCGGGGTGCCGGTGCTGCTGGCTGCCGCGGCCGACGCCGCGACGGCGCTCACCGACGCCTCGACCGGCACGGTGTTTGCCGCGCGGCCCGTCCGGATGTCGGCCCGCCGGTTCTGGGTGCGTTATGCCGCCGACTCGGCCGGCGCGCTGACCCTCGACGAGGGGGCGGTGCGCGCGGTGGTGCACCAACGCCGCTCGCTGCTGGCCGCGGGGATCATCGCCGTGTCCGGCCGGTTCTATGGCGGGGACGTCGTCGAATTGCGTGGACCCGATGCGACCATGGTGGCCCGCGGTGTCGTTGCCTACGACGCGGCCGAGCTCGCCGCCATGATGGGCCGGTCCACGCCGGAACTGCCCGGTGAGCTGCGCCGCCCCGCGGTGCATGCCGACGACTTGGTTACCGTGTAGCGCGTCAGCTCGCCGAAATCGGCTTGAGATATAGTGTGCCCCAAATGATTTCAGCCAGAGTCGCGGCCAGCTCGGCATCATAGGAAGCGCCCGCGGTGGGGAGATTCTGCTGGCACGCGCGCTCGACCATCCAAGTCAGTGCGCTTGCGGTGGTGGCGGCGGACAGCTCACGTCGAATGGAGCCGTCGGACTGGCCGTCTTCGATGACGCGGGTCAACCGCCCGGTGATAGCGGTCAGCAGATTGGAATAGGTCGCCCCGACCAAGGGGTCGTAGGCGGCCATCTCGTTCAGTGCGACGAGTACGGGTTGATGACGCCGGTAGGTGGCAACGATGCCCGCCATCGCCGCGCGGACGTCGTCGGGATTGTGCCGCCACGCAACGCTCCACCATTGATCCGCGCTGTCGGCGAGGTCCGCGAAGACTTGCCCGGCGAGCCTGCGAAGCAGGTGGCCTTTGTCCTCGAAGTAGATGTAGAAGCTGGCCCGCGAAATGCCGGCCTCGGTGGCGAGTCGATCCACGCTGAGCTCGGTGAAACTGGCGCCGTCGCGCATCAGCCGATCGGTCGCATCCAGCAACCGGCGCTCCATCTGCTCGCGCCGCTGCTGGCGCGTCTGCTCGCGCCTGGCCTGCGGCTTTCGGGTGACCGACGGCATTTGCTAAGCATAGCCGATGGTTCGACATCTTGACTAGACAAACTGTCTAGGCATATCGTCGGGGCCAGTCTGTGACTGAAGTCATGAGTAACGGAGGATCGCCATGACCGTGACGACCGGGATGTCCGGCACCGATAAGTCTCGCCGTGCCTACGACGCCATCGATCTGTCCTCGCGCGCGTTTTGGTCCACCACTGCGGCAGACCGGGAACGCGTGTTCGCCGTGCTGCGGGCCGAGCGCCCGGTGAGCTGGCATCCCCCGGTCGAAGATGCCCTGATGCCCGATCCCGACGACCCCGGCTACTGGGCCGTCACCCGGCGCTCCGACATCGTCACGGTGAGCCGCAACAACGAGGTGTTCCTGTCCGGCAAGGGCGTGATGTTCGAGAACATCCCGGTGGAGCTACTCGAAGCGTCCCAGTCGTTCCTGGCGATGGACCCGCCGCGACACACCAAGCTG
>DATKEW010000437.1:0-7103 GCA_035511785.1 Mycobacterium sp.
GACGACGGACGCATCGACCCGGACTCGTTGCAACTGGACGAGCGCGTGAAAGTCGTTGCGTTCAGCCATCATTCCAATGTGACCGGTGCGCTGGCCCCGGTGGCCGAGCTGGTCGCCCGGGCCAGGGCCGTGGGCGCGTTGACCGTGCTGGACGCCTGCCAGTCGGTGCCGCACCAGCCGGTCGACTTCCACGCCCTCGACGTCGATTTCGCGGCATTCTCCGGCCATAAAATGCTGGGCCCCAACGGCATTGGCGTGCTGTACGGGCGCGGTGAGTTGCTCTCGGCGATGCCGCCCTTCCTCACCGGCGGTTCGATGATCGAGAACGTGGCCATGGAAGCCTCCACATACGCGCCAGTGCCGCAGCGGTTCGAGGCGGGCACTCCGATGACTTCCCAGGTGGTCGGGTTGGCCGCGGCGGCTCGCTACCTCGGCGCTATCGGCATGGAAGCCGTCGAGGCCCACGAGCGCGAGCTGGTCGCCGCGGCCATCGACGGCCTTTCCGGTATCGATGCCGTGCGCATCATCGGACCGACATCGATGGAAAACCGTGGCTCACCAGTGGCATTCGTCGTCGACGGGGTGCACGCACACGACGTCGGGCAGGTGCTCGACGATGGCGGCGTCGCCGTGCGGGTCGGGCACCATTGCGCGTTGCCGCTGCACCGCAGGTTCGGTGTGGCGGCCACCGCGCGGGCGTCGTTCGCGGTGTACAACACCGCCGACGAGGTCGATCGATTGGTGGCCGGCGTGCGACGGGCCCTGGACTTCTTCGGCAGAGCGTGAGCCGCCATGCGCCTGGAGCAGATCTATCAGGACGTGATCCTCGATCACTACAAGCACCCGCAACACCGCGGGCTGCGGGAGCCGTTCGGCGCGCAGGTCTACCACGTCAACCCCATCTGCGGTGACGAGGTCACCCTGCGCGTGACGTTGTCCGACGACGGTGACACCGTCGCGGACGTCTCCTACGACGGGCAAGGCTGCTCGATCAGCCAGGCATCCACCTCGGTGCTCACCCAGCAGGTGATCGGTCAGACCGTCGGCGAGGCAATCAAGACCATCACCGCGTTCACCGAAATGGTCTCCTCTCGGGGAACCGTTGAGGGCGACGAGGACGTCCTGGGCGACGGAATCGCCTTCGCCGGGGTGGCCAAATACCCGGCGCGGGTGAAATGCGCGTTGCTGGGCTGGATGGCTTTCAAAGACGCGCTGGCCCAGGCCGGCGGGAAAAAACCTAGTAATGGAAGCGAATCATGAGCGAAACCACCGCGGACAACGAGCTGCTCGCTGACGTCGAGGAGGCGATGCGCGATGTCGTCGACCCGGAACTGGGCATCAACGTCGTCGATCTGGGGCTGGTCTACGGCCTCGACGTCGAGGAAGGCGACGAGGGAACCGTCGCCCTGATCGACATGACGTTGACGTCGGCGGCGTGCCCGCTGACCGACGTCATCGAGGATCAGTCGCGCAGCGCCCTGGTCGGCAGCGGTCTGGTCAACGACCTGCGGATCAACTGGGTGTGGAACCCGCCGTGGGGCCCGGACAAGATCACCGACGACGGGCGCGAACAACTGCGTGCCCTCGGCTTCACCGTCTGAATCAGGCGCGCAATCAAGCGGATTCGTCTCCCACGCCGCTAAATGTGGAACGGGAGATGGGGGATATGAATGTGGTGGTGTGGGTGCCCCATCGGCGGGCAGCCTTCGAGGCTGATAGTCGTCGCGTGTAGCACGCCGCCGTCTTGCGTTCCCTGAGCACCCATGCACTTGCCGTGCACGATCGCCTGAGTGCTGCTGGCTTTCTGCTTGCTGTAGGACGTCGTGCCGGCGACGGTCACATTGGTAGGCGTGGTTGGACCGCCGGGGCCCATGCCGTTGACGGCAATGGTGTTACCCGAGACCGAGGTGACCACGCCGAAAAAGCCGGCGGGCGGCGGGCACTTGCCGTCAATGGCTTCGGTGATCGTTACGGCTTGGGCGGTGATCCCGGCACCGGCTGAAGCGCTCTGCGGGGTAGCGCGAACATTGACGCAGCTGCCGGGGGTGACGTCGGTCAGATGAGCAGGGGTGACCTCGACGACCCTCGTCGACGGTGTGAAGTCCGTCGTTGCGGACCCGGTCCGTGTCCTGAGCTGGATGGTGCTGCCCGATACCGACTCGACCAGGCCCTCGACGTAGTCCTTGCCCACCGGCGGCGGCGCGGGTGCCGGCGGGGGTGCGGCGCTCGGTGCTGAGCTGGGCGGGACCGCCGCGACGGTGGGCTTTCCGCTGTTGCTGTTGCTCGACGAGCTGTGCGAGGGGCCGCACATGGCGACGCACAATGCGATCACAACGATGACCCCGAGGATCGCGAGTGAGGTCAGTCGAGGTTTGATCGAGGTAGACATCGGCGTTTCTCCGATCGCGCGTTTCACCTGCGCAGCGAGTACCCCTCGGAGCGCCGTTTTTCACGAATGCGTTCGTGCTATGTGAGACCGATCATCCACCATGGGGTTGCTTGACCGGGCCCCCGCATTTGCCGTCGACGGGTGCTCGCAGCTTGATTGTCGTCGCCTGCAGCGTGCCGCCGTTATCAAGGGTCCCACGCGCGTTAACGCATTTGCCCTGCACAATCGCGTCAGGGGTGGCGGTCGTCAGCTTGGAGTACCTGGTCTTGTCGTCGACGGTCACGGGCGTCTGCGTGGTGTTACCGCTGGCGTCGGTGCCCGCAACGGTGATGGTGTTACCCGTCACCGAAGCCACCGAGCCCCGCATCGGCTTTGGCTTGGCGGGCGCCGGCGTCGGTGAACCGGGTGGCGGCGTGCTGGTGGAACCCTGCCCGGACTGCTTGGCGGGCGGGCAGCTGCCGTTGACCGAGGGGCTGACCCGCACGGACTCCGCGGTTACCGGCTGTGCGCCCTGGACTTCCGTGGTGGGCCGCACGGTGATGCAGCTGCCCGGGGTGACATCACTGAGCGTGGCCGGAGCGACCTCGGTGACCTTGGTGGTCGAGGTGAAGTTCACCGCGGCGTTGGTGTTGTCTTCTTTGGTGACCTGGATCGAGTTGCCCGCCACCGACGCGATCAGGCCGTTGACCTGCGCTTCGCCCTGGGCGGGTGCCGGCGACGTGATCGTCGAGGTCACCGTCGACGTCGAGGTGGACGTCGATGACGGGCTCGATTTGTTCGACGAGCCGCACGCCGCGACGGACAACGCGGTGGCTCCTGTGACGGCGAGGATGGCGAACCGGGCAAGCCGAGGCGTATGACAGCTGGCAGACATCAACGTTTCTCCAATCGTGGTTGGGCCACGAAAAGAAGTACCCGCTCAAGCTGTGGCTGACCTGTGTATTTCGCCGCTTTTAGAACGCTTCTTCGGCGAGGCGCATGATCTCGACGTCGATGCACTCTATGACTTTGCGCTGCGCGGTCAGTTTCGGAAGCATGTTCTTGGCGAAGAATGCCGCGGTCGCGATCTTGCCCTGGTAGAACGCTGTGTCATTTTTGGCGGCGCTACTCGCCGCGGTGTCGGCCAGCGCGGCGTGCGCGACGCCGGCTTGCACCAGCAGTCGCCAGCCGATGAGCAGGTCGCCGACGGCGAGCAGATACCGCACCGATCCGAGCCCCACCCTGTAGATGTCGGTGGGGTGCTGCGCGGCGGACATCAGGTATCCGGTCAGAGCGCCCGTCATCGCCGTAACGTCGTCGAGCGCGGTTTGCAGCAGCTCGGCTTGCGGTATCAGTGCCTCGTCACAGGTATCGATGGTGCGACTGATTTGAGCTGTCACAAACTGCAGAGCCTCGCCGCGGTCGCGGACGATCTTGCGGAAAAAGAAGTCCAGCGCCTGGATGGCAGTGGTGCCCTCGTAGAGCGAATCGATCTTGGAATCGCGGATGTACTGCTCGATCGGATAGTCGACCAGGAAGCCAGAGCCGCCCAGCGTCTGTAGCGATTCGGTCAAGATCTCATAGGCCCGTTCCGAGCTCACCCCTTTCACGATTGGCAGCAGCAGGTCGTCCACCCGGTGCGCCATCTCGTGATCCGCACCCGAAACCTGTTGCGCCACCGCGTCATCCTGGTGCGCCGCCGCGTACAGATAGAGCGCCCGCAGACCCTCGGCGTACGCCTTCTGGGTCATCAGGCTGCGACGGACGTCGGGGTGGTGGATGATGGTGACCCGCGGCGCCGTCTTGTCGGCCATCTGGGTGAGGTCCGCTCCCTGCACCCGCTCCTTGGCGAAGGCCAGCGCGTTCAGGTAGCCGGTGGACAGGGTGCCGGCAGCCTTGACTCCAATCGTCATGCGAGCGTGCTCGATCACCGTGAACATCTGCGCGATGCCGTTGTGCACCCCGCCCACCAAGTAGCCAACGGCGGGCACATCGGTGGCGCCAAAAGTCAATTCGCACGTCGGGGAGGACTTGATACCCATTTTGTGTTCCAGCCCCGTGACAAAAACGCCATTGCGGGGACCGAGTTCGAACGTGTCAAGGTCGAAAAGGTAGTTGGGCACGTAGAACAGGCTCAACCCTTTGGTACCCGGCCCGGCGCCTTCGGGGCGGGCCAGCACGAGATGGAAGATGTTCTCGGCGGTATCGCCCACGTCCCCGCCGGAGATGAATCGCTTGACGCCGTCGATGTGCCAGGTGCCGTCGGGTTGTTCGACGGCCTTGGTGCGGCCGGCGCCGACGTCAGAACCCGCGTCGGGTTCGGTGAGCACCATGGTGGCCTCCCAGCCGCGCTCGACGCCCTCCGCCGCCCACCGCCGCTGCTCCTCGTTGCCCTCGATGTAGAGCGCCTGAGCCATCACGGGGCCCAGGCTGAAGAAGTTCGCCGAGGGATTGGCGCAGAAAATCATTTCGCTGACCGCCCAGACCAACGGCGGCGGCGCGGGCATGCCACCGATCTCTTCGGCCAGGCCCAGCCGCCACCACCCGGCCTCTTTGATCGCCTGCACCGTTTTGGCCAACTCGTCAGGCACGCTGATGGTGTGGTCGGTGGGATTGAAGATGGGCGGGTTGCGGTCGGCAAAAGCGAAGGACTCGGCGACCGGGCCCTCGGCCAGGCGAGCGGCTTCGGCCAATATTGTTCGGACGGTGTCAGCGTCGAGGTCGCTGTACTGCCCGGTGCCCAGGACCGCGCCCACATCGAGAACGTCGAACAGGTTGAACTCGAGATCACGCACGTTAGCGATGTAGTGGCCCAAGGCAATTCCCTCGCTGGTTCCTCAGAAGGCGGATCATCAGCCCTAAGTGTGTCCGACGTGGGAAAACGTACGCAACCGTAACCTCTCGGTGAGCCAACCCAAGCAACGCGGTGGGCGGCCGGTGGGAACCGCGGCCGCTTGCGTTGTGCCATAGGCCAATTCAGTGACATACCGCAATACACCTGCCCGAGCAGAGGGTCGACGCGGTCGGCGATCTGCAGGCCGGCGGTCATCGGCTGCACGTTGTCGCGACGATGTCAACGACGCCCCCGCCATGGCTGCGGCCAACACGTCCGTCGCCATGGGCGCAGGCGCCGCCAGCGCCGAGAACCAGCCCCGGGAACATCAGAGCAGCTCCGGGCGTTAGAGCACACGTGACAACACGCGATCTCACTGCTGAGCAGTTCAACGAGACCATCGAGGGCAACGACATCGTCCTCGTCGATTTTTGGGCATCATGGTGCGGACCATGTCGCCAGTTCGCGCCGACGTTCCGGGCGTCGTCGGAGAAACACCCCGACATCGTGCACGCCAAGGTCGACACCGAAGCCGAGCAACAGCTCGCGGCGGCCGCGCAGATCCGGTCCATCCCCACGCTGATGGCGTTCAAGAAGGGCAAGCTGCTCTTCAACCAGGCCGGGGCCCTGCCACCGGCCGCGCTGGAGGACTTGGTGCAGCAAATCAAGGCGTTCGACCTCGACGCTGCTCAAGCCGAGCAAGCCTGACACCTGGGCCCGCGCTACCGTTCACGGGTGAGTTTGGTACTCGTTGAACAGCCGCGGCCCGGCGTAGCACTGATAACCCTCAATCGGCCCGAGCGGATGAACTCCATGGCGTTCGACGTCATGGTGCCGCTGAAGGAGGCCCTCGAGAAGATCACCTACGACAACTCCGTGCGCGTGGTCGTCCTGACCGGGGCCGGACGAGGATTCTCCTCGGGTGCCGATCACAAATTCGCCGGCACTGTGCCGAACGTCGACGGATTGACCCGTCCGACCTATGCGCTACGCTCCATGGAAGTTCTCGACGACGTCATCCTGGCGCTGCGGCGGCTACACCAACCGGTGATCGCGGCGGTCAACGGCCCAGCGATCGGCGGCGGACTGTGCCTGGCGTTGGCCGCCGACATCCGGGTCGCGTCGACCAGCGCCTACTTCCGTGCGGCGGGCATCAACAACGGGCTGACCGGCAGCGAACTCGGGCTGAGCTACCTGTTGCCCAGGGCCATCGGATCGTCGCGCGCGTTCGAGATCATGCTGACCGGTCGCGACGTTTCCGCCGAGGAAGCCGAGCGCATTGGGCTGGTGTCATGTCAGGTGCCGGAAGGCCAGTTGCTGGACACCTGCTATGCAATCGCGGCACGGATAGCTGCGTTCTCGCGGCCGGGAATTGAGTTGACCAAGCGCACACTCTGGAGTGGACTAGACGCCGGTAGCCTGGAAGGGCACATGCAAGCCGAAGGCTTGGGACAGCTTTTCGTCCGTCTGCTCACCGCCAACTTCGAAGAAGCGGTTGCCGCGCGCGCAGAACGGCGACCGCCGGTCTTCACCGACGACAAATAGTTTTTATGCGAGGAGAGCGATCGTGATCACGGCTACGGACCTTGAGGTCCGCGCTGGCGCGCGCATCTTGCTCTCACCCGACGGCCCGGACCTGCGGGTGCAACCGGGCGACCGCATCGGGCTGGTCGGGCGCAACGGAGCGGGCAAGACCACCACCTTGCGCATCCTGGCGGGAGAGAGCCAACCGTACGCCGGATCGGTCAGCCGTAACGGCGAAATAGGTTACCTGCCACAGGATCCCAAAGAGGGCGATCTCGACGTGCTGGCCCGCGACCGGGTGCTGTCGGCCCGCGGACTGGACCTGTTGCTCACCGATCTGGAAAAGCAGCAAGCGTTGATGGCCGAGGTCGCCGACGA
>DATKEW010000438.1:0-23114 GCA_035511785.1 Mycobacterium sp.
CGCAACAACCGCGACGTGAGCTCAGCCGGCCTTGTGCGCTGTCAGCAGGTAGGCGGGAAGCTTCATCCGGCCCGTTTCGTCACGGTCGTGCGACGGAAACGCGCCCTCCGCCTCGGGCGCCGGAACATTGGTATAGATATAGGCGGGCCGAATTTCGTCGATCTCCCAGTACTTGCCCACCGCGGCGCGCAACTCGTCCTCGTCGACCTCGTTGGGCTTCGTTTCCCACTCGGCGGGGAAGGTGCCCTTGGCGAATACCAGCACGTAATAGTTGGCGCCCCGGGCGGCCGCGCGGTGTATCGAGCTCAGGTAGCCGTCGCGGCCCTCAACCGGCAGCGAGTGAAACAGCGTGCTGTCGACCACCGTGGCGAACCGCCCTTCCGATCCGGGCGGGTAGCCGGTGAACGAGGTGATGTCGGCCTGCACGAAGCTCGCGGTGCTCAAGCCGCGCTCTTGGGCCGCCTTGGTCGCCGCCGCGATGGCGGTGGGTGTGAGATCGATGCCGACCACGGTGTAGCCCTCGGCGGCCAGCGCCAAAGACAGCTCGGCGAACCCGCAGCCGGCGTCAAGCACGTCGCTGCGGAATTTGCCGGCCGCCATGAGTGCCGCTAGTTCGGGCTGCGGCTCACCGATATTCCATGGCGGCGGTCCCTCGAAGTCTCCCTGCTCGCGGTATGCACTATCCCAGTCGATTACTTCGGGTGACATGGCTCCCAACTTACGCGTGGTCAGGACGGCCAGGTGTGCACCGGCTGGTTGGCGTGCATGTGCTCGCAGTATCGGCGCAGCATCTCGGCCAGTGCCGCGGGCCGCGTCATCCCGCCGTCCTGCAGGGCCCGCACCGTGGACACCTGCCAGCTCGCGCCATTGCGCCCGGTGCTGGCCCGGCCCTCGATGACGCCGAGGAACCGATCACGAACCTCGGCGTCGACACCCCATCGGCGCAGTCCTTCGTGGGCTATCGGAAGCAGTGTGTGCAACACCAATTCCCTTGTTGTCACTTCGCCCAGGCCCGGCCAGTGCAGCCGGGCATCCATCCCGTAACGGGCGGCCTGGAGGAAATTCGTGTGCGCCGCGGCGAAATTCATCCGGGTCCACAGCGGGTCTTGCGCCTCGGACAAGCTGCGCAGCATGCCGTAGTAGAAGGCCGAGTTCGCCAGCATGTCAATGACGGTCGGACCGGCCGGCAACACCCGGTTCTCCAGCCGCAGGTGCGGGCGCCCGTCGACAACGTCATACACCGGGCGGTTCCACCGGTACACGGTGCCGTTGTGCAGGCGCAGTTCGGCGAGCCGGGGAGCGCGTCCGGCGGCGAGCTCGGCGACGGGATCCTCGTCCGACAACTCGGGCAGGAGGGAGGGGAAATAACGGATGTTCTCTTTGAACAAGTCGAGGACTGAACTGATCCACCGTTCGCCGAACCACACCCGGGGTCGCACGCCCTGGGTCATGAGTTCCTCGGGTCGGGTATCTGTGGACTGCGTGAACACTTCGATACGCGTCTCCGCCCACAGCTGGTGGCCGAAGAAGTACGGCGAATTCGCGCCCAATGCCAGCTGCGGGCCGGCCAGCACCTGCGCGACATTCCAGTTCGCGGCGAAATCCTCAGGGCCGACCTGCAAATGCAATTGCATGCTCGTGCAAGCGGATTCGGGCGCGATCGTCGCGGTGCTCCAGCTCAACGGCTCCGGTCCGGCGATGTTGATCGAAATGTCCTCGCCGCGGGCGTTGAAGATAGCTTTGTTGAGGGCCGCGTACCGCGATGACTCGCTCATCCAGCCCTCGTTCAGATGTTCGGGCATCAGCGTGGGCAAGATGCCGATCATCACGATGTGGGCGCCGCCGGAATTGGCCTTGGTCTCGGCGTCGTTCAGGCTGGCCCGCACTTCCGCCTCTAAATCGACGGCGGTATGTCCTGGTAGCGGCCGGGGAGGCACATTGAATTCGATGTTGTAGGCGCCTAATTCGCTCTGGTACGCCGGATCTGCGATGGCGTCCAGCACGTACCGGTTCGACATCGCGGGCTGATAGTCGGCATCGACGAGGTTGCATTCGATCTCCATGCCGATGAGCGGCCGGTCGGCGTCGAAGTGTGAGTGCGCGAGCACTGTTTCCAAGACGTCCAGACACAGCTGCACCTTGCGCCGGTACTCCCGCCGTTGGGAGCTGTCATACGTGGTGCGCTTGATCTCTTCGCCCACAAAGCCGATGGAACAGGTTTACCGGCGGTAACGCAAGCGTGACAGGCCGACCGGCGTCGTCGTCCTCCGCACCCGATCGTGGACGATTCGGGCCGGTTAGCTGCCGATCCGGCGGGTGGGTAGACCATCATGGACGATGACATCACGTGTTCCAGTTCACGCCGGAGGTGAGCAGTTGGCCGACTTCGTCGCCGCCATAGACCAGGGCACCACCAGCAGCCGCTGCATGATCTTCGACCACGCCGGAACCGAGGTCGCCCGCCACCAGCTCGAGCACCAGCAGATCCTGCCCCGCGCCGGCTGGGTCGAGCACGACCCGGTCGAGATTTGGGAGCGCACGTCTTCGGTACTGATGTCGGTGCTCAACCGAAGCAACCTGTCACCGGAAGACATTGCCGCCCTGGGAATCACGAACCAGCGCGAGACCACACTGGTGTGGAACAGGCGCACCGGACGGCCGTATTACAACGCGATCGTCTGGCAAGACACCCGCACCGACCGGATCGCATCGGCGCTTGACCGAGACGGTCGCGGCGATGTGATCCGCCGAAAGGCGGGCCTGCCGCCGGCGACCTATTTCTCCGGCGGCAAGCTGCAGTGGATCCTGGAGAACGTCGACGGAGTGGGTGAGGCCGCCGAACGCGGCGAAGCGCTGTTCGGAACCCCGGACACCTGGGTGTTGTGGAATCTGACCGGCGGCCCGCGCGGCGGCGTGCACGCCACCGATGTCACCAACGCCAGCCGCACCATGCTGATGAACCTGGAAACGCTGGACTGGGACGACGAGCTGTTGTCGTTCTTCTCCATCCCCCGGGAGATGCTGCCGGTGATCGCGCCGTCGTCGTCGCCACAACCGTACGGGGTCACCACCGACACGGGACCCGTCGGTGGCGAGGTGTCGATCAATGGAGTCCTCGGCGACCAGCACGCGGCGATGGTCGGTCAGGTGTGCTTGGCCGCGGGGGAGGCGAAAAACACTTATGGCACGGGCAATTTCCTGCTGCTGAACACCGGCGAGACGATCGTTCGATCGAAGAATGGGCTGCTGACCACGGTCTGCTACCAGTTCGGGAATTCCAAACCCGTTTACGCGCTTGAGGGTTCGATTGCGGTGACCGGCTCGGCGGTGCAGTGGCTGCGCGATCAGCTGGGCATCATCAGCGGCGCGGCCCAGAGCGAGGCGCTCGCTCGTCAGGTCGCCGACAACGGCGGGGTGTATTTTGTGCCGGCGTTTTCCGGGTTGTTCGCCCCGTACTGGCGCTCCGATGCCCGCGGCGCGATCGTGGGGCTGTCCCGATTCAATACCAACGCCCACCTGGCCCGCGCGACGCTCGAGGCGATCTGCTACCAGAGCCGTGATGTGGTCGACGCGATGAAGGCCGATTCCGGTGTGCACCTTGAAGTTTTGAAGGTCGATGGCGGTATCACCGGCAACGATCTATGTATGCAGATTCAGGCCGATGTACTGGGCGTGGACGTGGTAAGGCCGGTGGTTGCCGAGACCACCGCACTGGGCGCCGCCTACGCGGCGGGTCTGGCCGTCGGGTTCTGGGCAGATCTGGGCGACCTGCGGGCGAACTGGCGAGAGGACAAGCGGTGGTCGGCGACGTGGAGCGACGACGAGCGTGCCGCCGGGTATGCGGGCTGGCGCAAGGCGGTGCAGCGAACCCTCGATTGGGTCGATGTGTCTTAGGCGCAGCCGCGACGACGCGCGAAAATGCCCGCCGGCAACCGTGCCGACGGGCATTTTCACGTCAACGGTCAGTCCTCGCCGAGGATTCCGTAGATCTCACGTCGCGCATTGTTGAGGATTTCGACGATCCGCTGCTGCTGCTCGGCGGTGGCGGCGTGCGCGGATTGCGCAACCGCGCCGAACAACTGGCCTATGGCCGCCCGTAGGTTCACCTGCCCCGGGTCGGCGCCCTCGGTGATCTCGTCCCACGGCGGGATCTCGATCTTCTCGGCGGCCGCACGGCCCTCGTCGGTCAACTCGAAAAGTTTCTTGCTGCCCTCGGTTTCGCTGGCGGTGATCAGGCCTTCGTCGTCCAGCAACTGCAGCGTCGGATACACCGAGCCGGGGCTCGGCCGCCACAGCCCGTTGCTGCGTTCGGCGATCTGCTGGATCATCTCGTAGCCGTGCATCGGCCGTTCGGTCAGCAGCGTCAGGATCGCCGCCCGAACGTCACCGCGGCGCCCACGGCCCGCGCCGCCGCGACGCGACCCGCCGCGCCGGCCGCCTCCGCCGAAGCCGAATCCGAAACCTGGACCGCCCGGGCCGAAACCAGGGCCGAAGCCGGGGTCGAAACCGTGGCCGCCGGCGTGCTCGCGGAGGTGTTCGCGAAGTTCCCGTCGGG
Organism: Mycobacterium sp.; assembly: GCA_035511785.1. GTDB lineage: Bacteria > Actinomycetota > Actinomycetes > Mycobacteriales > Mycobacteriaceae > Mycobacterium. The sequence goes on from DATKEW010000438.1 coordinate 4,556, forward strand.
CCTGTCGCGCAGCACCGTGCAACGCGCGCCGCTGCGCGGGGCCGGGGCCGGGGCCGAATCCGAAACCTGGCCGGCCCGCGAACGGTCCGTCGGGAGGAGTGAATGGGTTGCTCATTGTGTGTAGTCCTTTGTGTCGGAGTAACGCACCAGTCGCGTGCGCGCCGCTATATCACGATATATCGTAAACTAACGCGATGCAACGAGATATTCCCATCTCGCGTGCCGAGGAGGGTTTTCATGCGCTTGACGTCCGCAAAGGCTGAACTGCGAGCGGCGGCCCCACCGGACGCGGCGGCGCTGTTTGCATCCGGAAGTCGACGGGTAGCGCCTGACTGATGAACGCTGATAACTCCAACGTGACGTTCGACAGCGGAACCCAGCGCGCGACTGCTGCACAGGGCGAAGGCGGTAGACCGCACGTTTGGCCATGGGTCAACTGGGGGTTGGCGCTGTCCACGGTGCCTGCCGCCGCGATCGTGATGCTCTTCGCGCTGGGCGCCGTAATGAGTACCGACGGTTGCAGCGGTCGCAATTGCCCGAACCTGGGCCGCGGAGGGATTGATTTCGGCGTCGCGTTCTACCGCGCACCCGTGGTGGCCTTTGTCGTCATCGTGATGTCGTTTTCACCGCCAAGCGCCACGGCGGCATCGTGGTTCCGCTGTGCGGATGGGCGTTGTTGATCATCGACGTCGCCCTCATGGCGGTCACCGTGTCCGGCTAGCGCGCAATCAGCGAGGTGGCGAGAAGCCGCCAGTTTGTGGGCCCTGCCGTGGCCAGGGAGTGGGCTGTGCTGATCCCGGCTCGGGCCATGGCACGGGCGCCCGGGTGGGCCGGCCAGGAGGTGCGGGAGACCGAGCCCCGCCCGGTGGTGGTCCCGGTGTCCACGGTGTCGGCCCGCCCGGCGGCCAGGATCCCATCGGCGGCGGCGTCGCAGGCATGGTGGGGCGGAGCCGCGCCAGTTCGCGGCGGTGTCGCTCGGCAAGGACCGCGGCAAGCACCAGCTCCGGCGGGGCGCCGGGCGGGGGCGGCGGGGCGATGCGCGACACCACATCCCCGGCGATCCGGTACGCCATCTGCTGGCGTAACTGTCGATCGAGTTGTGGTGCGCGGGAAAGGAATTGGCGCGCGACCTCGGCTTGGCCGGCATTGAGGCCCGACAGCTGCAGCGACGACGCCCACCATGCCAACGACGGGGGCATCGCCGGCGGCGGCCCCGATCGGGGGCCGCGTTCACTCACTACGACGGTGCCGGCGAAGATGTCGCCGATACGTTTGGCCTTCGGCGACAGCATGCTGCAGATGACGGCGGGGCTGCCCAAAAACATCCAGATCTCCACCACCGACGCCAACGCGCGAAACAGCACCTGCCGGAAGCGTTCTGGACCACCGTCGTCGGACACCACACGCAGACCCATCACGATCTTGCCCACCGACCGTCCCCGCGTGGCGGTTTCGAAGGCCAACGGATACGCGATGATCACCAGCACGGTGAAGATGATCAGGACGGCCCCGCTCAGCGCGCTGTCGAACTGAGTCAGGGTGGCAGCCCACAACATCAGTCCGAGCAGATAGAAGACGAACATCACCGTGATATCGATGAGTGCTCCCACGGCTCGCACCGGCAACTGGGCGATCTGCACATCGAGGACGACGGCGTCCCCGGTCACCACCTCCGACATAACACCGAACGCTACAGGCTGTACGGGTTCAACCGGACGCGCTCAGCCCCACCCAACTTGCGATTAGGCTGCTCAGGGTGGACGTCGACGCATTCGTGCTGACCCATCGCGGTACTTGGGACCGACTGGAGCAGTTGATCAAGCGGCGCCGGTCGCTGACCGGTGCAGAAGTCGACGAACTCGTCGAGCTCTACCAGCGGGTGTCCACCCATCTGTCGATACTGCGGTCGGCCAGCACGATCGGGTCGGATTCGCTGATGATCGGCCGGCTCTCGAGTTTGACAGCGCGCGCCCGCTCCGCGGTGACCGGTGCCCACGCGCCGCTGAGCAGTGCGTTCACCCGGTTCTGGACGGTGTCGTTCCCCGTGGTGGCCTACCGCACCTGGCGATGGTGGTTGGGCACCGCGGTGGCATTTTTCGCCGTCGTGCTGGTCATCGCGTTCTGGGTGGCCGGCAATCCGGAGGTGCAGTCCGCTCTCGGAACACCAACTGACATCGATCAATTGGTCAACCACGATGTCGCGTCGTATTACAGCGAGCACCCCGCCGCAGCGTTCGCCCTGCAGATCTGGGTGAATAACGCTTGGGTTTCCGCGCAGTGCATCGCGTTATCCGTCGTGCTGGGACTGCCGATCCCGATTGTGCTGTTCCAGAACGCGGCCAACCTGGGAGTGATCGCCGGTCTGATGTTCCCGGCCGGCAAGGGCGGCATCCTGCTGGGACTCCTGGTTCCGCACGGGCTGCTGGAGCTGACGGCGGTATTCCTGGCCGGGGCATCGGGGATGCGGCTGGGGTGGTCGGTGATATCGCCCGGCGACCGGCCCCGCGGACAAGTGCTCGCCGAGCAGGGCCGCGCTGTGGTGTCGGTCGCTGTGGGACTGGTGGGTGTGCTGTTGGTCTCCGGGTTGATAGAAGCGTTGGTGACGCCGTCACCGTTGCCGACTTTCGTTCGGGTCGGCATCGGAGTGATCGCCGAGGTGGCGTTCTTGTCGTATATCGGCTACTTCGGCCGTCGCGCGATGAAGGCCGGGGAGACGGGCGATATCGACGACGCACCCGACGTGGTCCCAACCGGGTAGCCCTGCCGCGAAAGTGCAGCCACCGACACATTTCCCACATACGGACGGCGGTAGTTGCACTTTCGGGGAATGAAAGTTAAAGTCGTCCAGCAGCTTTCATCGCCAAATAGTGGTCGGCAAGGGCGGGCGCCAGTTCCGTGGGGACGGCATCGACGACGTCCACCCCGCTGCGGCGCAGCCGCGTCGCGATCGCCCGGCGGTCATTGCGGGATCGTTCGGCGGCCGCCGCGTCGTACACCGCGGCCGCATCGGAACGCCCGGCGGCCATTTGGTCGACGCGCGGGTCGGCGACCGCGGCGATCATCACATGGTGTTTGGACGACAACTGCGGCAGGATCGGCAGCAGTCCCTCGTCCAGGGCGGTCGCGTTGAGGTCGGTCAGCAGCACCACCAGCGACCGTCGCCGGGTGCGCCGCGCAATGGCGGCAATCATTGCACGCCAATCGGACTCGACGAGTGTTGGTTGCAGCGGGGCCATCGTCTCGACCAGCTGGGCGAGCAGCTCGGTGCGTGACGCGCCGAAGACGCCGGCCCGACTCACCCGGTCGTGGGCGAGGAAGTCGACATGATCGCCGGCTCGCGACGCGAGCGCGGCCAGCAGCAGCGCGGCGTCCATCGACCAATCCAGCCGGGGCCACCCCGCCGGATCGGCGGCGGTCGGGTCGACGCCGACACGGCCGGCTGCCATGCGTCCGGTATCGAGCACGATCACGACCCGCCGGTCGCGTTCGGGCCGCCACGTGCGAACCATGACGTCGGCGCGGCGCGCGGTTGCGCGCCAGTCGATCGAGCGGACATCATCGCCGACGACATACTCGCGCAGCGAGTCGAATTCGGTTCCCTGGCCGCGTATCAGTGTGGGCAGCAGCCCGTCGATCTCTCGCAGCTTGGCAAGCCGCGACGGTAAGTGCTTGCGTGACAGGAAGGGAGGCAGCACCCGGACCTGTCCGGGCACGGACTGGGAGCGCTGCCGTCCGGCCAACCCCAGCGGCCCGATCGACCGGGCCGTGATCGCAGCCGCGCGCTGGTCGCCGCGGCGGACCGGTCGCAGCACGGTGCGGAGATGCCGGCTCTGCCCGGGGGCGATGTTGACGGCGTGAATGCGCGGCTCAGCGCGTGCGCTGGGCGGCCAGGCATCGCGGATCTGGCCACGGAAGCGGCGGCGGCCGTCGTTGTGGATCTGCAGCCCCGCATCCACCTGCTGGCCGAGCCGGGCCGCGCTGTCCGGTGAACGGGCATAGCGCAATCTGCGGGTGCTGGCCGCCAACCCGACATCAATGGCGACCAGCATCGCCAGCGTCGCCAGTAGCGCCACGAAAGCCTTTGCCGGCCAAGGCGACAGCGCGATCGGCAGGATGAAGATCAGCGCCGCCAAGCCGGCGCGTCCGGTGAGGATCACTAGCGGGGCACCGGAACCGAGGCCAAGATTCCATCGAGCACACCATCGGGTGTGGCGCCTTCAAGCTCGGCTTCGGGTCGCAGCATCACCCGATGCCGCACCGTCGGGCGCGCCATGGCCTTCACGTCGTCGGGTGTGATGTAGTTGCGGCCGGACAACCATGCCCAGGATCGCGCGGTGGCCAGCAGGGCCGTCGCCCCGCGTGGTGACACACCTAGCTGTAGTGCGGGGGAGGAGCGGGTGGCCCCGACGATGTCGACGATGTAGCCCAGTACCTCATCGGCGACCCGTACTTGTTGCACCGCTTGACGGCCGGCCGCCAGTTCGGCGCGTCCGGCCACCGGCTTGATCGATGACAGATCGCGGGGATCGAAGCCGTGCGCGTGCCGGCCGAGGATGGCGATCTCGGAGTCGCGTGAGGGCAGCGTCACGTTCAGTTTGAGTAGGAAGCGGTCCAGTTGGGCTTCGGGCAACTGATAGGTGCCCTCGTATTCGATCGGGTTCTGTGTCGCGGCAACGATGAACGGGTCGGGCAGCGGTTTGGGCTCGCCTTCCACGCTGACCTGACGCTCTTCCATCGCCTCGAGCAGCGCAGCCTGGGTTTTGGGCGGGGTGCGGTTGATCTCGTCGGCCAGCAGAAGATTGGTGAACACCGGACCCGGCCGGAATACGAACGCGGCGGTGCGCGCGTCGTACACCAGCGAGCCGGTGACGTCGCCGGGCATCAGGTCGGGGGTGAACTGCACCCGCTTGAATTCCAGTTGCAACGCGGCGGACAACGCCCGCACCAGCAACGTCTTCGCCACTCCCGGAACGCCTTCCAGCAGCACATGGCCGCGACACAGCAGCGCGATCACCAGGCCACTGACGACTCCTTCCTGTCCGACGACGGCCTTGGCGAGCTCGCTGCGCAACGCCAGCAGCGCATTTCGTGCGGATTCGGCAACAGGGGTCTGCGCGGGAGACGGTTGTGTCACGAGTGTGCGACCTGCCTTTCGATTTCGTCGAGCGCTCGGGCAAGTTGTAGCAAGTCATTGTCGGTGGCCGGTGGCGGCCCGAACAGGTGGTAGGAAACGAATCCCGCGTCGGCCCCGCAGCGCTGGGCCACGGTCGTCACCACCGCCGGCGCCGGCGTGCCCGCGCCAAGGCCGAGCCGCGGCAGCAACCGCTGCAGGGTGGCCGTGCGCAATGCCTCGGCGGCGCGATCGCGTGCCCGTCGGGACCGGTAAAGCCGGCCGCGGCCCTCCACGGTCTCCGACGCGCGTACCACGACCGGCAACTCCTCGGCCACCAGCGGACCGGGCCGGCGGCCCTTCCACACCGCAACCAGAAGCACGACCAGGCACAGCTGCCAGACAATCCAGGTCACGTTTTCCGGGATCAAGTCGACAATCGATGCCGGGGAGGACGTTTCACCCTCGACGCGGTGGGGCGCGTACCAGATGAGGCGGGGCCGGTCGCCGGCGAGGTTCATCGCCAGCGCGGCATTGCCCGCCTGCAACAGGCTGCCGTTGGTCATGAAGTCGGTGCTGCCCACGGCCGTGACGGTCCGCCCGTTGTCCCGGAAGCGGATCAGCACCCCGTCGTAACAGCTGGTCATTGCCCGGCCATCTTTGGCCTTGTAGGTGACGCTTGGCCCGAATCGCACCGATCCGGCTCGAGTAGCTTCCCGCAGAGTGCAATTCGGGTCGCTGTCGAAGGTGTCGGAGGGCGCGATGCCCACACCCGGCATCAGTGCCTCGCGGGTTCGTGCTGTCGGTTCCACCAGTAGGAGATCTCCGGGGGCCTTCGCCAGCCGGTCCAGCAGCGTGTTGTCGGCCAGATACTGACTCTGCGCCACCAGGATCAGCGTGTTAGGGCGTGCCGCCCGTTCGACGTCGGCGATGCTGTCGGCCACGACCACCTCGACGCCGCCGTCGCCCAGCAGCGCGACCAGCGCATGGGCACCGGCGGGGCCGGTCGACGCCGGATCCATCTGGCCGCCGGGCCGCGGTGCGGTCAGGTAGGCGCCGATCCCGGCGATGGCCGCGAGGACAACCAGTGTGAGCACCGCCCAGCTCCAGGGTCGCCATCGCGCTGGCGCACCGGACGCGGGACGCGTCCCGCTAGTCGCGGTCACCGGACCCGCGCCCATGATTCGACGGCGGCGGGTTGCCCCGTCGCTGATGTTGCGGTCGGCGGTCGCGACCGCAGGTGGTCGTCGAGGTCTGCGATCATCTGGTAGGCGGCCTGAGTCCCGGGCTGCTCGCCATAGGTGACGTCGTTGAATGCCGTTGCTGCCCGCGACAATTCACCTGCTAAATGAGGCAACGCCGCGCCGGCGTCTCGCGCTAGTTCGTTGGCGGTGCGGCCAGGAGCCGGGTTCAGTACGCCGGTTTCCTCGAGCTGGCGCGCGACGGCGCGCAACCGGTGCCGAATCGCTGCGGTCCAATTCTCCTCCGCCGCATAACTTTCCGCGGTTGCGCGATGCTGCGCGGCGGTGAGCTGGGCGGCTTCGAACAGCAGGTAGTCACCGCTACGGTTGGTGCGCATGGTGCGCCGGGCGATGCGGATGGCGACCACCACCGCGACCGCCAGCAGGATGAGCAGCACCGTGGTGGTGAACCATCCGCCTGGTATCGAGGCGGTCTTTTCCAAGAGCCGGTAAAATTGTTCGTTGATCCAATCGATGAATTGTTGTGCCACAGACGCCTTCGAATAGATCGGTTTGCCCAGCTCGATCTGTGCGGCCTGGTGCGCGGCATCGCGGTCGATGTCGATGGAAGGCACTGTCAGCTCGTCCTCGCTCGGCCGTTACACAGGCCGGGTCAGCCACAGGTTGTCGGTGGATGCGGTCGCATAGGGTCCGCCGGCGGCGCCGGTCTGCAGCACCAAGTCGAATGCCTCGGCGCGTATTCGGCGGTCGGTGTAGAGCAGCACGATAACTCCGGCGTTGAAGGGCGCGGTGACGATCTCACCGATTGCCGCCCCGATGGATGCGATTGCGGTGCCGATGAGCAGAACGGGAAGGGACGGGTTCCCGGCCAGCACGACCTGGCCGACGATGCTGAACGGCGCGGCGATCGCGTTAGCGATGACGGATGCCACGATAAACGTCAGCGTCCGGATCCCCAGCACCCGCCAGAAGCCATTGCGGACCAGGGCAAAGGACCGGGTGATCGCATCGGTGACCGGCAGCCTCTCCAGCACGATCAGCACGGGTGCGAACAGCACGACCGTGTAGAGGTACACCATCAACGCGATCACGGCGAGCGCCAGCGGCAAGCCCAGCAGAACCGCCAACGCACCGTTTCCGATCGCCGCCAGCAGGACGACTATCACCACAACCAGCCCGACCAGAGCCGCCACCACGGCGGCTTCCAGCAATGCCAGGCCGAGCAGGGGGAGCAGCCGGCCGCGAATCTTGGCCCACGTTTCGCCGATGCTGATCGTCGACCCGAACACCGCGCGTCCGACAATGACGGTGAGCATCCCGGACAGCAGCATGCTGCCCAGCCAGGTGACCAGCAGGCCGGCCGACATCGACGCCGTCCACGCGCCCACGACCCCCCAGGTCAGCTCATCCGGCCGGTCGGTCGCGATCCTGCCGTAAGCGGCCAATGGTCCGAAGAAGGCGATCCGCGTAATGATCTGCATGACCACAACCACCAGCGCGGTCAATCCCAACGTCGCCCTGGGATTGGTGCGGATATATCCGACTGCGCCGTTGAAGATGTCGCTCAGGGACAGCGGACGCAGCGGGATGATCCCGGGCTTGAGCGCTGCTTGGATCGGCGCGGGCGGACCATACGGCGAGCCCGGCGGGGGACTGAAGCCCGGTGGTGGGCCATATCCCGGTGGGGGACCGTATCCCGGTGGGGGACCGTATCCCGGTGGCGGACCGTATCCCGGTGGCGGACCGTAAGCCGGTGGCGGGCCGTAAGCCGATGGCGGGCCCCCATACCCGGGTGGCGGTCCGCCATACCCGGGCGGTGGACCAATCGGATAACCAGGCGGCAGCGTGCTCACCGGGTCCAGCGGCCGTCGTCGTGCGTCATGGCCTCCATCCTGTCGGCGGGCGGGGCATTTCTCAATCTCGCGCGGTTTCGGGTCTTGCCCCTGCTGTCCTGCGCAGTCCCCGCAGCGCCCGCGTAGCGTCTCAGGCATGGCGGAACTCAAATCCCGGCTCCGGGCCGACCTGACTCAGGCGATGAAGACCCAGGATAAGCTGCGCACCGCGACTCTGCGTTTGCTGCTGGCCGCGATCCAGACCGAGGAAGTCTCCGGCAAACAGGCCAGGGAGCTCTCCGACGACGAAATCATCAAGGTGCTGGCCAGGGAATCCCGGAAACGTGGTGAGTCGGCCGAGATCTACACCCAAAACGGCCGCGGTGAGCTCGCCGCCAACGAGCATGCCGAGGCGCGGATCATCGACGAGTACTTGCCCACCCCGCTCACCGACGCCGAGTTGGCCGACGTCGTCGACACCGCCATCGCGCAGGTGGCCGAGGCCATCGGAGAGCGCCCCGGCATGAAGCAGATGGGCCAGGTCATGAAGGCCGCCACCGCGATCGCGGCGGGAAAGGCCGACGGCTCGCGTCTGTCGGCGGCGGTGAAAGAGCGCCTATAGCCCCGGCATCCCGCCCGGCGGCGGTTTGAGCCGTTTGCGCCTGTCGCCTCGGGGTACAGGTCCTCCTATGACCAAGTTCGGCTATACCTTGATGACCGAGAGAGTGGTTCTAAAGACCTTGTGCGGTATGCGATTTCAGCCGATACCGCGGTTTCGACTTCGAGGTCTCCCGTCAAGGCACGACGAACAGCCATCGACAGCGGTCCGTGTGGCGCCCGGAGGGCGGGTTCGACCGTGATCGATGCGCGTGTCACGCCCGTGGATACCACCATCGGGCACCAGGAAAACGGTGCGCCCGCGGTCAAAGCTGATCGACGGCGCCGACCGCTGTCGGCAGGCCGAAGCTGATGTCCACCGTCGTTCCGGTTGGGGAGCTGCCGATTTCCATCGCGTTACTCAGGGCCCTCATCAGCACCAGGCCCCGCCCGCCGTTGCCCGGGTCGGCGGCCGGTGTCTTCCAGGAACCCGCATCGCTGACCCGCGCCCGGATTTCATCGTCGACGGCTTTGGCCTCGAGCAGCATTGTTCCGACGGGGTGTCCGCGGTATGCGTGTTCGACGCAGTTGGTGCACGCTTCGTTGATGACCAGCACGATGTCGGCGGCCAATTCGTCCGGCACGTCAGCGGCTTGCAACCACCGGCTCAGTCGACGCCGGATATCGACCAATTGGTCTGCGGTAGCGTCACTTTCGATGCGAAGTGGTGCCCCTTGGTGCCGGTATATCACCATCGCCACGTCGTCATCGTATCCCGCCGCCGGCGCTAATTCGCGCAGCATCGCATCCGCGACGGCGTCCAGGGGCAACTTCATCGTTTCAGCCAAAACATCTGTGGCGCGGGCGATTCCGTCGTCAATCGACTCGTGTTTTCGCTCCACCAAGCCGTCGGTGAACAGCATTAGCGTCGAGCCCGACGGTAGCATCGTGGACGCCTGCGGACGCGGTCCGTCGCGACGGACCGCGAGTGGCACCGATGTGGCATCGGTCAGCACGGCCTTCCCGGCCCCGGAACCCGACCCGGCTCCGGCGAGCACGGCCGGCATGTGTCCGGCATTGCTGTACTCCAATAGCCCGGATTCGGTGTCCAAAATTGCCAGGAACACCGTAGTGCAGTAGGCGTTCGGGATGAGCGACGCCGCCGAGTCGAGTTGCTCGAGCAGCAGCGCGGGTTGGGCGCCGTTGATCAGCAGCGCGCGCGCCGAGCTGCGCAGCTGACCCATGATCGCGGCGGCGGGCAGACCACGGCCCACGCAGTCGCCGACGACGATGCCGATGCGGTGATCGCCGATCGGCAGCACGTCATACCAGTCGCCCCCGATCTCCAATGGCGGGACGGCGGGTTCGTAGCGCACCGCAAAGCCTGGCGGCGGCTTTACCGGCGGCAGCATCGCGCGCTGCAGCGTCAGCGACGTCTCGCGGGCACTTTCGAACTGGCGGACATGCTGCATGGCAAGGCTGAGGTGGCCGATGAGCACCGTGACCAGGAGCCGATCCTCGGCGCTGACCCAGCGCGGAGAGCGTAGCTCCAACCACAACGCGACGTCTCCCGCACCGGAGAGCGCCGCGACCAATCCCTGTGCCTTGCCGGGGTTGCCCGGCCGGTCAACCGTCTTGGCCGTCAGCGGCAGCTGGTGACGCGCGTCCTGAAATGTGTTGCGCAACCACGGATCAAGTCCGCGCCACGTCGACTCGGAGGGCTCGCCGGCCACCTGGACGGTCGGTTCTCCGTCGCCGTTCGGCCAGGAGACCGCAACCACTCGTTGTACGTCGATCGATGTCCGGCACTCGTCGAGGGTGATTGACAGCAGCTCGGCCACGCTTTTGGCCACAGCCACCGCCGTGGCCAGGCGCAGCACCGCGCTTTCCCGGGCCGCAAATGCCCTTTCGGCGGTGATATCCCGAATCGTTCCCACAAAGACATCGCGATCGGTGTCAGTCCTCGTGACCGCATTGATGCTCACCGCCACCCATACGAGATGTCCATCTCGATGCCGAACCGGTGTCTCATACTCCGCACTGCCGCTGCTCAGGACCCGGGCTTGTTGTTGGCCCGCCGTCTTTTTGTCGACCAACCACGGGTGCGGCCACCGGTACGGCATGCCCTCCGGGGGGTAGCCGAGGATCTCGGCGAAGGCGTTGTTCATGTCGACCACCGAGCCTTCGTGATCGGCAACGAAGAATCCCTCCTGCAACGAATTCACCAGGGCGGTGCGGAACTTGTCGCGGTCGGCGAGCCCCTCGGCGCGGGCCCGTTGTTCCGCGTAGCGCCTGGTGCCGTCGAGAAATCCCCGACTCGCAACGTCAAGCGGCGCAAGTGTCTGCAACAAGAATTCCAGCGCGACCGGCGCGTCGACCCGGATGTCTTGCGCGAGTTCGAGGATCAGCTCGACGTGGTGCTCGATGATCTCGAGCATGCTGATTTCTTCTTCCAGGGCCCGGCGTCCGAGCTCATGGCCGACCGCGAGGCTGTCCTCATCGCGGGCGTCCAGGTAGGTCCGCAGCGCAGCAATGTATTGGGCGTGAAAGTCTCCGCTGCCGGTCATGTCGACGCTCCCCGGTGGCGCGCGGTGAGCACCATTGCGTCGTCGGATTCCTTGGCGTATTTGCGTAGGATTTCGTCGGCGATCACCGTAGCGGACGCGGCGAAGTCGATGTGGTCCAGGTGGTCCTCCGCGATGCCGTCGCTGGCTATGACGATAAGGTCGCCGGCGCGCAGTGGAAGCACCAGCGCTGGTCTGATTTCCGGAATGCGGTACCCGACGATGCCTGCGGCGAGGCGCGCGCTCGATCGGACATGAGTACCGGTCGCATCCTTGGCGACCAGGTTGGCGGTCACGTTGCCGACCCCGGTCCAACTCAGCGTGTTGTCCACGTAATCCACCCGCGCCAAGGTCATTGCGACTCCCCTGGTGCCGCCCAACACTCGGTGGCAGAGCTGGACCAAGACCTCGAGCCGCTCGGTGCGGGCGCGCTTGAGCGCATCGACGGCGCGTGTCGCGGCAGTTGCGGCGGCCGGACCGTGACCGAGGCCGTCCATCACGCCGAACAGGGCAGCATCTCCGCCGACATCGATCGCGATCGGCTGGTCACCGCAGACGCGCTCGCCCGGTAGCGGGCGACCCGCGGTTGCCCACTCGATCGGCCCCAGGCGACCGTTGTCACGCACGGGCGGGAACCCACTTCCACATTTCGACGACCGTTCCGCGCCCGCGTGCGGATTGCACGATCAGTCGGTCCATCAGGCGGCGGGCACCGGGCAGGCCCATGCCCAACCCGCGGCCGGTCGAGTATCCGTCCTCCATCGCGCGCTCGATGTCGGCGATGCCGGGACCGTCGTCCTCGGCGCGTACCACCAGGGCCTTGCGGCCTTCCCGGTCCTCCACGCCGACGCGGACGGCGCCGCGACCCGCATAGCTGGTGATGTTTCGGGCGATTTCGGAGATCGCGGTGGCGATCATGGTGACGTCGGTGACCGAGAATCCGAGGTCGAGTGCGAGCTGATGGCCGGCTTTGCGGGCTTCGACGATGTCGTCGGGGTTATCGATGTTGACGACGATGTCATCCGCCACCGTCGCGCCCGATCGTCGATTTGCGACTCAGCAGGGCAAGGCCCTCTTCGAGATCCAGCGCGGTGTTCATGTCGTCGAACGCCAGACCCAGTTGGACCATGGCAAAGGCCACCTCTGGCTGCAAACCCACGATCACGGTGTCCGCGCCGCGCAGCCGGGTCATGTGCGCGATGGTGCGCAGCGATCGGGCGGCGAATGAATCCATCACATCGATGGCGGTGACATCGACGATGATGCCCTGTGCGCGGAACCTGCTGACCCGCTCCATGAGGTCGTACCGGAGCCGCTCGGTCTCGGAGTCGGTCAGTGCGGCCTGCACCGTTGCGATGAGAATCGAGCCCTGTTTCAGGATGGGGACTGGCATGGGGTGCTTCTGCTAGTTGTGTCTACCCGGTGGTATCGCCCGTGCGTGTGACTTCGTAACCAAGCAGGCGTTCGGCTTCTTCGATACCGCCCTGCAGGTCACCGACGGCATTCATCTTCGACAGGTCCAGCCCGATCGTCACCAGCGTCAGGGCGATTTCGGAGGACAGGCCGGTGATGATCACGCTGGCACCCATCAACCCCGAAGCGTCGACCGTCTGCACCAGATGGTTCGCCACCGTGGAGTCGATGGTGGGCACACCGGTGATGTCGATGACCACGACTTTCGCGCGGTTGGCGCGGATGGCTCTCAACAGCTGCTCGGTGACCTGGCGGGCGCGCTGACTGTCCAGCACACCGATGATCGGCAAAATAAGCAGCTGCTCGCGCACCTGCAGCACCGGCGTCGACAGCTCGCGGATCGCCTCCTGCTGCTGGCGGATGATGCGCTCGCGTTCCTGCACGAAGCTGACGCCCACGGTATTGGCGATGCGGTTGGCCGCCGGCTCGTAGGCGTCCAACACCCGGTTGAGCATGTCGAAGTCGGTCTGATACTTCTCGAACAGGGAGCGAGCCAGCACGTCACGCAGCAGCAAGACGATGCCGAGCACCTCGTCGGTCTCCACGCCCCGCGGAATGATGCGTTCCGACAGGTCGCGCGCGTAGTCCTGCAGCGCCTCGACGCTACCGGTCTCGAGCACCTCGACATAGCTGTCGTACACCGTCGTTGCCTCGGAGAAGATTTCCTCCGGGGTCATCGCGGTAAGCAACTGCGCCTCGGTGATCCTGCGGGCCCACTCCTCACGCAGAACGGTTCGGTTCTGCCGCAAATGCTGGACCAACTGCGGCAGCAGACCTTCGCTGGAAATAGTGACCGTCTGCGCAGCGGTGCTGGTGCTAGTGAAATCCAACGGCGAATCTGACATCTGCCCTCCCAAGTGCCGCGTCGCAGTGCGCAGGTTCTATGGGGAGACTAGCCTGGATCGTCGCGGGGGAGGTGTCGAGGTCTTCTTCTTTCTCGCAGTTAACAAAGCAGGTTAGGCTTGCACCACACTCACCACAGTCAAGGCCCGGGACGAAGGATCGCCATTGTCAGCTCCTGATTCGATTACCACGTTGGTTGCGGACCACGATGGGGTGTCCGTGGTCAGTGTCAGCGGCGAAATCGATTTGGTCACCGCTCCCGCCCTGGAACAAGCCATCGGCGCGGTAGTCGCAGATGGTCCGACGGCGCTGGTCATCGATCTTTCCGCGGTGGAGTTCCTCGGCTCGGTAGGGCTGAAGATCCTCGCGGCCACCTACGAGAGACTGGGCAACTCCACTGAGTTCGGGGTCGTCGCGCGCGGTCCGGCGACCAGACGGCCGATTCACCTGACCGGCCTGGACAAGACCTTCCCGCTGTACCCGACGCTGGATGACGCCCTGACCGCGGTACGGGACGGCAAGCTCAACCACTAGCGCCACCCCGGCGGCGCGGCCGGCGTGGCCCGCCACGCACCTCATCAAGACCTCATCAAGACCTCATCGAGGCAACGTTTCGCCAGAAGCTGACCAGGCTGTCGGTGCCGCCAAAGAGCGTCGTGAAGTTTGTGGAGTCGACCAGCACGATGTCGCCCGCGCGCGGCCCGGCGGGCGGCATCCAGATGAGCGCATTGAGCTCGGTGTTGCCCGCCTCGGTGAATGGGTGGGGTCGCGTCGGATCGATCCGCTGACGGCCCAAGACTCGCAGGGCTTCGCCCTCGGGCGCCAGCAGCTCATAGTGCGGGAGGTGGGGGTGGAAGTTGAACGTGGTGACGTTGTCGAGGAGTCGGGGCGTGTCCAGGTCACCGAACCCGGTCAGCGGCGCGATCTGGTCGGTGCCGTTGATCACCGCGGGCCGCAGCCCCCATTTGTTGTAGACCGGAACGTCGAGGGCCTTCATCAGGGAGCGTGTGTATTGGCTGAAGCGCTGCTGGCGGGGTACCAGCGGGTCGCCGTGGTGGAGATACTCGATCTGGCGCTGCGACGTGTCGTCGGTGAAGCCGACATCATGATGCGGGGCCAGCAGCAGGCACGTGCCTTCACGCTGCAGCCATGCCTGAATCGCGGCGACCTCCTCCGGTTGCGCCTCTTCCTGTCCGAGCACGTGGTCGAGCCCGAACACCATGAGGGTGTCGGTGTCGGCCAGCACCCGGTCGTCGATCGGCAGCTTGTACCCTGCTTGGTCGATGCGCTGGAAAACGGCTACCGGATGACCGGTTATCTCCCCGGCCAGTTCCTGGAAATGCAACGTCGAGCGGTGGAACAATTCCAGGGTTCCGGCAATGCCCTGCAGAAAGTGCGCCTCGTCCCACTCCGTGGTCTCGTAGTTCGGCCAGGCCACCCTGCGGACCTCGGTCATCGTGGAGAACCGGTTGTCCATCGCGGCGGGATCGCGTTGGGCCTCCCATGGATAGCTCCAGGTCCAGTAGATGCTGATACGCCGACGGCCTGGCGTGTGCTTGCGGGGAAGGTGCGTCTGGTTATACGTGCGTGCGGGCCGAAACGTGCTCATGGTGCTCATGGTGTCCCCGTTAGTTGAGCGTGGCCAGGTATCTGAGGCCGTTGAGGCCGGGAAGAAAAAAGTATGCTCCGCCGACCAGCGTCGTGAAGGCCGGCAGCCCCTTGAGAACCTTGCGGATAGGACGCTTCGGGATCTTGTATTCCAGTGTGCCGTCTTGTGTTCCACAGATCGGATCGCGCTCGTTTCCCAGTTCGTGGAAGTCGCGGTCGTTGATCCACACGTTCTGGGCGAACTCGAATTGGCGGACGAGGCTGGCGCAGATGATGAACGCGGCGATGCCCCGGTCCCCGGCGTCATCGTCGGCGCCCTCGGGAAGCGCTTCGCCGTAGGTCGCACCGCGCCGAATCATCCTCCGCCGGTTCATATTGACCGCCGTGTCGCGCGGGTTCAGCCGCCGCATGTGGGAGCCCAATGGCACCGCATATCCGAACGGGTCCATCTCTTTGTAGTTGAAGTTGTTGTTGCGCATGGGATCCGCGCCGAGTTCGGGGTCGTCGTGCTGGGGTGCGAGCGCCAGCGGCGCCCCGCTTTTCCACCGCCCCATCAGCTTGGCGGCGACCAGTTCCTGTTCTTCTGGAGTGCCGGCCTGATCGGCCAGGTAGCTGCGGAACAGGCCGACGTGCTCTTGCAAACGCCGGTACGCCATGTAGCTGCCATTGCGCGACAATTCTTCCGGCTGAGGCAGATTCGCGATCATTCCTTCCTCATCGGGGTAGCCGAGGATGAACTCTCCAGCTTTCAGCGGCGCGCCGGACCCCGGCGTCGGCTCTTCACCGGATCCCTCGATCACCGGTTGCGACAACCGGTCCCGGAAGCCGAAATGATCGTGGGCGTAGTTGAACGGTGGCGTTGCGTTCAGATCGAGGAAGGACAGCACCCGCACGCCCGGACACCGCGCGACCAGGTCGGCGTGGACCGCGGTGCAACGCCGGTGCTCGGCATCGTTGCGGGCGAACAGGATTGCGATCGCGTGCAGATCGTCGCCGGCCAATCCGCCCACCCAATTGCCGGGGTGGTTCGAGCCGGTGTCACCCAAGATGTCGGCACGCGCGGCCATGCCCTCGCGAAACTCGTCCGGGAAGGTGGCCAGTGACTCTTCGGATACGCCCAGCGCGCGCAGGCCATTCCAGGTGAACGCGAGGGTGATCCAGCGGTCGCTGCTGTCCATCGTCCTGCGGACATCGGCCGCCGACTGGGCCTTGTCCACCAATTCGCTCAGCCATGCCCGGCCTCCCGCCGGGTTGCCGAACGACAGGAATTCGTAGCGCCCGGTCATCGCGGGCGTGCGCGTCACCAGGATGTGCTGGATGTTGTCGAGGTCGAGCATCAGATGGCACCCGGGGCCCAAAATTCTAGGAATTACTGCATCTGGTCGAGCATGTCGGAAAACGCGGCCTTGAGCCGAAGCGCCTTCTTGATCTCGTCCGCTGTGACGTAGGGGTACTCCCCGTACTCGAGGAAGCTGGGGAATTGGTGCTCGCGCACGAACTTGATGAATGCCTCCGGGTTGGTTTGCCAGTCCTCCGGGAAGCCTTCCAGGTTGGTGAATACCGTGGTGACGCCCGACTGCGAAAAAAGCTTTATCGCGTCTTCGGTGTATTTGTCGAAGTCGGTGTCGAAAATCCCCTGGTATTGAAAATGCAGTCCGAAGCCGACGTCGAACAGAACCCACCGCAGATAGTGCAACCGCAATGGGGCGAGCAGGTCGGGCTGAGCCTCTATTGCGGCCTGGATCACCCTGCCGTACTCACGGATCGCGTCCTCTCGGCCCGGCTTGACCTTGGCGATGATCGAGAACCCATAGCAGGCGGGAGTTCTCGGGAAGACGGGTCCGTATCTGCCGCGCTGGAGTTCGAAGTAGCCATCCGGCGGAACGGCCATCGCGGCGGGCTTGCTCCACTCGTGATCGATCGAGGGCATCGTAGTTCTCCCGTCCACTGTTGGGCGCATCCGCTGGCGACGCTACTACTTGATTCTGACTCGCGGGCTGCCGTTCGGTAAGACCTCCCGTAACTCTGGGTGCGATAGCGGATTCCTGGTGTGTGCAGCCGTGCGTGGCAATGGGTTTGGCGATTTCGGGTTTGGGCTGTGGTTCGTTCGGTTACCCGGGATCGGGGTTGGGGATCGATTCGGAGATCGGAAGGGCACAACGACCATGAAAATCAGCCGTTCCCCCGCATACCGGCGAGTGGCCGGCGTCGGCGTCGGCTGTGTACTGGGGGGCATTGGCATCGGTATCGTGGGCACGCCACCGGCCGCCGCGGCGCCCGACTGCAATCCCGACGGTGTGCAAGCCACAGTGTCTTCGGCGACCGGAGCGGCGCGCCAGTACCTCGACGGCCACCCGGACGCTAACCAGGCCGCCACTGCCGCCTCGAACCAGCCACATCCGCAGGAGTACAGCGATCTACGTGGGATTCTGGCGCCGATCGACGACACCGAACGTCAGTGCCACGTGACGGCGTTGCCGCCGAATCTCGAGTCGGCGTACCACCAGTTCATGGCGGGCTGAACCGGGCGGGCCGCTCCACAAACGCACCAGCCGGTGCGATGATCACGGCCATGGATGTCGATCATCCAGAGGATGACCAGCGCTGGGATCGTCGGGAACGCGGCGAAACCGAAATCGAACGGCTCGACCGAAATTGGAATAGCCTGCTGCAAGAGTTGCGGGTGGTGCAGACCGGGGTCCAGCTGCTCACCGGATTCTTGCTCACGCTGCCTTTCCAGCAGCGCTTTGACGTTCTCGGCGAACACATGCGGATGGTGTATTTGGCGACGGTGGGATTTTCGGTGGGCGCAACGGTATTGCTTATTTCCCCGGTCGCCATGCACCGACTGCTGTTCAGGCGCCATCGCTTGCGGGTGCTGGTGTCGGCGGCGCACCGGTGCGCCTATGCCGGGCTTGCGCTGCTCGGTGCCGCCCTGACCGGGGTGACCATCATCATTTTCGCCGCGGTGTCCAATCGCAACGTGGGCTTCATCGCGGGAGCCTGTGCGCTGGCGCTGTTTGCGTTTTTTTGGTGGGTGTTACCGCTGATGTTGCGCACACGCGGAATGTAGCCGGCTACGGTCAGCAGTCGACCGCACATGGCGTGGCAGTCAAATGGCGTCGATTATCGCGCGCGCAATTTCTTCGGCTGGACGGGTGTGAACAGCACCTGAACGGGGTACCGCCCGAGCCACGGGTGAGTACAGGCAAGTGCGTCAACCCGCCGCTCAGCAGGAAGGAGCACCCATGGCGACCGCAAGCGATTACGACGCACGCCGCGTGTCCGACGTCGAGACCCAGGACCGGTCGGCTCTAGGCGAGCTAGGCC
>DATKEW010000439.1:0-4497 GCA_035511785.1 Mycobacterium sp.
CAACAACAAACTGCACGCGATCGACTTCGCCGGGGGCACGGCGGTCCATATCAACGCCGGTATGGCGGGGTTGGTGTTGGCGATCGTGCTGGGCAAGCGCAAAGGCTGGCCGGCTACCACGTCGCGACCGCACAATGTGCCGTTCGTGATGCTGGGTGCGGGTCTGCTGTGGTTCGGTTGGTACGGGTTCAACGCTGGTTCGGCTACCAGCGCAAACGGAGTCGCCGGGTCGACGTTCATCACCACCACGGTCGCCACCGCCGCAGCAATGCTGGCCTGGCTGCTCACCGAGCGCATCCGAGACGGGCATGCGACAACGCTCGGGGCGGCGTCGGGCATCGTGGCCGGACTGGTCGCGATCACCCCCTCGTGTTCGTCGGTCAATGTGCTTGGCGCACTGATAGTCGGTGGAGTGGCCGGTGTCCTATGTGCTTTGGCGGTCGGTCTGAAGTTCAAGCTCGGATTCGACGACTCGTTGGACGTGGTCGGGGTCCACTTGGTCGGAGGGCTCGCGGGCACCCTGCTGGTGGGTCTGCTGGCGGCCCCGCAGACCATCGCGATTGCCGGTGGCGGGGGTCATACGTCGGCGGGGTTGTTCTACGGCGGCGGCTTCGCTCAGCTGATCCGACAGACTATCGGGGCCTCGAGTGTGCTGGCGTTCTCGGGAATAGGCACACTTGTCATAGCTCTGCTTCTGAAGTACACGATCGGGCTCCGTCTGAACACCGAAGACGAAGCCACGGGCATCGACGAGGCGGAGCACGCTGAGAGCGGCTATGAGTTCGCGGTTGTCGGCACCAGTTCGGTTGTTGTCCATTCGGCTGAAGAGGGAAGAGGAAATGAAGCTGATCACCGCGATCGTGAAGCCGTTCACGCTCGAGGACATCAAGGCCAGCCTTGAACAGGTGGGAACCCTGGGCATGACGGTCAGCGAAGTTCAGGGGTACGGCCGGCAGAAGGGGCACACTGAGGTTTACCGGGGTGCTGAATACTCGGTCGACTTCGTGCCGAAGGTGCGGATCGAGGTCTTGGTCGAAGACTATGACGCAGACAAGGTCCTGGACAGCATCGTGCGGGCCGCACGTACCGGTAAGATCGGCGACGGCAAAGTGTGGGTCAGCGCCGTGGAAACGGTGGTGCGGGTGCGCACCGGCGAACGCGGGGCCGACGCGATCTAATACACGCCGTATGAAGACTCCTCCGGAGTAGCCGATCCGACCTGGACGGGAATGAAACAGCGCGGACCAGAGACACCCGATCCGTCTTCGTCGGAGGCCGCGTCAGTCGGTAGTGCCGACCCGGTAACCGATCTACCCGCAGCCCGGGAAAGCCTGCTCGCCCGCGGGGCGGGTGAACTCGATTCGGCTGCTTTGCGCCAAGCGTGGGGTGATCTGCACGAATCTTGGTTGATCGCAAAGGCCACACAGATCGGTATCACGGCCGGCAGCGGCTTTTCGATCGTGGCGACCGGCTCGCTGGGCCGTCGCGAGCTGGTGCCCTACTCTGACCTGGACCTCCTGCTGTTGCATGATGGCATGCCCACCGACACCGTGCGGCAGGTCGCGGATCAGCTGTGGTATCCGTTGTGGGACGCGAACATTCGTCTTGATCACAGCGTGCGCACGGTTGCCGAGACGCTTCGGGTTGCCGGTGCCGACGTATCGGCCGGCCTGGCCATGCTGGATGCGCGGCACATCGCCGGCGATGAGCAGCTGTCGGCCCGGCTGATCGAGGGCGTGCGGGGGCAGTGGCGGACCGGAATCCGTTCGCTGTTCGGCGAACTCGTCGAAGAGACGCATGCCCGGTGGCGGCGCATAGGTGAGATCGCACACCGCGCTGAACCCGACCTGAAGTTGGGCCGCGGTGGCCTGCGCGATCTTCAGTTGCTCGACGCGCTGGCCATCGCCCAGCTCGCCGACCGCCTCGCCGTCGGCCGACCGGAGAATCCGCTGGGTTCGCTGACCGACGCCCACTTGACCCTGCTCAACGTCCGCACCGAACTTCACCGGGTGTCCGGCCGCGGGCATGACCTGGTGTTGGCCCAGTTCGCCGACGAGATCAGCGCGGCCCTGCACATCGGCGACAGATTCGACCTGTCAAGGACGCTGTCCGACGCCGGCCGCACCGTCAGCTATCGCGTCGACGCCGGGCTTCGCACTGCCGGCAACGCGTTGCCGCGGCGTGGGATTTCGGCAATCCGGCGGCGACCGCGTCGACCGCTGGACGAGGGAGTGGTCGAGTATGACGGGGAGATCGTGCTGGCCCGCGACGCCCGACCGCAAAGCGACCCCATGCTGCTGCTGCGAGTGGCGGCGGCATCGGCGAGTAACGGTCTGCCGATTGCGGTGTCCACGCTGAGCCGGCTGGCCGACTCGGCGGCGGAACTCCCGACGCCGTGGCCGCGCGAGGCGTTGGACAACTTGTTGGTCCTGCTTGCCGCCGGCCCGGACACGATTGCGGTCATCGAAACCCTCGACCGGACCGGGTTGTGGGTCCGTCTTTTTCCGGAATGGGCCGCGATCCGCGACCTTCCGCCCCGCGACGTCATCCATATCTGGACCGTCGATCGCCATTCGGCCGAGGTCGTCTCCCGAGCAAGGATTTTCACTACCCGGGTGGCTCGTCCCGACTTGCTGCTGCTCGCTGCATTGGTGCACGACCTGGGGAAAGGACGGGGTGTCGACCACAGCGTGCTAGGCGCTGAGTTGATCACCCAGATCGGTACCAGGCTCGGTATCTGGCCGTCCGACATCGAATTGCTTGCCAAGCTAGTGCGCCACCACTTGTTGTTGTCGATAGTCGCGACCCGCCAGGACCTCAACGACCCACAGACCATCGCCACCGTCTGCGAGACGTTGGACGGAGATCCGGTATTGCTCGACGTGCTGCATGCGCTGACCGAGGCCGATTCGCTGGCCACCGGGCCAGGGGTGTGGAGTGACTGGAAGGCATCGTTGGTCGGGGACCTGGTGCGCCGCAGCCGGATGGCGATGATCGGTGAGCCGTTGCCGCACGCCGATCCGCTTGACCCCGAGTATCTTTCGCTGGCGGCCGACCAGAAGGTGCATGTGGAGCTGCGACCCGGCAGCAGCCAGCGCCTCTACCACGTGGTGGTGATCGCCCCGGACCAGCGCGGGCTGCTGTCCAAAGCGGCCGGCGTGTTGGCGCTGAACTCGCTGCGCGTGCATTCGGCGTCGGTGAACATTCACGAGGGTTCGGCGATCAGCGAATTCGTGGTCTCGCCGCACTTTGGTTCACCGCCCGCCGCCGGATTGTTGCGTCAGCAACTCGTCGGCGCACTGGGCGGCGAGGTTGATGTATTGGGCACGCTGGAGCAGCGGAACAGCACTGAGAATCCCAGGCCCGTCGGTGAGGCACCGACAGCGGTTCCGGTTCACGGGTCGACCGCCCCGCCGCGGATCCTGTGGTTAGAAGGCGCACCCGACCGATCGCTCGTCGAAGTCCGCGCGTCCGACCGTACCGGTTTGCTTGCGTTGCTTACCGGGGCGCTGGAGCACGCCGGAGCGGACATCGACTGGGCCAAGGTGACCACGCTGGGGTCGATGGTGGACGACGTGTTCTGTGTCAGCTTGCCTGACCATGCAGACGCGCGAAATGTGGTGGAGCAACAGTTGTTGGCCGTGCTGGGTGCGCCGGGGGACGTCGCGGCGGTCTAGCCAAGGTCGCGATTTTGCAGCCACCGGTGAACTCGTTGGGCGACGTTGGCCCATCCGGGTTCGAGCATCATGTTGTGGCCCATGCCGGGAAAGAACTCGGCTTCGGTCCGGTAAGCCCGCGCCGTCGCGCGCACCTCGGCTTTGGTGACCATGCCGTCTTCCTGGGCGCCTAGGACCAGCATGGGCGTGGTTACCCGTTTGGATCTGACGCGGCGGATCAGCGGGTCGATCAGGGAGGCACGCACAGCCTCGGATTGCACGCTGGCCGCGCACGATTCCACGATGTCGTCTGGCGTGTGTGTGCTGAAGAGGTGCTCGCGAACAAGAGGTGGGGTACCGATGAACCCGGTCAGATTGCCGACGGGCAGCGACCGCAACGAGACCCATGGGTGGCGGCTCCAGATGCGCGTTGCCAGTCCCAGCACGCCTTGGGGCGGTACCGACGCCACCAGGACAGCGGCCGGGGCGTCGCGGTTTTCCAGGTAGCGCTGCACGACGAAGCCACCCAGGGAATGTGCAACGAGCACCGGCCGTCCGCCCAAATCGTCGGCGATGGCGCGGACATCGCCGACATAGTCAACGATGGAACATGTATGAAATCGCTTGGTGGTGGGGCTCGCGCCGTGTCCGCGCAAGCTCAGGGCGACCGCGCGATAGCCGGCATCGGCAAAGAAGTCCAGGAAGTTGTTCCAACACGCCGCGGAATGCCAACCGCCGTGCACGAAAAGCAGCGGTACCGGATGGGCTTTGCTCCCGGACCCCTTGTCGATCACCTCGAGCATGAGCTGACCTTTGTTTGACGCTATTCATCCGTCAAGCT
>DATKEW010000440.1:0-2427 GCA_035511785.1 Mycobacterium sp.
TTGCGCACGAAGCCGGCATTGCCAAGCGTATCGATACCGCGAATCAAATCCCCGTCCTCGGAATAGTTTTCGTCGAGGTAGAACTTCGTGTACGACGGCAACAACGCCTCGGCCGATTCGTCGGTGATGACGTCTTCGTTCTCCCGCCCCATCAGTTTGGTTAGCGCCACCAGTTCTTCCGGGGTGTAGCTGAAGAACTCGATCACAGTCGAAAAGCGCCGTCGCAGACCCTGATTCACCTCGAGCATCTTGTCCATCGCCTTGGCGTAACCTGCACCGAAGACGACGAGCTCGTCGCGGTGATTCTCCATGTACAGCAGCAGCGTGTTGATGATCGCGTTGCCGTAGGGGTCGCCTTGGTGATAACCGCGCTCGTACAGGGTGTGCATCTCGTCGAAGAAGACCGCCCCTCCCAATGCGCCCTCGAGCATCTCCTCGGCGTTCTTCTCCGCGTCGGCCATATACCGGCCCAACAGCTTGGTGCGACTGGTCTCCACCACGAGCGGCTTGCGCAGCACGGTCAATCCGCACAGTTGCTTGGTGAAAGCCCGCGCCACCGACGTCTTGCCGGTCCCCGGCGGCCCCAGCAATAAGGTGTGGCGCGATGTCACCGGCACCGGGAGGCCCATCTTGGCCCGGGCCAAGTTCACCTTGGTCGTCGACTTGATGAGTTTGATTTCCCGTTTGGCTTTTTCCATGCCCAGCATGGCGTTGAGCTCGGCATCCCCTTCGGCCAGGTACTTCGCCGCCGCCTCGGCGTGGCGAGCCGCCTCGGTCTGTGCTCGGCTCGGTGCGCTGTCCGGATCCCATGGATCCGTACGGGCCTCGATCGTTTCCGGGTCGGTCAGGATCAGCCGATAGTCGGGGTTGTCCAACGCTTCACGCGCCGGGGTGAACTTCGGATCCCGCGAATACACCCGGCGCAACAGCTCGACGGCTTCATCCTCGCGGCCCAGGTGCCGCAAGCACATGCCTTGGGTGTACAACGCGACGTTCGCCGCGCCCGGCACCCGGTCCGCCTCGATGGCGTCCTGCCCGCGTCGCACGGCCTCCTCGAAGACCCCTAGCGACGCCAGCGCTGTGGTGGCCATCGCCGCGCCCGCGGCCTTCAGCTCGGGGTTGCGCCAGATCTTCCCCTCTGGAAATTGGGTGAGCACGTCCGGCCATCGTCCGGTGCGGAAGTACAGCACGCCGCGCACGTAGGTGACCAGCTCTTCGTCGAAAGGATGGCGGGGCTCGACGCCGTCGAGCAGTTTCGCGGCCTCCTCGTAGCGTTTCGCCTCGGCGAGCGCCGCGGCGTACCCGCACGCGAGCGACTCCACGCTGGTCACTGCCAGTCGCAGAAACAGCCCGTCAGAGACTTCGGGTCGAAACTGCAATTCGGTGACCCCGAGGCGGCGGATCTCCCACCCGAACGTCCTGATCGATGCCCACGCGCCGGCGAGCACCTCGATGCCCTGCTCACCTGCCAGCACCCGCGCCAGCCAGGCGTCGCACATCCCCGGATCGACGGTGGTAGCCGTGGTGAACATCTGCGATGCCACGTGCGGATTGTGGCTGGGCTGTAGTCCGTTGACAGAAATGCCGGACGCCAACAGTCCGGCAACCATCGCGTTACGGGCGTCCTCGGCGGTTGATTGCGGACGACTCATTGCGCCGCAGGCACGGCCGCAGCGCTTTCCCGCACCTGACTCAGCGGCAGCACCAAATTATCGCCCTCGACCAGTTCCCTGGTGGGCACCGCGAGGATGGATCGAGTCGTCGGGGCAGGCAGGCTGGCGCGCACCGCTGCTAGTTGGCGGCCGGTGAGCCGGTTGAGTCCCGTCGGCAACCCCTTGGGGGTCCGCCTGTCGCTGTGGTAGCGCACCCAGGCCGACACCAGGGGTAGGCCGCCGCGGGGGGTGACCCGGATCGTCACCACCGTCGCCTCGGTCTCGGGCTGCCACAGGTCATCCACCGTCTCGGTGGTGATGTCTGACGGTGTCAACCAGAAGCTGGTCGCGAACCCGTTGAAATGCTTGAGGTAGCGCCACCCCGGGCGGCTCCACGTCGCTTCGAGATCGGCCAGCACGGCCTTGTCGACTTCGGCGAGCTCGGCGGCGGTCAACGGCCTGGCCGCGCAGGTGTGCCCATCGAGATCTTGGGCGAGCCGCTCGGTGGCCGCTACAAACGTCGACGCCAGCGAGTCGCGGGCCGCCACGGCGGCTACGTTGCGCTGCGGGTTCATCCGCAGCACCAGCCAGGTGCGGCGTACATACGAGGCGGGCTGATCGCCCACCAGCCCCGACTCTTCGGGGCCCCAGTCGTCGAGCTTTGACAACTCGGCGGCATTGCCACCGCGGCGTATCTTCACCGAGACGATGTCGATGCTATCGAGGTGGATATCGAACTGGTGCAGCCCATCAGCGACCGACTGCACCAGCAAGG
>DATKEW010000441.1:0-3653 GCA_035511785.1 Mycobacterium sp.
CGGCGTATCCGGAACATCTCCGGAAGCCACTTGGGCTCAACCCTTGGGTCCGGGAAGAGCTGTCCTGACCCGGGGCGTCTCTCGACGTTCGGGGTCAGTGGCCTGTATCCGTGCAGACGCCTCACCTACCGAGGTGCTTGCTCGTCTATGCTGGCACTGCGACCCGCTGCTCGTCAAACTCCTTATCGCATTCCTTACGCAACAACTTTCGGTCGGCGTGTGCTGTCTCACATCCGCGAACCTGTGGGCGCTGTCGGTTGGCGTGCCGTCGCGGCCTACCCTCAAGGGCATGGCCACAACTTTGCAGGACCCTCGGGTCGCGACCGTGCTAGACCAGATGTACACCGAAGCGAAGAACCAGATGTCGCTGTTGCGTGAGCGAAGTGATCAGTTCGATCGGCCGATGACCACAGCGGAACGCACCGAGGCGATGAGCGAGTTCTACATCCCGGTGACCCCGGAAGCGGGCCGCCTGCTGTATGCGCTGGTGCGGGCGACACGTCCGACCACGGTGGTCGAATTCGGTATGTCGTTCGGCATCTCCGCCATTCATCTGGCCGCGGCGGTGCGCGACAACGGCACCGGACGAGTGGTGACCACGGAACTCAGCGCCACCAAGATAGCCGCCGCGAAGAACACGTTTGCCAAGACCGGTTTGGACGATGTCATCACCATTCTCGAAGGAGATGCGCTCACCACGCTGGAGGGCGTGGCCGGACCGGTCCAGTTCGTCCTGCTCGACGGTTGGAAAGACCTGTATCTACCGGTGATCCAGCTGCTCGAACCGCGTCTGCCGACCGGCGCGTTGATCGTCGCCGATAACACCAGCGCCTCGGACACCGGGCCCTACCTTGACCTGGTGCGCAACCCCGACAACGGTTACACCAGCTTCAATTTCCTGGTTCGCGAGAGCGACAGCATGGAAATCAGCTGCCGCACAAACGATTAGCACTACCTCAGGGATTCCTCGAGCCAGGGCGTCAGCCACTTCACCCCTTCCGGCGTGAGGTGGACGCCGTCGCTGCGTACCTTGATTCCATCGACTTTGGCGGTGTAAACGCTGTCCGGGCATAGCTTCTTATTCAGATCGAGGATCTGGACGTTCGGATGGTGGCTAACCGTGTTGCGCAGCATGGTGTTCCACAGGTTGACCCGATCCGGCTGGTCCTCCGGGTACAGGCGGCCGTCCGGCTTTTCGCCGCCCCGGCTGTAGGGCACGGTGGCCACCACCACGCGAACCCCGGTGGAGCTCACGATATTCAGCGCCCGCTCGAGTTCGCCGTTGAGGTACGCGTCGAAGGTCGGATCGCCGATATGGGTCCACTGTCCCTCGTTGACCCGATCAACGGTCTCCCAGCGGCCAATGATCAGCAGCGCGACGTCTGGCTGGTCTTGGCCGACCTGCGTCGACCATCTGATCGGCCAGGTGTCGCATTCCGGTCTTTGCTCCAGCGTTTGGCCGATATACCGATACGGTGTGCCACGCACCAGGCTGCAGCCGATGACGGTATGGTCGAGGAACGTGAATCCGGGCGTCGCCGGAAGATAATGCATCCATGTCCAGCCGATCGAATCTCCGAATACCGAAACCGTGAACGGCCGGTTGGGATCTCGAGGTCGTGG
Source organism: Mycobacterium sp. (assembly GCA_035511785.1). GTDB lineage: Bacteria > Actinomycetota > Actinomycetes > Mycobacteriales > Mycobacteriaceae > Mycobacterium. The sequence goes on from DATKEW010000441.1 coordinate 1,624, forward strand.
GTGACTCTCGCCCGGCGGCGACGGGGAAACCGCGGCGACCGCCGACACGCCGGGCGGCAGGCCGGTCTCATCTAAGCCGGGTCCGGTCCCGACCGGAACCAGCAACAACGTGATCGCGGCGGCGCTTGCGACGGTGGCCGCCGCCAGCGGCAACAACGGCACCCGGGCCGGTCGCCAGCGCCGGATCGGTTGCTCGATCAGCCACCACGATGCGGCGGCTATTGCCACCGTGGCGGCGCACCGAGCGGCGAACAGCGGGAGTCCGGCCCATCCGGTGCGTTCGCCGTTGAGCACCAGAAAGATTGGCCAGTGCCATAGATAGACGCCGTAGGAGATGGCGCCCAACCACACCAACGGGGGCATGGCCAGGATGCGGGCGATCAATCCGCGCTGTTCCAATGCCACCGGGGCGACCACGAAAACGGCCGCGATCGCGACCCCGATCAGCACCCCGTGGCGAAATTCACCGACGCTGCCGGTTGCGTGGTGAGTCGCGGCCGCCAGCCCCGCCACACCGACAAACGGCAGAAAGCGGGCGACACGACGCCCCCACCGGGTCCGGATCATGCACCAGCCGCGGTTCAGCGATGGCCAATCCCGCACCAGCAGAGCCGCCGCCGCCGAGCCGATCAGCAACGCCTGGGCACGGGTATCGGTGCCGAAATAGATTCGGTCACGCGTGCCGTCGCAGACGAAGACGATGGCCGCCGCGGCAGAAGCCAGCGCGCCCACCGTGGCGATCACGAATATGGCGAAGCGAACCCCGCCCACGGTGGCCCGCATGAAGTAACGCCTCGCCCGCGCCGCCAATAGTAGGGTCACCACGATCAACAGGACTGGCCAGACAAAGTAGTACTGTTCCTCCACCCCGAGCGACCACGTGTGCTGCAGGGGTGAAGGTGGAGCACCCTGGGTGAAATAGTCGGTCTTCTGGGCCACGAACCGCCAATTCGCCATCCACAGGAATGCGGCGATCGCGTCGTTCCGTAGGCCGGTCAGGGCCTCGTAGGGCAGAAGTTCGCGGGCCGCGCCCACGGTGAGCACCATCAACACCAGCGCCGGCAACAGCCGTCGCGCACGGCGAATCCAGAAGCCGGTCAACTCAATACGACCGCTGCGTCCCAACTCATCCAGCAGCAGCGAGGTGATCAGGAACCCGCTGAGGACGAAGAAGATGTCGACGCCGATGAACCCACCGGTCACTCCGGGGATCCCGCCATGTCCGGCGAGCACCAGCGCAACCGCTATCGCACGAAGCCCGTCCAGCGCTGCGATGCCGCTGCGTCGTTCCGGTTGATCCCAGATCGCCAGCCGACCGACACGACGTAGTGGAGCAACCCATCGGGGCCGCCGAGCAGAACGCGCCGGTGCGGGGTGCGTCCCGCCCGACTCAGTGCTCGCTGTTAGCGCGCCCTGACCACCTTGCCGCCCGGCGCCGTCGTTGCTGCCGATACGTCGTTGCCCCTCCTCTTGATCTCAGCAAGCTTAGAGGCGATGCAGTCCGACCCAAGCCAAGACACGCGAAGACACGCAACGGTTTCCTATGTAAAGCGCCTCTACCTGGCCGGCTGGTTTCGCCTCGGCGGTGTCGGCGCCCAGCTCTGGGCCGGCGACCCGACCCGGTGTTCGTAAGACCAGGTCGGCATGCCTGGCTCACTCACCGGCCAGCCGCTTGGTAGCAAGTTCCCGAAGCTCGCCGGCCTTGATCTTGGCATTACCGGTAACCGCCACTTCGTCCTCACGGAAGAACAGCACATGGCGCGGCACTTTATAACTCGCCAATCGTTTCCGCAGGAAGACCAGAAGCGGTTCGGTGTCGAGGGTCACGCCATCGTGCGGCACGACACAGGAGACAACGACCTCGCCGAGCGTTTGGTGTGGAACGCCGACAGTCTGCGCCACCTTGACACCGGCGTGCGCCATGAGAGCCTCATCAACCTCGCGGGGCGAGACATTGGCGCCGCCGGTCTTGATGATGTCGGTAAGCCTGCCTTGCCAGTAGAGTCGCCCGGCATCGTCGAGGTAGCCGC
>DATKEW010000442.1:0-3117 GCA_035511785.1 Mycobacterium sp.
TTGCCGTGTCGTGTAGCCGCAGGTGGGCGCGATCGATCACGACGTGCCAGCTTACCGGGCTATAGCTTTGCCGATTACCAACGCGGCGCCGCGAAGTCGTTTCCAACCACAAAGCTCAGCGGATACGGCATGCGGCCCCACAAGCAAGACAAACGATCACCGGGAGCCGAAGGATCGTGCCCTCGCAGCGGCTAGCCGGCGGTGCCGTCGACCGCGACCAGCAAAGCCGTCGCGATCGCGGCCCGACCCTCACCGCGCCCGGTCAGCCCCAGCCCGTCGGTGGTGGTGGCCGACACCGACACCGGCGCATTCAGCAGGTCCGAGAAAAGCCGTTGCGCCTCGGCGCGGCGCGGGCCGATCCTGGGCCGGTTGCCGATGACCTGCACCGCCGCGTTGCCGACCCGGAAGCCGTGCCGGGTGATCAGGTCGGCGACGTGGCGCAGCATGTCGACCCCGCTGCCACCGGCCCACCGTGGGTCGTCGACGCCGAACACGTCGCCGATATCCCCCAGTCCAGCCGCCGACAGCAGCGCGTCGCACAACGCGTGGACGGCCACGTCGCCGTCGGAATGTCCGGCGCAACCGTCGACGTCGGGAAACAGCAGACCGAGCAGCCAGCACGGCGTACCGGCCTCTATCGCGTGCACGTCGGTGCCCAGACCTATCCGAAGGTTCACTGGTTCACAATCGCTTGGGCCAGCAATATGTCCAACCGGGTGGTGATCTTGAAGGCCAGGGGGTCGCCGTCGACCACCTGTACCTGACCGCCGATGTGCTCGACCAGGGACGCGTCGTCGGTGAAATCCGCGGTTGCGGCCTGCTGATATGCACGCAGTAGCAGCTTGGTGGTGAATCCCTGGGGCGTTTGTACGGCTCGCAGGCCTGCCCGCTCCGGCGTCCCCAACACCACCCCGTTGGCATCGACTGCCTTGACGGTGTCGGAAAGCGCCAGCGCGGGCACCACGGCCGAATGCCCGGCCCGCAGCGCCTCAACCACGCGCACCACCAGCTCGGGTGGGGTCAGGGCTCGCGCCGCGTCGTGGACCAGCACAAAGTTGGGTTCTTCTGCGTCGGCGAACGCCGCCAACGCCCGGCCCACCGACTCGCCGCGATTCGCCCCTCCGGCGACGACGGTCGCCTCGCTGCCGAGAATCAATTTGGCCTGGTCGGTGCGGTCAGCGGGTACCGCCACCACGACGTGGTCGACGACGCCGGACTCCAGCAGGCCGCCGACGGCGCGTTCAACCAGGGTGCGTCCGTCCAGTTGAAAGAACGCCTTGGGCACACCGGCGGCCAGCCGTTCGCCCAACCCGGCGGCCGGGACCACCGCGACCGTGCTCGTCACTCTGGCCCCTGCGCGTCAGGGATTCAGGACGCGGCGGCCAGAACCTCGTCGAGGATGGTCTCCGCCTTGGCGTCGTCGGTGCTCTCGGCGAGTGCCAGCTCGCCGACCAGGATCTGACGGGCCTTGGCCAGCATGCGCTTCTCGCCGGCGGACAGGCCGCGTTCCTGGTCGCGACGCCACAGATCGCGGACGACCTCGGCGACCTTGTTGACGTCACCGGAGGCCAGCTTTTCCAGGTTGGCCTTGTAGCGGCGGGACCAGTTGGTCGGCTCTTCGGTGTGCGGGGCGCGAAGCACCTGGAACACCTTGTCGAGACCTTCCTGGCCGACCACATCGCGGACGCCGACGTACTCGGCATTATCAGCGGGTACTCGAACTGTCAGGTCTCCCTGCGCCACTTTCAAGACGAGATATTCCTTTTGTTCCCCTTTAATGGTTCGGGTTTCGATCGCCTCGATCAACGCAGCACCGTGGTGTGGATAGACAACGGTGTCTCCGACCTTGAAAATCATCAGATTCGAGCCCCTTTCGTTACTCCATACTAACACGCGGCTCCGAGACGTGCGGAACAACGGTGCAGGTCAGGGGCACCGCACGTGAACAGAGGGGGTTGACAGACAAGGAAATTCATGCAAGGCACCGACCTATCGGGAACCCCGATGGGCGCCTCCCGGAGGGCTCCGGGTTTGCGCTGGTCGGCACGGCCAAGATCATACCTGCGCTGCGCTGATCCGCCTGCTGCGCCCCTCCTAAGCCCTCAGCTACCGCGCGCGTGGGCGACCTACTACTGTGCATAGTCGAACGGAAGTGCCATGAGTAGGCCCAGCAGGAGGCTTTGAGTGAATCGCTTCGACTACCGCGCCTCGAAACCCCGCTCGAACCGCCACTCAACCAGGGTCGCCGCCCTCGCGGCGGGTGGCCTGATCGGCGCCGTCGCGCTCACCGGCTGCAGCGCCGGTCAGCTCTCGCAGACCGCCAGCCAGGAGTCCGCCGTCGACGGAAACCACGCGGACATCAACAACGTCGCGCTGCGCAATGTCCGGATTCAGGCGCAGCAGAACACTGACTTCCTGCGCCCGGGCGCAACGGTGGATCTGGTGCTGGTTGTCGTCAACCAGTCGCCGGATGTCGCCGACAAGCTGGTCGGCATCTCCACCGATATCGGCAAGGTGACCGTGACCGGAGACCCCCGTTTGCCTGCCGGCGGGACGCTGTTCGTCGGCACTCTCAATGGCCACAACCGGAAGGCAGTGGACGCTGTCGAGGCCGCCGACACGGTCAAGGCGACGGTGGCGCTGGACAAGCCGATCACCAACGGCCCGAACTACAACTTCACCTTCGATTTCGAGAAGGCGGGAAGCGTCAGCCTGGCGGTGCCGATTTCGGCGCCCGAAGGCCCGCCGGTGTCGGCCGAGCATCCCTGAGATTGTCGGCCCCGCCGGATACCGTCAACGCGTGGCCAAGGCGCGTTCGCAGTATCGCTGTTTGGAATGCCGTCATGTCACCGCAAAGTGGGTCGGACGCTGCCTGGAGTGCGGCACCTGGGGCTCGGTCGATGAAGTGGCGGTCCTCAGCGCTGTCCGAAGCGCCACCCGCCAGTCGCTAGCCCCGTCTTCGGCTGCGGTTCCCATCAGCTCCATCGAGCCTGACGGCACCCGCCACTGTCCTACCGGCGTCGATGAACTCGACCGAGTGCTGGGCGGCGGCGTGGTCCCTGGATCGGTCACCCTGCTCGCGGGCGATCCGGGGGTGGGCAAGTCGACGTTGCTGCT
>DATKEW010000443.1:0-5890 GCA_035511785.1 Mycobacterium sp.
GACCGCACCGGCCACGGCATGTCCGTCAGCATCGAAAACGTCTATTCGCTCTGATTCGCGCCCAGACTTCGCCATCTTCCCCTCGACCCGCGAAAACGCTTGTGCGGCAGGACCGTGGGGGGACCCAGAAGAAACCCGTAACCGCCGCCTGGCGCGCCAGGCCGCATAGCTGCCCCGGGGGGGTTGTGAGGGGGCGGGGTCAGGAACTCATCCGGGCCTCGCCCCCGACACCGACAACCGTGCGACGAGGGCGGCACGCCATGAGCGCCGACTTCGTCGTCCACCCGGACGGCACCGTGGACTCGCCGCAGGTCACGAGCGGGACTGAAAAGGAACGAGCCGGAGCGAAACCGCAGGTCAGACGCTGCTTTGCCTGGTCAAGACAGGGGTTCGATTCCCCTAGGCTCCACGGATCGCTCAGGGGCGCGGTTGCACGTCGACGCTGGGCGGTCGCGGCGACGGCTCGGGGCGCCCGCGCCGCGCTGAGCGCCGGACGATGCTGAAAGCGACGGCACCACCGGCCAAGACCACGGCGGCGGCCCCCGCGATCAGCAAGGGGCGCTTGCCGCGGCGGCGTTGGGAACGGCGAGCGTCCTGCAGCGCCTGCGGCAGGTTCGCGACCACTTCCTGCGCGGCGGCCAGCTCTTGGGCGAGTGTTTCTTGCGCCGCACCGATTTCGCGGGCCAGCCGGCCCTGCCGATAACGGTGACGCAACCCCGACGCCGTCGACTGCGCCGACTGCACCCCCAGCCCGACGACTCCTCGCGTGACGTCCACCGGTCCCAACGTCGAGTAGGTCAGCCCTCGGACCAATCGCTCACGGGGGGTCAACCCGTTGTCCGCCTGCGCGCTCATCTGTCGCCTTTCTGTGCCGCTCGAGCCTACAGACTGCCACCAAAACGACGCGGGCGGGCCCATTGCGGGCATGTGGTGTTCAGCGCGCGCTGGCGGCTCCGGCCGACCGACACCCGGTGCGGGCATGCCCGCGCGTGATGGCAGACTGTGACCTCGTGACCAACAGCCCGATTCAGACCGCAACCGCCACACTGCACACCAACCGCGGGGACATCAAGATTGCCCTGTTCGGAAATCACGCGCCCAAGACTGTCGCCAACTTCGTTGGCTTGGCGCAGGGCACGAAGGAGTACTCGACGCAGAACGCATCGGGTAGCCCCTCCGGCCCGTTCTACGATGGCGCGGTTTTTCACCGAGTGATCCAGGGCTTCATGATCCAGGGCGGCGACCCGACCGGTACCGGTCGCGGCGGCCCGGGCTACAAGTTCGCCGACGAATTCCACCCCGAGTTGCAATTCAACAAGCCCTACTTGCTGGCGATGGCCAACGCGGGCCCGGGCACCAACGGGTCGCAGTTCTTCATCACCGTCGACAGGACGCCGCATCTGAACCGGCGCCACACGATCTTCGGCGAAGTGACCGACCCCGAATCGCAGAAGGTTGTCGACACAATCTCGACGACGAGCACCGACGGCAACGACCGTCCGACCGACCCGGTCGTCATCGAGTCGATCACCATCTCCTGAGCCGGGATTAACGCCACCGGGACGGCCGCCGGCTAGCTTTCGCGCGGGCCGGCATAGCCGGCGTCGGTGAGTGCATCGAGAACGACGAGCGGCTCGGTTCCGAGGTCCCAAGGGGAGAACACAACCAGCCCCCCGTCGATCGTTTCGACCTCGAGCAATCGCATTTTGCGGGCCAAGCGGCGAAACTCGGTGATCCGGACGATCTTGATGTCGGGGGGCTGCAATAGCTGCGTTCGGAACCACCCCCGGATGGCCAGGCCGTCGGGGGTGATTGCCAGCTTCGGTCGCGCGCGCCACGTCGCGCCCGCAAACAAGATCAGACCCACTGCGGCAATCCCCGTCAGCACTCGCCCAGGCGCGTCTGTGACGAGGGTCACACTCGCGATAGCCATCAAAACGCCGGCAACCCCACAACCAGCGATTCCTCCCGTGCGAGGCTCCCATTTCGTTTGCTGCATGGGCCGCCTACCCCCTCCCACCACTGCCTATGCAGTTATCCACAAGCGCTATCAACAGTGGGGATAAATCACACGCGTGTGATTGGGTGATCACAAGGTTGCTGGCACAGTAACAGACCAACCCCAAGATGAATTCATTCCAGATTTGATCTTGGTCAGTGCCAGCGCATTGTGAGCAACAAACCCGTGATCATGAAAGCGAACGCGATCGCGTAGTTCCATGGGCCCAGTTGCGCCATCCAGCTGAGCGCCGCCGGCGCTTGGCTTCCGACCGCGGCCAACTGAAACACCATCAACCAAACGAGCCCGATCAGCATGAGGCCGACGAACAGCGCAACGAACCACATACTCGATGGTCCGACCTTCACTTTGACCGGTGTGCGGCTGACGGAGCTGACGGTGAAGTCGTTCTTCTTGCGGACCTTGGACTTGGGCATTTGATACCTCGGAATACCTCAACGACGCGGTGAGCGGGACTGGGTGCAACGATAACGACTACAGCCGCACGCATAGCTTGGCTACGAGACTAACTCACCTGGCGCGGTGACCTGGAAATGGAGAGCCGATGATCGATACGCGCCGCTCGCCGTGGCGCTTCGGTGTGCCATTGGTCTGCCTGCTGGCCGGGTTGCTGCTGGCCGCCACGCACGGGGTGTCCGGCGGCACCGAGATCCGCCGCAGCGATGCTCCGCGTCTAGTCGACCTGGTGCGTGAGGCGCAGTCGTCGGTGAGCCACCTCACCACCGAACGCGACGAGCTGACCAGCAAGCTCGATTCGATGCACGGCAGGTCTACGAATGCCGCTTTGGCTGCGATGCTGCGCCGGTCCGCCGAGCTGGCCAGCGAGGCGGGTATGGATCCGGTGCACGGCCCGGGGCTGGTGGTGACGCTCCAGGACGCCCAACGTGACGCTAATGGCCGGTTCCCGCGCGATGCCTCCCCCGACGACCTGGTGGTGCACCAGCAAGACATCCAGGCCGTTCTCAACGCGTTGTGGAGCGCCGGCGCCGAGGCGATCCAGATGCAAGACCAACGCATCATCGGAACCTCGGTGCCTCGCTGCGTCGGAAACACGTTATTGCTCAACGGACGTACCTACAGCCCGCCCTACACGATCACCGCGATCGGTAACGCCGCGGCAATGCAAGCCGCGTTGACCGCCGCTCCCCTGGTGATCTTGTACAAGCAATATGTGGTCCGATTCGGACTGGGCTATCGCGAAGAGATCAAGCCCGACGTGCAGATCGTGGGCCATTCCGAACCGGTCCGGATGCATTCCGCACAGCCGGCGGGCCCGGTGGGCTACTGAGGCCTACTGAGCAGGACCGGCGAGTTCGTCGAACGGTACCCTGACACGATGCGGATCCTGGTTGTCGACAATTACGACAGCTTCGTTTTCAACCTGGTGCAGTACCTCGGACAGCTTGGCGTCGAGGCGCAGGTGTGGCGCAATGACGACGCGCGACTGTCTGACGAGGCCGCCGTCGCCGCGCAGTTCGACGGTGTTCTCCTCAGCCCGGGACCGGGCACCCCGGAGCGGGCGGGTGCGTCGATCAGCCTGGTCCGTGCGTGCGCCGCGGCGCGCACCCCATTGCTCGGAGTCTGCCTGGGGCACCAGGCAATCGGCGTCGCATTCGGCGCCACCGTGGACCGTGCGCCCGAGTTGCTGCACGGTAAGACCAGCAGCGTGTTTCACACCAATTCCGGTGTGCTGCAAGGGCTTCCGGATCCGTTCACGGCGACTCGGTACCACTCGCTGACCATCCTGCCCGAGTCGCTGCCGGCGGTGCTGGAGGTCACGGCGCGCACCCGCAGCGGCGTCATCATGGCCGTGCGGCACACCGAGTTGCCGATCCACGGCGTCCAATTCCATCCGGAGTCAATCTTGACCGAAGGCGGGCACCGCATGTTGGCCAACTGGCTTGCCTACTGCGGATGGCCTCGCAACGACACGCTGGTCCGCCGGCTGGAGAACGAGGTGCGCGCCGCGGTGCGGCCGTATTTCCCGGCGGACCCCGCAGCTACTGACCGAACTTCAGCGTGATGATCCCGTCCCGGTTCTCCCCGGTGCCGGCCGGCGGGTTCTGATACACGATCCGGTTGTGCTGGGAACCACCGGCGTCCACATCGGGACCCTTGTCCAGCACCCCCGTCCAGCCCAGCGCGCGTAACCGTGGTTCGGCGTCCGTCCAGAACATGCCGGACAGGTCCGGCATGATGAACTGGTTGCCCTTGGACACCTGCAGTTCGATGACGGAATCGACCGGAACCGTCGTGCCCTTCGGCGGATTGGTGCCGATCACTTCACCGGCCGGTCGGGTGCTGTCCACCGAGGCCTGGCTGAACTTGCTGAAGCCATAGACGTTGAGGTTCTTCTGTGCGGCGTCGACGGTCTGGCCTGCGACGTCGGGCAGCTGCTTGGTCTCCGGCCCGGAGCCGACGATGATCGTGATCACGTTGGTGATCGCCGACGTCTGGTTGGCCGGTGGATTGGTCCCGATGACCTTGCCCATGAGCTCCGGGGTCGACGGCGAATTCGCCTGCTTGAACTTGCTGAAGCCGGCGGCGGTGAGCTTCTTGACCGCATCGCCGTAGCTCAGCGAGGAGACGTCGGGCAATTCGCGTTGTTCGGGTCCGGTGGAGACGTTGATCGTGATCTCGTCGCCCGCGCTCACCGAAGCGTTGGCTCCGGGGTCAGTGCTGATGACGTGGTCGGGCGGGATCGTCGAGTCGGGCTTCTGCAGGGTGCGCGTCTTGAACCCGCGATTTTGCAGTCCGGCGATCGCGTCGGCGGAGACTTGGCCGCGCATGTCGGGCACTTGCACGTCGCGGGTACCGCCGCCGAAGGTGTTGAAGGCGATCACGACGACGATCGTCAGCACCGCCAGCACCGCGACCGCGACAACCCAGCGACCAACTGAACCGCCGACGCGATCGGCGTCGGTGTCGCGCAGCGGCTGGCGAGGTAGTGGGTCGGTGCGCGGGCCCCCGAGGCTCGGCGCCGGGGACGACAGCAGCGAGCTGCGCTCGGCGTCGGTGAGCACCTTGGGTGCCTCGGGTTTCTCACCGTTGTGCACCCGGACCAGATCGGCGCGCATCTCCGCCGCGGTCTGGTAGCGGTTGTCCGGGTTCTTGGCCAGCGCCTTGAGAACCACGGCGTCGAGGTCGGCGGAGATGCCCTCGTGCCGCTTCGACGGTGGAATCGGATCCTCGCGGACATGCTGGTAGGCAACCGAGACGGGCGAGTCTCCGGTGAAAGGTGGTTCGCCAGTGAGGATTTCGTAGAGAACACAGCCCAGCGAATACACGTCGGATCGGGCGTCGACCGGATCGCCGCGGGCCTGCTCCGGTGACAGGTATTGCGCGGTCCCGATCACGGCGGAGGTCTGGGTGACGCTGCTGCTGTCGGCGATCGCGCGGGCGATGCCGAAGTCCATCACCTTGACCGCGTTGGTCGTGCTGATCATGATGTTGGCCGGCTTGACGTCGCGGTGAATGATGCCGTTCTGATGGCTGAAGTTCAGCGCCTGGCAGGCGTCAGCGATGATCTCGATGGCGCGGCGGGGCGGGAGGGGGCCGTCGGTGTGGACGATGTCGCGCAGCGTGACGCCGTCGACGTACTCCATGACGATGTAGGGCAGCGGGCCGGCGGCTGTTTCTGCCTCGCCGGTGTCGTACACCGCGACGATGGACGGGTGATTCAGTGCCGCGGCGTTTTGCGCCTCCCGCCGGAAGCGCAGGTAAAAGCTGGGGTCACGGGCCAGGTCGGCGCGCAGCACCTTCACCGCGACGTCGCGATGCAAGCGAACGTCGCGGGCCAAATGAACCTCGGACATACCCCCGAAACCGAGGATGTCGCCTAGTTCATAACGGTCGGACAGGTGCTGCGGG
>DATKEW010000444.1:0-3607 GCA_035511785.1 Mycobacterium sp.
ACCAGCTTCAGGCCCGTTTCAGCGGATCGTCACCGCGTCGCCCGCGCAGCGCTGCCTGACTCAACGGGCGGGTACCTCGTCGGTCCATACCCTGAAGCTCGTCAATGTGGCGGGGCCGAAGGTGTTGCTGAGCGCGACGTCGGCGGCGTCGCGGCCGCGCGCGATCAACACCCTGCCGATGCGCGGGGTGTTGTGGCGCGCGTCGAAGGTATGCCATTGCCCGCCGAGGAACACCTCGAACCAGGCAGCGAAATCCATCGGTTCGTCCACCGGCGGCACACCGATGTCGCCGAGGTACCCGGTGCAGTAGCGCGCCGGGATGTTCACGCAGCGACAGAAGGCCACGGCAAGATGCGTGAAGTCACGGCAGACGCCGGTCCGGTCGTAAAAAGCTTCTAGCGCCGTGCGTGTCATGCGCGCGTGCTCGTAGCCGAACGTGAGATGTCGGTGAACGTAGTCGCAGATTGCCTGAACGCGGCCCCATCCCGGTGGCGTCTGCCCAAAGAGATTCCACGCCGTCTCGGAAAGTTGATCGGTTTCGCAATACCGGCTGCCGAGCAGGAAGACAAGGGTGTCCTCGGGCAGGTCCGGCACGGGAATCTGTTGCGCCTGGGGAACAATGGCGTCGGGGAGTCCAGTGTCGTTGACGAGCGCATCGGCCCAGACGCGCGTGCGGCCCTTGGGCGCAACAATGCGGGTGCACCAGTTGCCGAAGCCGTCACGATAGCCTGCCATCGCGACCGGCGGGTCGACCACCAGGCTGTCACGGCCGACCAGATCGGACACGCGGGTGAAGTGGACGTTGAGGTTCAATATCATCGGGGTGGGCTGCGGGCAGTCGTAGATCATTTCGAAGCCGACGTGAATCTGCATCATTAGTCTCCGGTCTCCGCCAAATGAGGTCGCGGATGGCTGCCGGCGTGGGTGGTGGAAAGGGTTCTCACTCGGGCTCCTTGGCGCAGGGCGTGAATCATGGCGAGCTCAGGCGGCACATGCCGTGCGTAACGAATCGACCAGCAGGACCCCGGGCGTTTACGTGCGTCCCTGATAAGGCGGCACAGCAGATCCGGTGTCTTGCGGGGGAATTGTTTCCGGGTTGCGATCAACCTCTATCTTTGTCGGATCGGTCAGCGGCGGGTTGGCGTCCTCGTCGACAGTGCCTTGCGGTCGTGCCGTCTCTTCGCTGAGCTCGTGCTTCCCGGTTTCCTCGGACTTCTGTTCGGCGTTGCTCATGATGCCTTCCGGGACTGCCGCTACCTGCGGCGATCTCTCACGGGATTACCCGGAAGGGCCCATTCGAAACACGTTCGGACAGGCCATCAGTCAGGGCCTGCATCAGACCACGATGACGGGGCTCGTCGCTGCCGGCCCAGGATGCGGGGAAGGCGTTCTTTGAGGATTGCTCGCCCCGGGGGGTATGCCCCGCCCGCGCCCGCATGACCGGTCGGTAATGCGGGTGCCCGATCCTGTACGGGTTTTAGGGTCGTTATCAGCAGCATCCATCAAGTAAATGTCGTGGTGGGGTCGGCATGGAGCGCGGATTCGGGATTGCTCCCAGGCGAATGCTGGCAACCCGACTTCACCCACGATCCGCCCAGGACTCGGGGCGAGTAGGGCGGGTTGCCCCCTCCGCACGGACTGGACCCGTCCGTCGGCTGGCGCCGGCGGCTGCGAGTGGGGTTGCGACGTCTTCCAGCGACTTGCCTTCGGCATCGACCGCGAGGAACCAGGCGACCAGTCCCCCGACCATCATCACTCCCGCGCCGAGCAAGTAGCCCAGGAACAGCGGGAAGCGCTGGGAACCATCGCCGATGAGCGCGCCGTAGATGACCGGACCGAGGGCCCCGAAGCACTGGGCGATGGCGAAGAACACCGCGATCGCCTTCGCCCGAACCTCCAGCGGAAAGATCTCGCTCACGGTGAGGTAGGCAGCGCTGGCCCCGGCCGACGCGAAATAGAAGATGACGCACCAGATAATGGTCTGGGTAATTGCGTTGAGCACCCCAGCGTTGAACAAGATCGCGCTCACGGCCAGCAGGAGACCGGAAAGCAGGTACGTGCCCGCGATCATCTTCCTGCGGCCGATGGTGTCGAAGAAGTGCCCGAGGGTCAACGGCCCCGCGAGGTTCCCGACGGCGAACGCGATCAGGTACAGCGGCGCCGACCCCGAGGCCACGCCGTAGAACTTGCCGAGCACCAGGGTGTAGGTGAAGAAGATCGCGTTGTACAGGAACGACTGGCTGATCATGAGCACGGCGCCCAGGACGGACCGGCTCGGGTAGTCGCGGAAAAGCACTCGCGTCAGCGCCAGGTAGCCGATCTTTGCGGTGGGTTGCAGCTCGATAGCCTTGCTGTCGTCGACCGCGGGCAGCGTGATTCCGGTGGACTCTACCTCGTGCTCGATGTAGGAGATCGAGCGCTCGGCGGCCTCCACGCGGCCGTTCATGACCTGCCAGCGCGGGCTCTCCGGCAAGTTCCGCCGCACCAGCAGGATCACCAGGCTCAGGACCGGGCCGATCAGGAAGGCGAGCCGCCAGCCCAGGCTCAGGTCGATCGCCTTAAGCAAGACGAACGTGCCAAGTGTGCCGAGGATTGCGCCGGCCCAGTACGTGCCGTTGACCGCGATGTCGACTCTGCCCCGGAAGCGGGCCGGGATCAGCTCGTCGATCGCCGAATTGATGGCAGCGTATTCCCCGCCGATACCCATACCGGCGATAAACCGGGTGATGTAAAGGAAGACGATCCAGCCCGTGCTATTGCCCAGGGTCAACGCGGTGAGACCGCTCCCCACGAGGTACACACCCAAGGTGATCATGAAAAGGTTGCGTCGGCCGAGCTTGTCCGACAGGCGCCCGAAGAACAGCGCGCCGACCACCTCGCCAGCCAGGTACACGGTGGCGACGAGCCCGACCGCCGCCGAAGACAGACCGAGCGTCTCGGGCTGGGTGAGCGTGTCGGCCACCGCGCTAGCCACGGTGATCTCTAGACCATCGAGGATCCAGGCCACACCGAGCGCGACCACCATCCGCGTATGAAACGGCGACCACGGCAGCCGGTCAATCCGGGCGGGAATGAGACTGCGGATCACACCCTGGGTCTCAGCGGGTGTCGCCATGATCGCCTCCTCGCGAATCGGCACAAACGGCGGAGCCCTCGTTCCCGTCATTCTGCGATCGCAAACCTCCACGCACGGAGAACCTGGCGCCACGGTATCTGCCGCGCCACCGATAACCGCCCGCAGATTCGGGTGATTATTCAAACCCACGCGGGGTATTCCATTCTCTAGCAACGCCGCAGTGCCTGCGGCGGCTATTACGAAGATATTGATGAGTAACCCAGGTGAGCAGTTAACCGAACAACCACACGCAGAACATGGCGGACCAGGTTCAGGCCAACCAGGATCCGCGACACCGGACCGGATAGGCCTTCGGCTGGACCCGCGGATCGGGATTCGGGAAAGCTCGACGACCAAGTCGATCAGCCCGATGCCGAGGATCCCTCTATCTACGGCGGTACCGGTGAGCTTCCGCCGCGAGACGCGAAACCCTTGTTACCGCCCTCCGAGGGCCAGCGGGCTTCAGCACCGGCACTGCAGGTGGGGCCGCCG
>DATKEW010000445.1:0-3743 GCA_035511785.1 Mycobacterium sp.
GGAAAGACATTGCCGCTTGTGAATACCTCGCCGGAAGCTGTTGTCGCTGAGGCGATTCCGGTCCATTCGCAATGATGCAGTGGGCTTGAACGTAGCGCAACTCAGCACCCCAAGCGATAAAGGTTCACGACGACTTACCGAGGTTGTCCCGGTCTTCGTGGAAGTTGAGGTGGCGGTCCCTCACCTGAGGCCTGCCTGGTGGTAAGTCTTCGGGTGAACCGCCAAGTACACCCACGAAGGAGTAAGGGACCGCCATGAAGACCCTACCTACTGTTCGCCTCGCTGACACGGCCGATGCCGTCGGGTTGCCTGATCTGCCCGCGGAGATTCAGCTGGCGATGACCAGCATCGCCGGAGCCGCCCGGGAGGGCCTGCTGGCGATGAGCGTGGCCGCCGGGATGGCGGTGATGCAGGCCATGTTTGAGGCCGAGATCGCCGCGGCGTGCGGGCACAAGGGCAGGCACGACCCGAACCGGGCCGCGGTGCGCCACGGCGGCGGGCGCGGCTCGGTCACCCTCGGCGGGCGTCGGGTGCCGGTGACCCGGCCGCGGGCACGCACCGTCGACGGGCACGAGGTGCCGCTGGCCAGCTACCTGCACTTTGCCGCCGAGGACATGCTCACGCAGGTGGTGATGGAGCGGATGCTGGCCGGGGTGGCCACCCGCCGGCACGCCCGCACCGGCGAGCCGGTGGGAGCCCAGGTCGGCGAGGAAGCGAAATCGACTAGCCGCTCGGCGATTTCGCGCCGGTTCGTGCGCCAGACCGAGACCGCGCTGGCCGAGCTGATGGCCCGCGACCTGGCCGGTGAGAACATCAGGGTGCTCATGCTCGATGGGGAGCACATGGCCGAGCGGTGCGTGGTGGTGGCGCTGGCCATCACCGCCGACGGCACCAAGAAGCCGGTCGGGCTGTGGGACGGCTCCACGGAGAACAAGACCGTGGTCCGCTCGCTGCTGGCCGACCTCGTCGCCCGCGGTCTGCGGTTCGACGACGGGCTGCTGGTGGTGCTCGACGGCGCCAAGGCCCTGTCCGCGGCGGTGCGTGAGGTGTTCGGCGCCAAGGCGGCGATCCAAAGATGTACCTTGCACAAGCGGCGAAACGTCGCCGATCACCTGCCCGACAACCAGAAGGCGTGGGTGGACACCAAACTGGCCAGGGCCTTCGGCCACCCTGACCCAGACACCGGTTTGCGTAACGCGAAAAGCCTTGCCGCGCAACTGGATAAGAATTACCCCGGTGCGGCGGCCTCATTACGCGAGGGGCTGGACGAGATGTTCACCGTCGCCCGGCTCGGCATCGACGGCCGACTCGCCAAGACCCTCACCACCAGTAACCCCATCGAGTCGATGATCTCCATCGCCCGCACCACCAACCGCAACGTAACCCGCTGGCGGGACGGGCAGATGGTGCTGCGCTGGACCGCCGCCGGAATGCTCAATGCCGAACGATCCTTCCGCCGCATCAAGGGTTACAAGCAGATGCCCCAACTCGTCGACGCCCTACACCGACACGCCCACCCCCAACGGGCAAACACCGAAACTGTCGGTGCCGCCGCCTAAAATCGCCATGGATCGCCACCGAAAATCCACGCGAATCGGGACACGCTCCTCGCGTCTGTCATACGCTCATAGGTGAACGACCTCACTGTGCGGCCCCCTCGCTTACATCGCGTATCGCGCCGATGATGTTCGGATACGCCGCGCAGCGGCAGATGTTGCCGCCCTCGATCCCACCGACTACGGATCGGGCCACAAGCTGTACGGGCACACCCGCGCCGACACCGCACTGATGTACGCCGTGCAGGTCCTGCTGGCTCTCGACGCGGGACTGCGCCTGGTGTGGGCCGGCGACTATGCCGACCCCGAACCCGGCCACGACGCGGGCCTCTACTGGCTCACCGAGCCGGGCCACTTCCGGCGCTTCGAGGGCCTCGTTGCCGGCGACGTCGAGCCCAACATCACGCTGCCCGCGGGCGCCCGGCCCGGTGTGTTCGGCTACGTCTGCAATCCCGACAAGTGCCAATACATAGAGAACCTGACCCTGCCGATCGATGAAACCGGTTGGCGCCGAACACCGCTGCCGCGCCTGACCGCAGATGGTGGTCCCGCTTACCGAGACGACGGCCTGAAAACGTGGAGCCGCGACCGGATCTACTATTCCCAGCGCCACCCCGGCCGTGATTGGCAGGCCGTGACGTAAACATCCGCAGGCCCGGCCAGCTCCCACCACACGGGGGTCGGCCGGCCCCCCTAATGAGGGTTAGCGGGTCGGTCGTCCGGCAGACTCGCTTCTGGTAGCAGCTGGTGGGTGAGCACTTTGCCCCCTTGGACTTTGAGTCCTGGAAAAAGATCGTCGCCCCCGCCGGTTCGCCGGGAGAAGGGATCGCTGATGGGATGTCGTGCCCACCGTGTGGTGTGAGCACTCGTTCATTAGGTCGCTGAGAATTCTCCCGCACGCTGCTGAAATTCGATAACTGCAGATAGGAGGAGCGAATTGCTGTTCGTGGGAGATGACTGGGCGGAGGATCATCACGACGTTGAGCTGATGAATGCGGCCGGGCGGCGGCTGGCCACAGCGCGGCTGGCCGAGGGCGTGGCCGGGATCGAGCGGCTGCACGCGATGATCGCCGAATATGCCGGTGAGGACGCGGCTGCAGAGGTGGCGATCGGGATCGAGACCGACCGTGGCCCGTGGGTGTCCGCGCTGGCCGGCGCGGGCTATGCGGTGTACGCGGTGAACCCGTTGCAAGCTTCCCGGTATCGAGAGCGGCACGCCGTGTCCGGCGCTAAGAGCGACAAAGCCGACGCACACACCCTGGCCGACATGGTGCGCACCGACGCGCATCAACTGCGTCCGGTCGCGGCCGACAGCTCACGCGCCGAGGCGGTGAAAGTTGTTGCGCGCGCCCATAAGACGCTGATTTGGGAACGCACTCGCCACCAACTGCGGCTACGACACGGGCTGCGTGAGTACTTTCCCGCCGCGTTGGAGGCCTTCGCTGACCTCGGCGCCCCAGACGCGCTCGAGCTGCTCGCTAAGGCCCCGGACCCGGCCTCGGCGGCGAAGCTGAACCGCAACCAGATCCGGGCCGCGCTTAAGCACGCCCGCCGCCGCGACATTGATACCAAGACCACCCTCATCCAGGCCGCGCTACGTGGTGAGCAGCTCGGCCGCGACGCGGTGATCACCAGCGCCTACGCGGCCGCCACCCGCTCGATCGTGGCGGTGTTGGGTGCCCTCAACGAGCAGATCGCGGCCCTGCAGGGGCAGGTGGAGCAGCATTTTGGCCAGCACCCGGACGCTGAGATCATCTTGTCCCAGCCCGGCATGGGACCGATCCTTGGTGCCCGGGTGCTCGCCGAGTTCGGCGACGCCCCAGGACGTTACGCCGACGCCAAGGCCCGCAAGAACTACGCGGGCACCAGCCCGATAACCCGCCAGTCCGGCAAACGCAAGGTCGCGCTCGCGCGGTTCGTGCACAACGACCGGCTCATCGACGCGCTCATCACCCAGGCCTTCTGCGCTCTGCGCGCCTCGCCCGGCGCACGCGCTTACTACGACAAGCAACGCGCCCGCGGGCTCGACCACCACGCCGCGCTGCGTCAGCTCGCCAACCGGCTCGTCGGCATCCTGCACGGCTGCCTCAAAACCCGCACGCACTACGACGAAAGCACCGCGTGGTCCCACCACAACCAACATGAACAACCAGCCGCTTGACATCCCAGCTCCTGGGATGTCTTTTT
>DATKEW010000446.1:0-20057 GCA_035511785.1 Mycobacterium sp.
TTCGCTGGATTCGATGCGTCATCTCAGCCGCACCTCGATCAAAGCCGAAATGACGGGTGATCCCGGCGATCTCACTCGGATCAGAGGCGTCGAAGACGTCAGCATCGACGGCAACACGCTGCGTGCGCAGGTCGACAGCGAAAGCCTGGGAGAGCTCATCCGGGTGCTCGGCGACGCCGGGGTGCGCAGCCTGGTCAGTCAGCCGCCGACGCTCGAGGAGCTCTTCCTGCGCCACTACGACACGGCGGGCACCGACGGTCAGCATGAGCACAGCAGTAAGAAGGTTTCAGCGCTATGAGCACCGCGATTCTGGATCGGCCACGCCCTCCGGCACAGCCTGGGCCGCGACGCAGTTCGAACTTCTCCGGAACGCTTGGGATGTTGCGGCTCTATTTGCGCCGCGACCGAATCTCGTTGCCGCTGTGGGTGCTGCTGCTGTCGCTGCCGTTGGCCACGGTGTATGTCGGCAGCATCGAAAAGGTCTACCCCACCCAGGCCGGCCGGGCCGGATTTGCGGCCTCCATCATGGCCAGCCCGGCCCAGCGTGCGCTCTACGGGCAGATTTACAACGACAGCCTTGGGGCAGTTGGTATCTGGAAAGCCGGCATGTTTCACGTGCTGATCGCAGTGGCCGTCATCCTCACAGTGATCCGGCATACCCGCGCAGACGAGGAGACCGGCCGGACCGAACTGATGGACTCGACCGCGGTCGGTCGGTATGCCAGTCTCAGTGCGGCGCTGATGCTGTCGTTCGCGGCCTCGATCGCGACCGGCGCGATCGGCGCGGCGGGACTGCTCGGCACCGACGTCCCGTCCGGCGGGTCGTTGGCTTTCGGCGCGGCGCTGGCCGGCTCCGGCCTGGTGTTCACCGCCGTTGCCGGGGTGGCCGCGCAGCTGTCACCGAGCGCACGGTTCGCCCGCGGTGTCGCGTTCGCCGTGCTGGCGGCGGCGTTCACGCTGCGCGCCATCGGTGATGCCGGCTCCGGCAAGCTGTCGTGGCTCTCGCCGCTGGGGTGGTCGCTACAGGTCAGGCCGTACGCGGGCGACCGCTGGTGGGTGCTGCTGCTGCATCTGACGACGACGATCGTGCTCACCGTGGTGGCGTACCGACTGCTCGCCGGCCGCGACGTCGGCGCCGGGCTCGTCGCCGAACGCGCCGGTCGGAGTGCGGCCGCACCGACGCTGGGCAATGTCTTCGGGCTGGCGTGGCGGCTGGACCGCGGCGCACTACTCCTGTGGACCGTGGGGCTGTGCCTGTACGGCCTTGTGATGGGCAGCGTGGTGCACGGCATCGGCGACGAGCTGGGCGACAGCACCGTGATGCGCGACATCGTCGCGAGGATGGGCGGGACCAGCGCGCTGGAGGAGGCTTTCGTCGCGGTGGCGTTCACCATGATGGGCATGGTGGCTGCGGCGTTCGCCGTCTCGCTCACCTTGCGGCTGCACCAGGAAGAATCCGGCCAGCGGGCCGAGACGACGCTGGCCGGTGCGGTCTCGCGAACCCGTTGGCTGGCAAGTCATTTGATCGCCGCGTTGGGCGGGTCCGCGTTCGCGATGCTGGTCTGCGGCGTGGCAGGCGGGCTCGTGTACGGCGCCGCGGCCGGCGACGTCGGAGGCAAGCTGGCCACCGTTGTCGGAACTGCCGCGGTGCAGCTGCCCGCGGTCTGGCTGCTGTCCGCCGTGACGGTCGGATTGTTTGGTCTCGCGCCGCGGTTCACCCCGGTGGCGTGGGGCGTCCTGGTCGGATTCATCGCCTTGTACCTGATCGGTTCGCTCGCCGGATTCCCGCAGTGGTTGCTCGATCTCGAGCCGTTCGCCCACGTTCCACTGGTGGGCAGCGGCTTCACCGCCGTGCCGTTGCTGTGGCTGCTGGCCATCGACGTGGCACTGATCGCCATGGGAGCCATGGCCTTTCGCCGGCGGGATCTACGTTGCTGAGGGAGGAGTCATGAGAACCGCTCTTAAGCTAGTGGCATCGAGCATTATCGGGCTCGTCGTCCTCGGCTTTATCCTGTTCTATCCGGCGGGGTCGTTCGATTATTGGCAGGCATGGGTTTTCATTGCGACCTTCACGATCGCAACCATCGTCCCGAGTCTCTATCTGGCTCGGACGAACCCGGCGGCTCTGCAGCGGCGCATGCACAGCGGACCACTGGCTGAAGGCAGAACAGTGCAAAAGTTCATCATCATCGGCCTCGTTTTCGGGCTCGTCGCGATGATGGCGTTAAGCGCATTCGACCATCGGTTCGGCTGGTCGTCGGTACCCGCGGTGGTGTGCGTGATCGGCGACGTCCTGGTAGTGGCCGGGCTTACTCTTGGCGTGCTGGTGGTCATCCAGAACAGTTATGCAGCCGCCACCGTCAGGGTGGAGGAGGGTCAGAAATTGGCCTCCCGCGGTCTGTACAAGCTGGTGCGGCACCCGATGTACGCCGGGAGCTTGATCTTGATGGTGGGCATACCCCTCGCGCTGGGTTCCTACTGGGGGCTAATCGTTCTCATCCTCGGCCTGCTGGTGCTTGTCTTCCGCATCCGCGACGAAGAAAAGATGCTCAACCAGGAATTGGCCGGGTACTCCGAGTACGCACAGCGTGTGCGCTATCGGTTGATGCCCTATGTGTGGTAGCGCCACGTCGAGACGCCTTAAGGTATTGGCGTGGCCCGAAATCCGGCACCTACCCTGGACCGGCCCTGGCGACGACCCGGCGCTCTGCGGTACGCGCTGCAGCGCATTCGGGGCGCGATCAAACCCCCGGTCACCGTCACCCATGCGCCGACCGACATCCTCATCGAGGGTGACGTCAACGTGCCAACCCGCGACGGAACAGTGTTGCGGATCAACGTCTTCCGAAGAAGCGACGACATCGCCCGTCCGGTCATCCTGAGCATCCACCCCTACGGCAAAGACAATCTGCCGACTCGGCGGGGCAGGAAGTCGACGTACTCGCAGCAATACCGGGCAATACGCCAGCCCGAACCGGTGGCTTTCTCAACCATGACCGGCTGGGAGGCCCCGGACCCGGCCTGGTGGATCGGGCAGGGCTTCAGCGTGGTGAATGCCGACTCGCGCGGCTGCGGCCATTCCGACGGCACCGGAAAGCTGCTCTCGCGCCAAGAAGCCGAGGACACCTACGACCTCGTGCAGTGGATCGCCGATCAGCCGTGGTGCGACGGCAACGTCATGATGCTCGGGGTGTCGTATTTGGCCATCAGCCAGCGCGCCGTCGCCGTCCTGCAGCCGCCTGCGTTGCGGGCGATCTGCCCGTGGGAAGGCTTCACCGACGCGTATCGCGACCTGACCTTTCCGGGCGGAATTCGGGAGTCCGGCTTCACCCGGCTGTGGTCGAGAAACATCGATCGCGATACGCGGCAGGCCTACACGCTCGGGCCGATGCAAGACGAGCATCCCCTGCGCGACGAGTTCTGGCGCTCGCTGGCGCCCGACCTGTCGGCGATCCAGGTTCCCATGCTGGTCTGCGGTAGCTTCTCGGACAACAACCTGCACACCCGCGGCTCGGTCCGGGCATTCACGCGCGGCGGCTCCGCCCACGCCCGCCTCTACACCCATCGCGGCGGCAAATGGGCGACTTTCTACTCCGAAGCCGCGCTGGCTGAGCAGCTGAAATTCTTCCGCGGCGTGCTGGACGGCGCGCCCGATTCCCGCAGCGTTCGCCTCGAGGTGCGCGAGGACCGCGACACCATCACCGCGGTGCGCGAAGAAGCCGAGTGGCCG
Source organism: Mycobacterium sp. (assembly GCA_035511785.1). Taxonomy (GTDB): domain Bacteria; phylum Actinomycetota; class Actinomycetes; order Mycobacteriales; family Mycobacteriaceae; genus Mycobacterium. Next base: position 3,731 of record DATKEW010000446.1, read on the forward strand.
CTTCCCCGAACCCGCTGGCGGCCAATATATCTCGCCGACAACGGGGCGTTGGCACCCGAGCAGCCACAGACGGCGGGTCGCATAACGTTCCAAACCCATTCTCGTGCAGCGGCATTCAGTTACACATTGCCCGAAGACACCGAGCTGACCGGCCCGATGGTCGCGCGATTGTGGGTGCAGCTGGACGGCTGTGACGACGCGAACCTATTCGTCGGCGTGGAGAAGTGGCGCGACGGGCGGTTCGTCGAATTCGAGGGGTCGTACGGCTACGGACGCGACCGGGTCGCCACCGGCTGGCAGCGCGTCTCCCTGCGTGCATTGGACCCCGAGCTCTCGCTGCCCTGGGAGCCGGTCGCGACATGCACCGACCCGCAGCCGGTACCCGCCGGCGAGGTGGTCGCGGTCGATGTTGCACTGGGCCCATCGGCGACGCTGTTCCGTGCCGGCGAGCAGTTACGGCTGGTGATCGCCGGGCGGTGGTTGTGTCCGCACAATCCGGTTACCGGCCAATTCCCGACGGCCTACCCCAGCCCGCCGCGCGGAAGGGTCACCCTGCATTGGGGCCCGCGTCGCGACGCGCATCTGCTGATCCCGGAGATCCCTGCCAACCGAAGCTAGATCCAGACGCCCTTGCCCACCGCGACGACGCCGCCGGCGCTGATCGCGAAGCGTTCCCGGTCTTTCTCCAGATCCACTCCGACCATCTCGCCGGGCCCGACGACGACGTTCTTGTCCAGGATCGCGTGGCGCACCACCGCACCACGGCCGACCCTGGCGCCCGGCATGATCACACTGCCCTCCACGATCGCGCCGTCGTCCACCACCACATTCGACGACAACACCGAGTTGCGCACCGACGACGCCGAGATGATGCTGCCCGCCCCTACTACCGACTCCTGGGCCGAGCCGCCGTTGACGAACTTCGCCGGCGCCAGATTCTCCGACTCGCCGCGGATGGGCCAGCGCCTGTTGTAGAGGTTGAACACCGGGTGTACCGACACCAGGTCCATGTGCGCGTCGTAGAACGCGTCCAGCGTCCCGACGTCACGCCAGTAGGCCCGGTCGCGGTCGGTGGCCCCGGGCACCTCGTTGTCGGAGAAGTCGTAAACCGCGGCCATCCCGTCGTCCACCAATCGCGGGATGATGTCGCCGCCCATGTCGTGATCCGAGTGGTCGTCGTCGGCGTCGGCACGAATCGCATCGATGAGCACCTTGGTGGTGAAGATGTAATTGCCCATCGACACAAACGTCGTCTCCGGATCATCCGGTGTCCCCGGCGGTTCCAGTGGCTTCTCCACAAAACTGTGGATCCGGCCGGACTCGTCGGCGTCGATGCAACCGAACGCGGGGGCCTCAGCACGGGGAACCCGGATGCCGGCCACGGTTGCGCCGGCCCCGCTGTCGATGTGGAACCGCACCATCTGCTCGGGATCCATCCGATACACGTGGTCGGCCCCGAAAACCACTATGTAGTCCGGGTCTTCGTCGTAGATGAGATTGAGTGACTGATAGATCGCGTCGGCGGAGCCGGTGTACCAGCGCGGGCCCAGGCGCTGCTGCGCCGGCACCGGGGTGATGTACTCACCGGCCAGGCCGGACAACCGCCAGTTCTGCGAAATGTGGCGGTCCAGTGAATGCGACTTGTATTGGGTGAGAACGCAGACTCTCAGATAACGGGCGTTGACGAGGTTGGACAGCACGAAGTCGATCAGCCGATAGGCGCCACCGAAGGGAACCGCGGGTTTGGCCCGGTCCGCGGTCAGCGGATACAGCCGCTTGCCCTCACCGCCGGCCAGGACGATGCCCAGCACGTGTGGCGCTTCCCTCATGGCTCCAAACCTATCGGCCTGCAAGAGCCGCTGCCAGGGGTAAACGCCGCCGGCCGCGCCTCTGCCGAACTGTCCGTCAAGGTATTTCGCTTAGTTCGGCGGCCCGACACCGCCAATTATTGTTCAGCCTGCTGCCAGCGTCGACTACCCCCGTTTTTTATGTCCGCCCGACTCGCGGACGGCATCGTCATCGAACTACGGTGCGGAGTATGCGGGTGGCGATGATGACTCGGGAGTACCCACCAGAGGTTTATGGCGGGGCCGGGGTACACGTCACCGAACTGGTCGCACAACTGCGCCGGCTGTGCGCGGTCGATGTGCACTGCATGGGCGCACCCCGCCCCGGCGCCTTCGCCTATCAGCCCGACCCGCGGATCAACGGCGCCAACGCGGCTATGTCCACCTTGTCCGCCGACCTGATGATGGCAAATGCCGCATCCGCGGCCACCGTCGTGCACTCACACACCTGGTACACCGGCCTGGCCGGGCATCTGGCCGCGCTGCTCTACGACATCCCGCACGTTCTGACGGCGCATTCGCTCGAGCCAATGCGGCCGTGGAAGGCCGAACAGCTCGGCGGCGGCTACCGGGTGTCGACGTGGGTGGAGAACACCGCGATGCTGGCCGCTGACGCCGTGATCGCGGTCAGCTCCGGTATGCGTGAGGACGTGTTGCGGGTCTACCCGACACTGGATCCGAGCCTGGTGCACGTCATTCGGAACGGGGTCGACACCGGCGTGTGGTATCCGGCCGGTCCGGTGAGCGCGGGGTCCGTGCTGGCCGAGCTCGGGGTCGATCCAGGCCGGCCCCTGGTGGCGTTCGTCGGACGGATCACCCGGCAGAAGGGTTTGGCCCACCTGCTGGCGGCCGCCCACCGATTCGATCCGGACGTCCAGTTGGTGCTGTGCGCCGGCGCGCCCGACACGCCGGAGATAGCCGAGGAAGCACTGGCCGCCGTAGCCGAACTGTCCCGCAGTCGGACCGGGGTGTTCTGGATCCGCGAAATGCTCCCCATCGGCGAACTACGCGAAATACTTTCGGCAGCAACCGTTTTCGTGTGCTCATCGGTGTACGAGCCGTTGGGCATTGTGAACCTGGAAGCGATGGCCTGCGCTACCGCGGTGGTGGCCTCCGACGTCGGCGGGATACCCGAGGTCGTCGCCGACGGGGTCACCGGGACGCTGGTGCATTACGACCCAGACGACGCGGCCGGTTACCAGGCCAGGTTGGCCGAAGCGGTCAATGCGCTCGTTGCCGACCCCGAAAAAGCGGAACGCTATGGCCGTGCGGGACGCCAGCGCTGCATCGAGGAATTCTCCTGGGCCCGCGTCGCCGAGCAAACGCTGGACATCTACCGGAAGGTGTGTGCGTAGCCGCGGCCGCCTGGCAGGCCGCAGTGGTGCTAGCTGGTGACGCCCTTGAGTTCGTCGCCCAACGCGGCGGCTTCGTCGGGCGTCAACTCGACGACAAGACGTCCACCACCCTCAAGTGGTACCCGCATTACGATGCCGCGCCCCTCCTTGGTTGCTTCCAGAGGACCGTCTCCGGTCCGGGGCTTCATCGCCGCCATCGAGTGCTCCCTCCAGATTCGAGCTGGCCCGCCGTCGCGGACCGGGTCGGCGCCGAGCACGCCCCGCCAGTGGAATACCAGCCATACCCGACATTGAACTGCCAAATCACCCCCCCATTGTTCCCTATTTGGGTGAGCAGTTGCACAAAGACCCGGCTCTCGGTCCTCACCGGGCTTGCGCGGGCACCCAGCAAGCGCGGATATGGTCGTCCACCATGCCGGTCGCCTGCATCAGCGCATAGGCGGTGGTAGGCCCGACGAAGCGAAATCCGCGCCGTTTCAGTTCGCGTGCCATGGCCGTCGATTCGGCAGTGGCCGAGGGAATTTCAGACACGTCGACGGGCCGGGCACGCGCCGGCGGCGCGAACGACCACAGCAGCTCGGACAGGTCTTCGGAAGAGCCCAGGTCAGCCGCCGCACGGGCGTTGGCGATCGTCGCCTCGATCTTGGCCCGGTTCCGGACGATCCCCGCGTCGGCCAGCAGCCGTTGCACATCGGCATCGGTGTAGCGGGCGACCTTCTCGATGTCGAACCCGGAGAAGGCACGCCGAAAGTTGTCCCGTTTGCGCAGGATGATCAGCCACGACAGGCCGCTCTGGAAGGCCTCCAGGTTCATTCGCTCGAACAGGGCCACCCCGTCGTGCAATGGACGGCCCCATTCCTCATCGTGGTAGTCGCGGTAGAGCTCGAAGTCGGGTCCGGGCCGAATGGCCGCCCAGCCGCACCGAACCCGTCCGTCGTCGCTCACACTCTGTCCTGACGATCCTCGCCGTTCCCGGGTTCCACGGGATCGCGCTCGCGCTCGGCTTCGGGCTCATCGACCGACGACGGGTGGGCGGACGCCAGCTGGCCACGTAACGCCTCCAGCTCGCGAGCCAGCCGTTCCAGCACCCAGTCCACCTCGCTGGTCTTGTATCCGCGCAGTGTCTGGGTGAATTTGACGGCGTCGACGTCGGCGCCCGTAACACCGTAGGCGGGCAGCACAGTCGCCGTCGTCCCGCGCGGAAGGGGCGGCAGCTGCTCACCGCGCCCGAACAGCAGGCTGGCCGCGCCGAACAGCACGATCGCCACCAGCACCAGCACGACCAGGTACAGCAAAACCAACGCCACGTGAACGATATTGCCCTAGCCGCCGACACCGCGGCGATCAGCGGGGCCGCAACCCCTGCATCGGCGGCCGGTCCACCAGCGACACCGGCCACGTTTGCTGGGTGTAGCCGTCAACGTCAGCGGAGAACTGGGTCAAACCCACCCCGGAGTCGGGGATGCCGCAGCGTGCGAACAGGGTCGCGATGACCTGCCGGCTCATCGCGCCCAGTTCGGAGAGCGGCCGATTGCGGTGGGCCCGCACGCCGAGATTGACCTGGGCGATCGCGTCCAGGCCCAACCGATCGAAGGTGTCCACCAGCAGGCCGATCTCCACCCCGTAGCCGGGGGCGAATGGCAGCGACGTCAGCAGCTCTCGGCTGGCCGCGTACTCACCGCCGAGTGGCTGCAGCACGCAGCCCAGCTCCGGCCGCAGCGCCGACAACAACGGCCGGGCCACCAGCTCGGTGACCCGCCCGCCACCGGTGGCGCCCGCGCCGCCACTGCAATCGCCGACGTTGAGCGGCCGTCGGTAGAAGCTTTTGACCAGGTGCAGGCCGTCGCCAGTGAGCAGCGGGCCGACCAGCCAAGGCACAAACATCGGGTGCGGATTGATCAGGTCGGAGTCGACGAATACCACGATGTCGCCGCTGGTCGCCGCCAGCGAGCGCCACAGCGCCTCGCCCTTGCCGGGCCGCGTCGGAATCGCGGGCAGGGCCTGTTCGCGGCTGACCACCCGAGCGCCGGCAGCGATGGCGCGGATCTCGGTGTCGTCCGTTGAGCCGGAGTCGAGCACGATCAGCTCGTCGACCAAACCGTCGACCAGCGGCGAGATGCTGTCGATCACCGATCCGATGGTTTCTTCCTCGTTGAGGGCAGGCAGCACCACCGAAATCGTCCGCCCGGCCTTGGCTTCTTCCAGTCGCCCGACCGTCCAGCCGGGACGGTTCCAGCTGCGGTCGGCCAGCAACATGTCGCCGGGCCGTGCCGCGAGCACCCCGTCGCCGGTGAGGTCACCGGCAACCAGCTCCGATGCGGTCATGCAAGTCCCCTCACCGTGCGGGTCGGCTGACGCGTCCCCTGGATCGAGGCCACCATTTCCAGTACCCGGCGGGTGGCGGCGACCTCGTGCACCCGAAACATGCGGACCCCAGCGGCCGCCGCCAGCGCGGTGGCCGCGAGCGTCCCCTCCAGCCGTTCGGTCAATGCCACACCCAGAGTCTCCCCGACGAAGTCCTTGTTACTCAAAGCCATGAGCACGGGCCACCCGGTGTTAACAAGATCACCGACGTGGCGCAACAATGCCAGCCCGTGGAAGGTGTTCTTGCCGAAATCGTGGGTCGGATCGATCAGCACCCGGTCGCGGGCCACACCGGCCGCGACGGCCCGCTCGGCGGCCTCGGTGACCTGGCGGATCACGTCGTCGACCACGCCGCGGGTGGTCGTACCGTAGTTCACCCGGAAGGGACGCGTGCGCGGCAGCGCCCCGCCGGTGTGCGAACACACCAGGCCCGCGCCGAACTCGGCGGCCACCTCGGCCAGGGCGGGTTCGACGCCGCCCCAGGTGTCGTTGATCAGGTCGGCGCCCGCCGCGCAGGCCACTTCGGCCACGCTCGCGCGCCAGGTGTCAACGCTGATCAGCTGGTCCGGGTAGGCGTCACGCAGCCATTCGATGAACGGCACCAGCCGGGCGATCTCGGTGTCCGCATCGACAGTGACGCCCGGGCCCGCTTTGACACCGCCGACGTCGATGACGTCGGCGCCCTCATCCACGGCCCGGTGTGCGGCAGCTCTGGCAGCGTCATCGCTGAACGTCGCGCCCTTGTCGTAAAACGAGTCCGGGGTGCGGTTGACGATCGCCATGATGAGCGGGCGATCCGCTGCGACCGGTCGGCCGCACAGGGTTGACTGCACCCATCTATGGTGCCTGGCCACCAGCGGAGGCGCCGTGCCGGGATAGCAGACTGTGACCTGGACGACCTGCCCCGAGGCCGCTAGCCTTGGGGCCGCTTACCCGCCGCGACTTCGTCGGGGTATTCGTCGTAGTAGGGCACGTAGCCCTCGTCGCGGCCGGCAAGCACGTACAGCGGGTCCTTCACGTCCGGGCCGTAGGCCTGCTCCCGCAACTGGACCTTGCGGCTCTTGAACGTCGTGGTCTGTTCCAGGGCGTCGACCAGCCGCACGAACAGCGGCAGTGCGTAGACAGGCAGCTGGCCATAGACCGCGCCGGCCAGAGACTTGCCGTCGAACTCGGCGCCATCGCGCAGCTTGACCGCGGCCATCCCGGCGCGGCCCCCGGTGCGGGGAATCTCGACGCCGAAGACCGTGCAGTCCTCGACCGACCCCTCGGACGCCAGCGCCGCTTCGACCTGTGTGGTGGCGACATTCTCGCCCTTCCAGCGGAACGTGTCGCCGAGCCGGTCGACGAACGCGGCATGACGCATGCCCTGCGGGCTCATCACGTCGCCCGAATTGAACCAGCAGTCGCCCTCACGGAAAGCGTTGCGCACCAACTTCTTTTCCGTCGACTCTTTGTCGGTGTAGCCGTCGAACGGTTGCAGCCGGTTGACCGGGCTGATCAACAGGCCGGGCTCCCCGGCGGCCACCTTGCGCACCCGTCCGTTCCCGTCACGCAGCGGGACGCCGGTGTCGGGGTCGTACTCCACGTACGCCAGCGGGGTCGGCGAGATGCCGGTAGTGCGAGGCACATTGAAGATGTTGATGAAAGCGGTGTTGCCTTCACTGGACGCGTAGAACTCACACACCCGCGCGATGCCGAAACGTTCCGTGAACTCGTTCCAGATCTCCGGCCGCAGCCCGTTGCCGGCGATCAGGCGCACCTTGTGCGCGCGGTCGGTGGGCTTGGGCGGCTGGTTGAGCAGATAGCGGCAGATCTCGCCGATGTAGATGAACGCCGTGGCCCGGTTGGCGATCACCTCGTCCCAGAACCGCGACGCCGAAAACGACTTGCCCAGCGCGAGCGTCGCCCCGGAATTGATCGCCGACGACAGCGCGACCGTCAACGCGTTGTTGTGGTACAGCGGGAGGCAGCTGTACAGCGTGTCGGAGCTCTTCAGCCGCAACCCCATGCCGCCGAACGCGGCCAGCGCGGCCAGCCACCGTCGATGGGTCATCACGCTGGCCTTGGGGAATCCGGTGGTGCCCGAGGTGAAGATGTAGAACGCGGTGTCCTTGGCCAACACCGCCGATGCCGACGCGGGATTGGTGGCCGGCGCGCTCAGAGCGAATCGCGCCAGGTCTTCGATGGTCAGAGTCTCGGTGGTGCCCGAGGAATCGCAGTCGGTGACGGCGCTGACCAGGTCGGTCTCCGAGACCAAGACCTTGGCGTCCAACAGGCCCAGGCTGTGCGCCAGCACCTCGCCGCGCTGGTGGTAGTTGAGCATCCCGGCGACGGCGCCGCACTTGACCGCGGCCAGCATCGCCAGCACCGTGTTGGGCGAGTTACGCAGCATTATCGCGACAACGTCGCCGTGGCCGACGCCTCGCGCGGCCAGCACGGCCGCGTAGCGGTTGGCGGCGGCGTTGGCGTCGCGGTAGGTCAGTTGCTGGTCACCGAACCTCAGGAAGACGCGGTCACCGTAGCGAGCGGCCCGCTCCTGGAACACCGTGCCGATCGACTTCTTGGAGTTCGGTCGGGCCAGCAGTCCGGTCAGCACGCCGCGCACGATCACCGGCATATCGGCCAGCACGCCCGGCACCCGAGCTGCGATATCGGTCAGACCGACCGCTGTGCGCGTTCCCCCGTCGTGATCGGACACGCGATCCTCAATTCCCCTCGGCACTTAGCCACTGACCTAAGCCCGCCGACGTCAGGCGGGGGCGCACGCCTCTACTGCGGCACCCACCTTATCGACCAGCACCAGCCGGTCCATCGCTACCTGCGAGATGTACCCGCTGTCGAGCAATCCGTTCAACCAGATCCACAGGCCCTCGTAGTGCCCCCACGGGTCGAGCATCACCACGGGCTTGTGGTGCATACCGAGGTAGCCCGTGGTCCATGCCTCGAAAAGCTCGTCGAGCGTGCCGACACCGCCCGGCAGCACGATGAACGCGTCGGAGCGGTCTTCCATGATCTGCTTACGCTCGCGCATGGTCTCGCTGACGATCAGTTCGTCGGCTTCCGTGTCGGCCAGCTCGCGGCGCATCAACTGTTGGGGGATCACCCCGACGGTCCGGCCGCCGCGTGCCCGCGCCGCGCTGGCCACCGCGCCCATTGCCGAGACGTGGCCGCCGCCCCACACCAAAGTCCAGCCGCGATCGGCTATCGCCTCGCCGAGTTCGGTGGCCAGCTCGAGCAATTCGGGATGCGTCGGCACGGACGCGCAGTACACACACACCGCCCATTCGCGCGGTGAATCGCGTTCCAGGGGCATATCCGAAAGGTAGACCAAGCCCGCCGGATCACGCACACACGGGCCCACCGGACCGCCCTGATGAACAAGGGCGACCGCACGCAATAAAATCCGGCCGTGCCGATTCGATGGAACGTCCCCCAACATGCGGCCGCCTTGGAACAGTTGGACGTCGCGCTTGCCGATGCGACGCGGCCCGGGGCCGTCGTACTCGGACCCGACGGCTGCGGCAAATCCACTTTGGCCCGATTGGCCGCCGAACAGTTCGTCCGCCGGCAGCCGACCACCCTCACCCGCTGGGTTATCGGCACGCCGACCGAGCGGATGGTCCCGTTCGGGGCCTTCAGCCATCTGGTGGACCTTTCCAGCTTCGGGGCCGACATCGGCAAGCCGGCGGCACTGCTGCGCGCGGCCCGGGCATCGCTGGGCCGTCATGATCAGCAGGGCGATCTGCTGCTCGTCGTCGACGACGCCCACGACCTCGACATCCTGTCGGCCACACTGGTCTACCAATTGGCGCTGGCCGGCACGGCCCGGATGGTTGTCACCGCCCGCGGCCTGGATCATGGGTCCGCGCCCGAGGCCATCGCAGCGCTGTGGACCGACGGCCTGCTGGATCGGATCGACATCGAGGCGCCCGCCGGGGCGACCACGCCGGCGCAGGTCGACGCATTCATCGCCGAGCTACCCGCGGCCGCGCGGGCGGTGCTGGACTATCTCGCCGTCGAAGAGCCGCTGTCGCTCGCCGACCTCACCGTCCTCGCCGGCGACGGCGCGGTCGGCGAGGCAGTCGAATGGGGCGCGGCGGAAATCCGGGTGCGCGGTGGACACGGTGACGCTCCGGTGGTGTACACGGCGCACCCGCTGTTCGCCGAACGAGCGCGTGCCGCACTCGGCGCCGACGACGAGCGACAACGACGCACCGAACTGGTCAAGCTGCTGTCGCAGCATCCGTCGGACCACCTCAGCGACCGGCTGCGGCTGGCCTCGCTGGCGATGGACAGCGACGCCCCCCAGCGGGTCGCCGAGGTCGTCGCCGCCGCGCAGCAGGCGCTGCGGCTGGGCGACCTTGCCCTGGGCGAACGACTGGCCCGCTGGGCGCTGGAGCACTCCGGCGGCTTGGCGGCGCGGCTGGCCCTCGCACACGCCCTGGCGTGGCAGGGGCGTGGCCGCCAGGCGGACGCGGTGCTGGCCGACGTCGACTCAACCGCGTTGACCGAAGCTGCGCTCATGGACTGGACGCTGCTGCGGGCGGCCAACCAATTCTGGATGCTCAGCGAGCCGGAGCGGGCCACCGCGTTCCTGCGGACCGTCCGCAATCGGGTCACGGATGCGGGCCCGCGCACCACGCTCGACGCGCTGAGCGCCACGTTCGCGATGAACGCGGGCAATGTCGGGCACGCCGTCAAAGTCGCCGGCGAAGTGCTGGCGTCACCGTCGGCCGATGACCAGGCGGTGGCCTGGGCGGCCAGCGCGGCAGCGCTGTGTGCGGCGCGGCAGGGCCGTTTCGGCGACGTCGAGCCGCTGGCCCAGCGCGCCCTGGCCGCCGAGCATCCGGGGCTGCTGCGTTTCACGATCGGGCTGGGCCAGACCATCGCACTGTTGATGGCGGGCCAACTCGACGCGGCGCGGCAGCTCGCTCAGCAGTTCACCGACTTCGCCGAGCTGCAGCAGCCGGGGCGCGCGATCGGCGAGGTCCTGCTGGCGCATGTGCTCATCGCCGACGGCGAATTCGCCCGCGCCGCAGCGCTGCTCGGGCCGGCGGCGGCCACCCTGGAACGCACCGGATACTCGTGGGGGCCGCTGTCGCTCACGCTGCTGGCCACCGCGCTCGCCCAGCAGGGTGACACCGCCGCGACGGCAAAAGCCATGAGCAGAGCCGAATCTCGGCACGGAACCAAGTCGGCGCTGTTCGCCCCGGAGCTGGGTGTGGCCCGGGCATGGCGGCTGGCATCGATGCGCGACGCGCACGGCGCGGTGGCCGCCGCCCGGGAGGCCGCTCGGACGGCCGAGCGCGGCGGGCAGTCGGCAGTGGCGATACGCGTGTGGCACGAGGCGGTCCGCCTCGGTGACACCCGCGCGGCGGACCCGCTGGCCCGACTGTGCGGCGAGATCGACTGCGTCGTAGGCGGTATCGCGCTGGAGCATGCGCGGGCGTTGGCGAGCGGCGACGAGGCGGCGCTCCTCGCGGTGTCGCACGACCTGGCCGCCGTCGGGATGCGCGCGGCGGCCGCCGACGCCGCCGCGCAGGCGCAGCGGTACGGCTGATGCCGCGACGGTTGACCGTCAGCCGCCCAGGTAGCGCCGCAGCATCTGCACGGCGGCGGTGATCGCGGCGACCGGCACCCGTTCGTCGCGCCGGTGCGCCAGGTTGGGATCACCCGGCCCGAAATTGACCGCCGGGATGCCCAGGGTGGCAAACCGGGATACGTCCGTCCACCCGTATTTCGCCCTCACATGTCCCCCTGCGGCTTCGACCAGGGCCTTGGCGGCAGGTTGCGACAGGCCCGGCAGCGCACCCACGGCGGCGTCGATTTGCTCGATCTGCACGTCAAGCCCGTCGAACACGTCGTGCACGTGTTGCAGCGCGGCGGCCACCGAACGGTCGGGCGCGAAGCGGTAATTCACCGTCACCGAGGCGGCATCGGGGATCACGTTGCCGGCCACGCCGCCGTCGACCCGCACCGCCGACAAGCCCTCGCGATAGGCGCAACTGTCGATGTCGACGGTACGTGCGGTGTATCCGGCCAGCCGGTCCAGTACGGCGCGCAGTTTGTGAATTGCGTTGTCGCCCAACCAGGAACGTGCCGAATGAGCGCGCGTTCCGGTCGCGCTGATCACGGCGCGCAGTGTGCCCTGGCAACCGGCTTCGATGTAGCCGGCGGTGGGCTCGCCCAGGATGGCCACGTCGGCGGACAACCAGTCCGGCAACTCGCGCTCGATGCGGCCCAAACCGTTTGCGGCCGCATCGATTTCCTCACAGTCGTAAAACACCAGGGTCAGGTCGTGCACCGGTTCGGCGACCGTGGCGGCCAGATGAAGAAAGACCGCGTCGCCGGATTTCATGTCCGCCGTGCCGCAGCCGTGCAGCACGTCGCCATCCGGCTCGGTTGAGCGACGGCTGGGCAGGTTTTCGGCCACCGGGACGGTGTCCAGATGTCCGGCCAGCAGCACCCGCGACGACCGGCCTCGGTGGGTGCGGGCCAACACGGCGTTGCCGTTGCGAACGATCTCGAACCCGGATGTCTGGGCGCGCAGCGCGGTCTCCACCTCGTCGGCGATGCGCGCTTCCTCCCGCGATTCGCTGGGGATGTCGACCAGCGCCGCGGTCAGCTCGATCGGATCCCCACGCAAGTCCAGCACGCCACCAGGGTAGTGGTTTGGCCCCGCATACCGGGCAAGTAGCGTGTCGGGTTGTGACTGGAGCTGCAGGCATCGGATTGGCGACACTGGCTTCCGACGGAGCGATTCTCGACACTTGGTTTCCCGCACCGGAACTGACCGAATCGGGCACCGGCGGCACGTCACGACTGGCACTCTCCGATGTTCCCCTGGAACTGGCGGCGCTCATCGGCCGCGACGACGACCGTCGCACCGAGACCATCGCGGTGCATACGATCATCGGCTCCTTAGACGATGTCGCCGCCGACGCTTACGACGCCTACCTGCGGCTACATCTGTTGTCGCACCGGCTGGTGGCGCCGCACGGGCTGAACGCCGGCGGCTTGTTTCCGGTATTGACCAATGTGGTCTGGACTAATCACGGGCCATGCGCGATCGACGGATTCGAGTCGGTCCGGGCGCGGCTGCGCCGCAAGGGGCCGGTGACCGTCTACGGCGTCGACAAGTTTCCGCGGATGGTCGACTACGTCATGCCCACCGGCGTGCGCATCGCCGACGCCGACCGGGTCCGGCTGGGCGCCCACCTGGCGCCGGGGACCACGGTGATGCACGAGGGCTTCGTCAACTACAACGCCGGCACCCTGGGCGCGTCGATGGTCGAGGGCCGCATCTCGGCCGGTGTGGTGGTGGGTGACGGGTCCGACATCGGTGGCGGAGCGTCGATCATGGGCACGTTGTCCGGCGGTGGAACGCAAGTCATTTCGATAGGCAAACGGTGTCTGCTCGGCGCCAACGCGGGCCTGGGTATCTCACTGGGCGACGACTGCGTCGTCGAAGCCGGCCTGTATGTCACCGCGGGCACCAAGGTCGCCACGCCGGACGGCAAGTCGGTGAAAGCTCGAGACCTCTCCGGCGCCAATAACCTACTGTTCCGGCGCAATTCGCTCACCGGGGCGGTCGAGGTGGTGGCCCGGGACGGTCAGGGCATCACGCTCAACGAGGATCTGCACGCCAACTGAGCTACGGGCCGCCGCCAGGGAGCTCGAGCTCAACTGGCCCGTGACCGACGTGTACACCCTGCGTGGTTCGAAGCGCTGTTCCGTTGGTTTCTGGAAGTAGATAGGTGCATACCAGGCTGGCCAATGCAAGGGTTGCCAGCATAAGACCGATTGCCCAGCTGCCGTAGGTTCCCGCCAATGTTCCGGCGATCAGGGGCGGCAAGGCGCCACCAATGACGCCGGCGACGTTCACCGCGAGTGCCGATCCGCTGTAGCGGTAACGGGTGGCAAACAGCTCGGGGATGAACGCTGCGGTAGGTCCGGAGCCGATCGCGGCGATGGCGTACATGCCGACGATAGCTACTGCATACAAAATGGGTTTGCCGGTATCCATCAGCGGGAGCACGACAAACGACCACGGTAAGCACCCTGCCCACCCCACCAACATCATCCGGCGGCGGCCGACTCGATCGCACAGAGTGGCCGAGAGCGCGACGAACGCGATGCTCGCCAGCCCGCCCAGCACACCGACGAACAAGATGAGGGTGCGGGAATACCCCAGGTGGGAGTGAGCATAGGTGGTCAGATACGTACCGGACATGTAGACGAAGCCCAATGAGCCGAGGATGCTGCCTGCGGCCAGGGCAATCTCCCGGCGCTGGAGGTGCAGCACCTCTTTGAGCGGTGCTTTGGGTACCAGGTCGCGAGCCTTTTCCTCGGCGAACACCGGAGTTTCGTCGATCTTGAGCCACACGTAGAGGGCGATGACGATCAGCGCAGCGCTGATCAGAAACGGTAGCCGCCATCCCCACTGCATAAAGGCGGAGCTGCTTTCGCCGATGGTGTAGTTCACGCCGAGAAAGGTCAAGCTGTTCAGTACCAACGCGGTGCCACCGCCGAGCAGGGTGAACATGCCATACCGGCCGCGTTTGGCGGCCGGCGCATATTCGGCGCTCAGCAGCGCCGACCCTGCCCAATGGCCGCCGACGGCAAACCCTTGCAGCAGCCGCAGGGCGACCAGGATCAGTGGCGCTGCCATACCAATTGCCGAAGTGCTGGGAACTAAGCCCACGGTCACGGTCGATATCGCCATGATCAGCAGCGTGGCGACCAAAGTCTTTTTACGACCAAGGTGGTCCCCGAAGTACCCAAAGACGGCAGCGCCGACCGGCCGGGACAGAAACGCCGCGCCAAATGTCCCCATCGAGGCGATCGTGGCCACGCTATTGCTGAGGTGGGGGAAGAACACCGTGGGAAACACCAGCGCTGCCGCGGTGCCGTAGATGAGGAAGTCGTAGAACTCGATTGCCGAGCCGACGAGACACGCGGTCGCCACCCGCCGCATCGGTGTGGGACCAGGGCCTGCTGCAACCGTCACAGCGGAACCCACTGCGCGATTCGGCTCACGCATGTAGTCGTCCAGTGACCGGCTGTGTCTATCCACGGTTACGACGGTAGGTGAAGGTTCGCGGTCTCGCCCGACAGAAAACCTGGCAACATCCTGCGTGTCGCGGTGCGGCAAACCCCGGCTGGCAGTAACTCAGCCCTCGGTCAGCAACTGCTTCTTCATCACCTTGCCCATCGCGTTGCGCGGCAGCGCATCCACGATCCGCACCTCACGCGGCCGCTTGTGTACCGAAAGCTCCCGGGCGACGTAGTCGATCAATTCGTCGGCTTTCAGTTCGGACGAGCCGACGACGAATGCGACAATCCGTTGGCCCAGGTCCTCATCGGGTAGCCCGACGACAGCGGCCTCCTGCACGCCCGGATGCCCGAGCAATGACGTTTCGATTTCGCCCGCGCCGACCCGGTATCCACCCGACTTGATCAAGTCGACCGACTCACGGCCCACGATGCGGTGCATGCCCTCGCCGTCGACGACCGCGACGTCACCGGTGCGATACCAGCCGTCAGCGTCGAAGGCTTCGGCGGTGGCCTCCGGCCGATTCAGGTAGCCGTCGAACATCATCGGCCCCCGAACCTGAAGCTTTCCAACGGTTTCCCCGTCGGCTGGCACCGGGTCGTCGTTGTCGTTGAGCAGCCTGGTTTCCACGCCTGCGACCGGCAGGCCCACCCAGCCCGCGCGCCGCTCGCCGTCCGCCCGCGTCGAGATGGTGATCAGCGATTCCGAGGCGCCGTAGCGTTCAATGGGCCGGTGCCCGGTGAGCTCTGCCAGCCGGTCGAACACCGGAACCGGCAGGGGGGCGCTCCCGGACACCAGCAGCCGCGCCTGCCTCAGCGCCTCGGCCGCCGACTGATCCGCCGCCACCCGTGACCACACCGTGGGGACTCCGAAATACAGCGTGCCCCCGGCTTCGGAACGGGCCTGGGCATAGCCGGCCGGTGTCGGTCTTCCGGTGTGCACGAAGCGATTTCCGATCCGCAGCGACCCGAGCAAGCCCAGCACCAGTCCGTGCACGTGAAACAGCGGCAATCCGTGCACCAGCACGTCGTCGGCCGTCCACTGCCAGGCCTGCGCCAGCGCGTCGAGGTCGGCGGCGATCGCGCGCCGGCTCAGCAGCACGCCCTTGGGCAGCCCGGTGGTACCGGAGGTGTAGATGACCATTGCGGTGGACTCGGGTGCCGGCTCGGGATAACGGTGCCAGGAGCGCGCGTGTAGTCGGACTGGGATGTGCGGCAGCCCTTCTGGCTCGTCTGGCTCCGGGCCCAGCCACGCCTGTACACCGGAGTCGGTGAGCATGTGCCGGCGTTCGGCCGCGCCGACATCGGAAGGCACCGGGACGAAGGGCACGCCGGCGATCAGGCATCCGGTGATCGCCAGCACCGTCGACGCGGTCGGCTTGGCCAGGACGGCAACCCGGCCGGCACCGGCGACGCGCTCGGCCACCGACGTTGCGGCGCCGACGACGTCGCTGCGGCTCAGCACAGCGCCGTCGATGCTCACCGCGTCAGCGATGTCCGTGGTGGTTACGGCAGAGGGGTCCAGGGATGCCAGCAGCACGTCAGCAGGCTACCCGCAGGCTGGTCGATGACCGCGGGTCAGCCCCGCTCGTCCCAGATCTTCATCAACGTGGACAGGATTTCCTCGCCGCGGCCCAGCCCGGCGAGATGACTTTCCTCCGGCAGGTGGAACAACTCGGCGTCGGGCAGTCGCGAGACAACGTGCTC
>DATKEW010000447.1:0-4338 GCA_035511785.1 Mycobacterium sp.
AGCTCGGGACCATTGTCACACCGCAGCGCAACGGGGCAGCCGCGTTTGGCGGCCATGCGGCACAGCTCATCGATCAGGTCATCGGCGGTGATGGAGCGCTCGACCAGCCCGCCCGAGCATTCGCGGGTGTGCTCATCATATGGCGCGAGATCGTGAGCACTGCAGGTCTTTTCGATTCGCTCGCGGGCGGGGCGGCGACACGTCCTGTGTTCCTCTAGATCAGCGGTCTTCCCATCGGCGATCAACTCCTGGTCACGTCGCATCGACCTCTCGTACCAAATCTTGCCGACCATCTCTGTGGTCTCGTCGGCGAACTCATCGACCAGTAATTGCGCCAGCCCCAGAACGTCATATCGGTATATCGAGTTCTCGCCACCGAAGAGGTCGGCTGACCGGACCCTGTGAACTGGTCCTCGCGGACCAACCAACCGGGGTCAGGGCAGCCGCGTCACCACACTCGCCTTCGCCATTCGACTGACGGCGCAAGCGCAGGAGACCAGGCCGGATCCAGAAACTTGCTACGGCAATAGTTTTCAGAACATTCGAACGAGGCTGTACACGACAAGCACGGTCAGCGTCAGTAATTGGGGCCACGGGCGCCACGGCGCATCTTGGATGGCGTACGACATCTCCTTGATCGGTGACGTTCTCGGCGGGGCGGCACGCTCCGATGGCACGGGACGGTGAAATTGGTGGAAATACAACTGGATGAGCGTCGCCCCGATCCACAGTCCGCCCAGGAAGCTGACCGCGTCGCCACCGCGCCCCAACAAGAGCGCGGATATCGCGATCGTGAACGCCATCAACACGAGATCGGACGTGGCGGTTGCCGAAGGCTTATCGCCGTACTGCTTGTCGAGCAGGGCGCGCCGTCGCCGGTAAGGCAGCGCAAAAAACGCGAACTTCGTGATGATGTGCAGGCCAAGCACCACGACAACGACAGTTGCGATCGAGTTCAGCATGAGGCCTCCCACCGCGATATTCGGTGACGCGTGATTTCGTTGCTTAGAGCGTTCGAGCGGTTGGTACGGTCACCGGTATCAGTGTTCCCGCTGATGCTGTGGCACCGTAATCGATGATGGGAATGGGCCGATGACGTCGATAGCTGAGACGGATGACCGGGTCGTTTCGCTGGCTCGTGGTATGCGGGATCTGGTGCAGGCCGAAGCCGCCGAATCCGAGCGGATGCGCACATTGACCCCGGCGATCGTCGACGAGATGTGGGCCACCGGGCTGATGTCCGCGTTCAACCCCGTCGTGGCCGGTGGCGTCGAGCCATCGTTCGCCGAGATGATCGAGACGTGGATCGAAATGGCTTGGCAGGATGGCTCGTTCGGATGGATCGGCATCGCCAACCTGCCTTCGTCGTTCGCCGCCGCGGCCTATCTGCCCGACGAAGGGTTTGCCGAGGTTTTCACCGCCCACGACAATCGCGTCACCCTGGGCGGCCAGTTCTTTCCCAACGGCCAGGGGACCGCGGCGGATGGCGGTTATCTGTTGAACGGATCGTGGAACTTCGGCTCGGGCATCGGCCACTCTCAATACATCGCGGCCGGTTTCCTGCCGATGGACAGCGGCGAGATGCGCTGGATCAGCGAAGGCTTCCCGGAGATGCGGGTCGCCGTCGTTCCGCGCGACGAGATCAAGTTCAACGACGGCTGGTTCGTACAGGGACTCAAGGGAACAGGATCCTACGACTACGGCGCCGAGGGTGTCTTCGTACCCGACAGCCGCACCTTTGAGCTGTTCGTCCGCCAGCCATACCGCGGGGAGTCGCCGGCCACGCGCATGGGGCTGATGCCGGTCACCGCCGCCGGTCACGCATCGTGGGCACTGGGCGTCGCCAAGAGCATGCTCGACGATGTTCAGGAGTTGGCCGCAACGAAGTTCCGGATGAGTGACATGGCGTCGCTGGCCAGCCGCCCGACGTTTCAGAAAGGGCTTGCACACCACCGCGCTGCCTGGCGTGCCGCCCGCCTTCTGGTGCTGGACGCATTCACGACCGCCGAGGCTGCCGTTGCCGCGGGAGACGATCTGACGCCAGCTGTGCGCGCCGACATGCGGGTGGCCGCCGTCTATGCCACCGACACTGCCCGAGGTTGTGCGGAATGGGCACACCTGGTCGCGGGCACCAGCTCGATCCGCGAGGGCAGCCGCCTGGAGCGCGCCTTCCGCGACATGTACACCGGGACCCAACACGCCTTCATCAGCGAGAAGGTGGCCATCGACGTGGCACAAATCTGGCTGGGCATCATCGACGACCAGCCAGGGCTGTGAGCTCACCCGGTTGCTGGTCGCAGGGCTTGTCCCGGTCGCCTTCGGCCGATGTCTTGGAACGTGCACGCGACGGCCTTCATCGTGCTGGTCGCGGTCTGGGCGGACTACAACTTGCTGCTGATCACGCGAATTCGCGAAGAGTCGCGCATGGGCATCCGCTCCGGCATAATCCGTGCCGTCCGTTCCACCGGTGCTGTCATCACCTCGGCCGGCATAATCTTCGCCGCCTCGATGTTCGGTCTGTTGTTCGGCAGCCTGTCGACCATGGTGCAAACCGGGTTCATCATCGGCATGGGCCTGTTCATCGACACCTTCGTGGTTCGCACCGTTACGGTGCCGGCCCTGGCGGCATTGGTCGGGAATGCGAACTGGTGGCCCTCCAAGAAAACTCGCGCCACCGGAGCTCCTGACACAACTGACACCGCTGAGAGCGCTGACACCGCGCGCAGCGTTGCCGAACTTCCGGTGCAGCCGGTGGCCGAAGGCATTCGCGGCGACTTCTCTCATCGGTTGGCCACCAACAACATCCGTCGTGCCGCGGCCCAGCGGCGGCGGGCAGTTACTCAGCAAGGCAAGCGATCTCGTCGTTTGTCGATCGCGGGCACGAGACACTAGGGCGGAACCGCCACCAGGGCAGCAACGACTTACTCAGCGCCGGGGACCGGCCGGCCGCTTGCTGGTGGCCGCGAACTCTTGTTCGGGTCGTCCCGTTGTGCCGTAACGCAGCCCCACGGTGACGTCGCGGGCAGTGGCCAGCGCCGCCAGGTACCGCTGGGCCGTAGCCCTCGATATCCCGATCGCGGCGGAGACCTCCGCCGCCGACATCGGCTTCTGCGCGGCCCGCAAGGCCTGCAGCACAAGCTGTTTGGTGGAGGCAGCCGCGATTGTCGGGGCCGCAGGGGTGGCGATCCTGGGACGAAGGGCATCCAGAGCCGCGTCCACGTCACTGGCGGTGAGATTGGGGCCGGCCAGTATTTTTCGGTAGCGGGCATAGCCGGCCAGGCGGGCGGCGAGCTCGGTGGTCGCGAACGGCTTGACGAGGTAGCCTATCGCCCCCGCGGTCATCGCGGCGCGGATGGTGGCCGCCTCGGTTGCCGCCGTCAGCACCATGCTGTCGCCGTGTAGTTCGCGGACGAAGTCGATCCCTGACCCGTCGGGCAGGTCGACGTCGACCAGGGCAAGGTCGACGGGATCGGCTTTTCGCGCAGCCGCCAGGGTGTTCGCGGTGGCGCTCACCGTGAAGCCAGGAAGCGTGTTGACAACCTCGGCGTGCAGGTTGGCGACGCGGAAGTCGTCGTCGACCACGAGCACCGTCAGGTCTGCGTCACCCATTGCGCCTCCTCTACCATCACGCCCGGCAGCCGTGCGATGAACTCCGCGCCGGACAGCCGCAGTTCCGCATTGCCGGGGCTGGCCAGCAAGAGGTCGCCGCACCAGCCATCGCTCCCAGCACGCGCAGGTTTTTTCGAAAACTGCTCATCAAATGCTTGCGTGGAGAGGCCAACGATGACCACGCCCAGAGCACGATTCGAACCAGGCTGCAGCACTGGGACTTTGGCGACTATCGCCCGGCCCAAAAAGGTGGAATCATGAGTTACCCCCTCGTGTCCGGCGGCTGCCTGCGTGATATCGGCAAGGACATGGAGACCCAACCTATTGCGGTCGGGGTCCGCGAGCCTGATGCCGTGCGTGTTGACGACGACCACGAACCGCACGTGCGTGCGCTGTTCAACGCGTGACGCGACGCTTTGGATCGGACCGGCCGCGAGTTCGTCGATCAGTGCGGGGCTTGCAGTCAACGCAGCATCGTCGTAGCGGGAGATGTTGTTGATTACCGACGGGGAAGAGGCCACTACACGGGCCATATCCAGGGCGTGCACGTGGTATTGGCTGTCCAGGCGCTGGCGGTTGAAGACGGCGACGAGCCCGAAAGCGACGATCAACGTCAGCGTCACGATGATGAGCTGCAACACGAGTATCTGCGTGGCGAGTCGCACGTCGATGCGACTCTTGCCTGCCATGGAGGGACCTTACCGCGTTATCAGAGCAGAATGCGCAAAA
>DATKEW010000448.1:0-8221 GCA_035511785.1 Mycobacterium sp.
ATGCCCGAACTCCAGAACACCTGCTTGTAATATTCCCATAGCGGCAGCGTGTTGGGATCGTGGGCGGCAATCCGCCTGACCTTGGGACTGACCGTAAAGGCCACCTCGACCTGCTCGTCGACGGAAGGCTCGTAGCCGCAGTCGCATAATCCGCAACGATAGTCGTCATTACGCAGCGATTTCAGCGTGTCATGCGCGTCCAGCACGCCGCTGCAACCGGGACAAAGCACGTTCCAGGTGAGATCGAACAGGCCGAGCCGCGAGGCATGCAGGAAGCCGGATATCACCTTCTCTTCGTCGAAGCCGGTGCGCTTGGAAAAGTCCAGGGCGTTGATTCGATTGAGCTCATGATCTTCACCGTCCTCGGTCAGCCGTGCGATGGCATCCGCGACGGCCCGATCGGCGGTTTGCTTCAGAACCGAAAACTGGGACTGGATATCGCTCATGACTCCAACTTAAATGGCATCACCGACAACCTGGCACTTGAGACTTCGCTGACACACTGGTGCCAGGTGGTAGGGACTCCGCGCGGTCTGCACCCCGACGAAATCGGCGGTGGGTACCGGTGGGCTGTTGGCAAGGTTGCCACTTGAGGGGGACTGACTTCCTCTACACCAAACGGTCCCGAGAGGTATCCATGGCGACCGTGGCCTCACCGACTCAACATTGACAATTCCCATCTGACGAGATCGATCGCCGCTACTACAGCCGGATCGTCGAGGTCACGCCCTTCGGCTCGAATCACTTCGGGTTCGGTCTGACACGGCCTCGATCACTTCCACTAGGGTTAATTCATGGGTGGCGAGTTTATCGAGATCCGGATAACCCACCCCCGGGAATTTATCCAGCCGGCGCCCGAGGCCGTGCGCCCGCGGCTGCTGGACTGGCAGGTTGACGCCAAGGGTAGGCACGTCGCCTGGCGTTACCGGATAACCCGCTACGAGCAGGACGGCCAGCCGAGGTGGTGGTTGGACGGGACCGGCCAGCACCCGTGGACCAGCGACGACGTCGAGTACCTGAAGGACGTGGCCGAGCACCACGCCGGTCGACTGCTGCGCAGACAGCGATGGCGGCCCAAGAGCATGTACAACGGCCAGGAGCCGCCGCTGTGGATAGGTGGTCGAGGGTGGTCCTCATGAAAACTGGCCATTCTTGTCGAGGACTTTCCGGCTATCCGATACCGCGATATTGCGGTTGGCGGGCATGGGACTCGGGTGTTACCCGGGACGACATCGCCCTGGATCATTGCGATGCTCGGTGCATGGAACCACTACCACCGAAGCGTTCAGCAGCAGCGCGTCACACCAGTTGGCCACCCGCAAAGAGAGCCGCACCGGCGAAAGTTCCGGTGCCGCAGCCAAATATCTCGCCGAAGCGATCAGCACATTCCTGCGGCGGCTAGTCAGCGTCGGTGATTGCGATGATGGTCTTGCCGCGGCTGCGATACGCGGGGTCGAATGCCGAGGGCGCTTCGGCCAGTGAACATATCGCTCCGACGATCGGGCGCAGCCGGCCGTCGTGAAGTCTGCGTTCAAGGGCGGCGAGACCTGCCCGGTCGGGTTCGACGACGAAGAAGATTGTGCGTCCGTGCTCCGGTCGAACTTGCGGTGGTTCAGCGATGGTAATCAGCGCACCGCCGGACCGCACTAATTGCGCTGAACGCTTGAGGGTTTCACCGCCGATCACGTCGAATACCACGTCGACCTTGCCGACATCCTCCAGCCGATCCCGTTGCAGATCCAGGAATGTGTCGGCGTCGAGACCCAGCACTGTATCCCTGTGCTCGGTACGGCCGCTACCGATCACGCGAGCTCCGGCCTCGCGAGCAAGTTGCACGGCTATTGAACCAACGGCGCCGGCGGCGCCATGAACCAGAACGGTCTGGCCGGTGACAAGATGCGCGTGATCGAACAGTCCCTGCCACGCGGTCAGTCCGGAAATCGGCAACGCGGCAGCCACCGTGTGGTCAATGTGCGCCGATAACGGCGCAAGATTGCGGGCCTCCACAGCGACGTATTCCGCGAGAGAGCCGTTGCGGGCCCAGTCGGTGATCCCAAAGACCCGCTGACCCACGGTCAACCCTGTTGTCCCGTAGCCCAGCTCGGCGACGACTCCAGAAACTTCGTGCCCTGGGATACTGGGGGTCCGATCGTGCCCTGCGCGGTCAGTCCAGGTTGCCGGCCAGTCGAGCTCACCCGGAGTGAAGCCGGCGGCATGGACCCGGACAATGACGTCGTTTTCTGCGGCATGCGGGTAGGGCATTTCCTCTGGAGAAAGCCCACGGAGACCGGCAGCGCGGTCACGTGCGGTAATCGCTTGCATAGCGGTGGTCACCCCCGATGCCGGCGGACGCTCAGATCGCGCGCAGCGATCACCGGTATCGGCTCAACGAGCATGGCCGAGGCCCGCGTTGACCCGGTATGACCAACGAGTTCAGCAGACTGGGCGCGGTTTGGGTTTGATTTCGAAGCGTGGTGGCGAGAGGAGCCGGAGGCGTGAGTCCAGTCGACCGCACTCTTCGGTGCCGGGGCAACCGTTGCCTTCTTGGCGGCCTGAGCGGCCGTTAGCAAGCAATTCATCCCACCACGGCCAGCCCGGTCGCCATGTCGTCCTGAGGCGGCCACAGCGGCTGCGCTACTTCGACACCGAATGGCGCATCCCAGCGGTTTCGGGATGAAACCTCATGCACGGGACGCCGATTGGCTGCGACACCCCATCTGCCCCGTGGGTAGCCGAGGGCCAGCATGGCCGACATCGTCCAGCCTTCCTCAACGGGCACGCCCAGTAACTCGTTCACCCTGTCCTTGAAATTGCGAAGCACCATCGTCATGACGCCGCCGACGCCCTCGGCTCGGGCGGCAAGCAACACACTCCAGATCGCCGGGTAGATGTTCGCGCCGCCGAGGTCGTCGATGGCGAAGACGAAAAGCAACAGGGGGACTTCTTCAAAATGGTCAGCCAGATAGTCCCCCGAGCCTTTCATTCGGCGCATCGTCTCGGCGTGAGCGGCCGGGTCTGCACCGGGCGCCGGCGCTACCATCGGTCCAGTCCCCGTCCTGAACTTCTCGTATTCGAGGGCGCGGGCTTGCCGGAACAGTTGGGCGAACTCGCGTTTGCGTTCCGGGTCGTCGACGGCCAGGAAGTGCCAGCGTTGGGTGTTGCCCCCATTGGGGGCGCGAACGGCCGCATCGAGGATGCGGGCCTGCGTGTCCAGCGGTATCGGATCCGGCCGCAACCGCCGCATCATCCTGGTGGTGTACAGCGCTTCATAGATGTCCATTTGTCTGCTCCTTTCCGCTATTCGGGCCAACTGCTGCTGAGAATGATGTCGACCAAGTCGCCCCGCTTGAATGTGGGGTCGAAATGCGCCAGCACGTCGTCGTTCATGGTGCCGAAAGTGGTGTCCGGACGGTGCTTCATACCGTCGTTGAAGGCCGCCAGGATGCGGTCCTTGAAGTCGGGACGCGGATGCGCGGCGGTCACCGCGTCAATCGCTTCCGGGGTGAGGGCCTCCCGGCCGACTCCGACGACATCTGTTTTGACACCCGCTGCGAGCAAAGCGATTTCGGGGTCGAGGCGTGCGGGAACCTCGGGCGTCGTGTGTAGGGCGATGCCGAGCCACACCTTGTCGGCGTCGGATTGTTCGACGCCGTGTTCCAGCAGGAAATCGCGCGCCGCGTCGGCACCGTCCATCTCGAAGCGCTGGGTCGAACTGCCGTGGCACGCGGTGAGCCCAAGGTCGTGGAACATCGCCGCCACGTAGAGCAGTTCGGCGTCTGGTTGCAAGCCGAGGCGGCGCGCATGCAGCGCGCCGAACAGGAATACGCGTCGGGAATGGTGAAAGAGCACGTCGTCTTCGGCGCTGCGGATGAAGTCGGTGGCCTCACGGACAAGTGCGGTGTCGGGTATGGAGATGCCTGCGATGGTTTCCATCGACTGAATCGCCATGATCGCTCCTCCTTCTTTGACTAGCCCATTTTGCGGCGCCGCACGGTCATCCCACCGGCGCTATTCCAGCCGTCTTTCCCACAGAATGCGACGCGATCGACGCCCGGTCCTCCGGCACGAGTTCCCGCGGATCGCGCTCTGCCATTTCGAGTGAAATAGAGCGGACACGGCCGAAGAGCCATATTCCCCAGACATTGCGACACAATGAGTCCGTGGCTGAAGCCGGCGCCCGGCCGCGGGTGATGGTTATCGTCGTCTTCGACGACGTGACGATGTTGGACGTCGCGGGAGCAGGTGAGGTCTTCGCCGAGGCCAACCGCTTCGGCGCCGACTACCGGCTCAAGATCGCATCGGTAGATGGTCGCGACGTTACAACCTCGATCGGGACGCGATTGGGCGTCACGGATGCGATCTCGTCGGTCGAGTCTGCCGACACCATCATGGTCGCCGGCAGCGACAACTTGCCCCGGCGGGCGATTGACACCGAGCTCGTCGAGGCAATCAAGTCGGTCGCGGGCCGCACCCGGCGTTTGGCCTCGATTTGCACCGGGTCGTTCGTCCTGGCGCAGGCCGGCCTCCTCAACGGCCGGCGCGCCACCACGCACTGGCATGATGTTCGGTTGTTCGCTCGGGCCTTCCCCGATATCACCGTGGAGCCGGACGCGATCTTCGTTCGCGACGGCGATGTCTTCACCTCGGCCGGGGTGTCGTCAGGCATCGACCTAGCGCTGGCGTTAGTCGAGATGGATCACGGCACCGAGCTCGTCCGCGCCGTGGCCCGGTGGTTGGTGGTTTATCTCAAACGCGCGGGTGGCCAATCGCAATTCTCGGTGCTGGTCGAGGCCGGCCCACCACCGCAGTCTCCGCTGCGTAAGGTCACCGATGCAATCTCGACCGACCCGGCGGCTGACCACAGCGTGAAAACTCTTGCCATGCGGGCCTCCTTGAGTACGCGTCAGTTGACACGACTGTTTCGATCCGAACTTGGGATGACTCCGGCCGGCTACGTCGAAATGGTCCGAATCGATGCCGCCCGTGTCGCGCTTGACGCCGGCCGCACCGTCACTGACACCGCGCACCTCGCAGGCTTCGGCAGCACCGAAACCCTCCGGCGGGCATTCGTCGACCGCCTCGGCGTCTCGCCGAAGGCCTACCGAGACAGATTCCGCACGGCCATCCGCGGCTGACACCTGCCTCACGCAGCGTGTGCTCATGCGCGCTAAGGCCGCCCGGCATCCATTGGTAGGCAGGTGCAAGTCGCCGAGCAGCCACCAAGGCTAGGCGATGCCCGGTTCGGCATGAGCGACTTCATGGTCGGTAGAAGTGCATATAGGCCGTGGGTAGGCGACGGAAATGTTGGTGGCTGACCTTGACGCCGTCAAGATCGGAAAACAAAACCGCAGGTAACGAGCGGGAATGAATCGGAACGAGACGGAGCGAAACCGCAGGTAGACCTGAATTTTGCCTGGTCGAGGCAGGGGTTCGAGTCCCCTTAGCTCCACTTGACAAACTGCGCGTCAGCAATCTAGGCGCGTTGCGCTCGCTCCGCTGTGGGTATGGAAAATCTGTCGTCACCTCACGTTCGTTGTGTGGGCTCACGGCTGTGGGATCTGGTCGTTAATCGACGGCGGCAGTTGTTCGCGAACGCTGACGTCACTGTGGGGGCGAGTGGCCGGTTTTGTTCGTGAATTTTGACGTCACCCGATCGGTGGGTGGGGGTTCAGCTGTGGGTGATCACTCGCGTTGTCGCGGCGTGACCTGTTCCCACCAGTTGATGGTTTCGCCGTCGGTGGCCATTTGATCGAGGAGGTGGGCGATCAGCTCGATGTGTGTTCCGCCGCCGGACCAGCAGAACTTCCACAGCTCGCGGGCAGCTCGGTGATAGTGGTGGATCGTCTCGTCGATGGCGTAGGCGTCGATCTCGCCGGTGCGGTAGCGGTCGAGCGCAGCCGTAATGTGTTCGATGAGCTCGGCCAGTCGCGCCTCGTGGTAGGTGGCTACGCGTTCACGCGCGGCCCGGCGTTCGGCCTTGGTCCCCACAGCGGGACGATACCGCGATCAGGGGTCGTCGTTGCCAATCAAGTTTCGTCGTGGCGAAGGCGGGTTGCGCACGCGAGGAGCTGCCTGGGGATGGGTTTCCCGGTTGGGGTCGCAGCCGCACAGTGACGTCAAAGGTCGCGAACGAATCCAGGGCTGCCCGCCGGGGTGAGGGTGCACGATGACGCGGGTGTGTTGCGGTCGATCCCGATCCGTCTGTGGTGCCGGTGAGCCTGCGCGTCAGCGTGGTGGTGGAGGGCCCGATCGTTGTCCGCGGGAACCGTGGAATGTTGCCTTTGAGCACGGGTAAGAGATTTCTGTTTCACCCCGCCCTCCCCGCAACGCGCACCCGCTAAGTCACAGCAGACCAAAACAACTGCGAGAGGGTGGTCGGCGATGGATGTGGTGCACCCGCGGTGCGCGGGAATCGATATCTCCAAGAGGGACGCCACGGTTTGCGTTCGAATCCAGGGCCAGGGCAACCGGCGCACCACCTCGACGGTGACGACGTGGGGGGCGATGACCGGCCAGATCCTGGCCCTGCGCGAGCACCTGCTGGAGCACAACGTCACCTGCGTGGTGATGGAGGCCACCGGTGATTACGTGCGACATGAGGGTGCATGAGTGAAGTAGGAGGCACCGTTTGGAGGTTCGGCTGATGCCGTAGGTGTAGTACTCGGGCCAGTGCGCGAGGGCCTGTCTCCGCCGCGGCGTGCTCTGCGGGTAACTGTGGGGTGCGAAGCCCGGGGTCCAAGCCGAAGCGGTTCCCGTTCCATCCGGGGGCCGCGGGCAAGGAGAAGACCGGCGGGAAGCGAATGTGCTTCCCGGCTCCGGGGCGGCATCCGGTCGTCTTGGGGTGATGGGTGAACGTGAGTAAACCCCCGATGACGCCTCGTGAAGGTGACCCCCGCCGATGGGATGTGTTAGCGGGGCCGTAGGGACTGGCCGCTGGAAAGCGGCGGGTGCCGGCCGGAGAGTAGTCGCCGGTCGGGAGCGCACCGCCGTCCCCGGGGTAAAGGGGGCACCCTGCCCGGTCGAATCTTGTTCATGCGCAACATGACAACCCCGTTGGGGTCCGGCGATGTGCGCCGGTAGGCCAACCGTGAGGAAGGTGCAACTCCCCAGCGGGCGCTGGATGACCCAAGAAGCCAACGCCGACACGCCGAAAGGCGACGGGAAACCGCCAACCGCACTATCCGGCTCCTCCGCCGGATGGCTGGCGCATAACCGGTCGGATACGGGCGTACTGCCCGGCCCGAAAGGGAGCTGACGTGGGTCGGGTGAGCCTGTGAAGACCAGACGATCGGAGACGCCAGAACCGATGGGCAAGTTGGACACCGTGACGGTGAACGGACCTGAGGACGAGGTCAGCGACTGGGATGCCGTGGATTGGCGTCGGGTCGAGGATGACGTACGGCGGCTGCGGCGACGAATTTTCACGGCGACGCAGGCGGGGGACCTCAAGCGGGTCCGCAATCTGCAGAAACTGATGCTTGGTTCCCGCGCGAACGCTCTGCTGAGCGTGCGGCGGGTCACCGAGCTTAACGCTGGCCGCAAGACGGCCGGGGTCGACGGCAGGGTCGTGCTTGCGAGATGGGAAAAGGCCGAGATGGCCGCCTGGCTGCAGCGCGACACCGCCGCGTGGAGGCCCCGACCGGTCAAGCGGGTGTTCATTCCGAAGGGCAACGGAAAACGGCGTGGTCTCGGGATTCCCGTGATTGCCGATCGGGCGCTGCAAGCGCTGACGGTTATGCGTTAGAACCCGAGTGGGAGGCCCGGTTTGAGTCTCGATCGTATGGGTTTCGGCCGGGCCGTAGCTGTCAGGACGCGATGCAGGCGATCTTTGTGACCGCTCGCGGCGCGACCTGCAAACGCGTGTGGGCGCTCGATGCCGACTTGGCCGCCGCGTTGGATGTTTTGTCACACTGCTCCTTTCGTTGATTGTCATGGTCAGAACAGTCCTTGCTGGGTGGTTGGGGGCTGGATACGCAGGCCTTTTCGGCGTCCGGTGCGGACGTGGACGGCTTTGAGTTCGCCGCGCTTGACACGTTGCATGATGGTCTGGCGGGACACGCCGTAGGCGAGGGTGGCCTCCAGCATGGCCAGCCAGCCGTCGGGGGCGTCGTCGACGAACAGGGCGCGGACGTCGTCGGTGAGCCGGATCCGCCAGGGCGCGCCGGGGGTGAGTTGTTCGCCGGCGATGAACCCGTCGCCGAGCCAGCGGTGCAGGGTGGAG
>DATKEW010000449.1:0-7264 GCA_035511785.1 Mycobacterium sp.
AGGCCGCGGGCGATGTCGGCGGTCCACACCGAGCCGGCCAGACCGTAGTCGCTTTCGTTGGCGATCCGGATCGCGTCTCCTTCGTCGCGGTAGCGCAGCACGGTCAGCACCGGGCCGAAGATTTCCTCGCGGGCGATGCGCATGTCGTTGGTGGCGTCGGCGAACAGCGTCGGTCACACGTACCAGCCGCGCCCGGCCGGACTGTCCTCGCCACCGAGCACGACGCGAGCGCCTTCGCTGCGGCCGCACCGGATGTACTTCTGGACACGGTGCTGTTGTCGCTGGGCGACAAGCGGTCCGACATCGGTCGCCTCATCGGCGGGATCACCGACGTTCAGGGCCGACATCATGTCGGCCAGTGCATCGACGACCTCGTCGTGGCGTTGGTCGCTGACCAGGATGCGCGTCTGGGCGACGCAGGCCTGCCCGTTGTTCATCAGGCCGGCGGTCTTCAGGCCGGCCACGGTCTTGTCGATATCGGCGTCATCGAGGATGATCGCCGCCGACTTGCCGCCCAGGGTGGCGATCCGGCGCCCGACGGCACTGGAACCGGTGAACGCGATCTTGTCGACACCGGGATGGCGCACCAGCGCCTCACCGACGTCGATGCCACCGGGCAGCACAGACACAACACCGTCGGGCAGGTCCAGGTGCTCGCTCATCTCCGCCAACCACAAAGCGTCCAACGGTGTTTCGGGCGCGGGTTTGATAATGACCGTGCAGCCCGTGATCAGCGCGGGGATCAGCTTGGGCATGATCAGGAATTGCGGGACGTTCCACGGCACAATCGCTGCGACCACCCCGACCGGGGCCCTGCGCAGGTGAACTTCGCCGAGCACACCTTGGCGCCGTTCGGCCCAAGGGAAGTCGCGTGCGGCAGCCAGCGCGAGGTGTATCAGCGACGCTGCGGCGGCCCGCTTGGCGCAGCCGGCTGAAACTGCGCGGGGACCCCATCTCGTCGGTGATCAAATCGGCCATCTCGTCGATGTGGCCGGCGTATATCGCGGCGAGCTGTTCCACCTTGGCCATGCGTTCGGCATGGGTCAGCCGTGGCCACGGGCCGTGGTCGAAAGCCCGTCGCGCGCCGGCGACGGCGGCGTCGACATCCTCAGGGCCGGCCACCTGGACATGGCCGAGCGGCTCTTCGGAGTGCGGCGAGACGACGGCGAGCTGCTGGGGGTTGGCGGGCTTGCGCCACTGCCCTCCGATGAACAGTTCGTCATAGGAGCGATGGTCGGACTTTTCTGTCATCGGGGCACTTCCTCGAGTGGTCGGGACCATAGGAGAGGGTGACCGTAATCTCGCTATTGACGCTAACATAGCCAAAAAAGCAGGATTGCGCCGTGGCAAGAAAGCCGAAACCGTGAGCGACGAACTTCTGGTAACTTCACGCGCCCGCCGCAGACCGGGGCCGACAAGTACGACGTGATCGCCGTCGAAAAGGATTGACATGAATAGCGATTGGCGCAGTTATCCGTTTCAGCTGGTGCCCGGTGACGGGCAGCTGGAGTTTCCCGCCGCCGAAGGCGAACACCCCGACCAGGAATCGGACACCTGGTTCATCGCCGGCCAGCTCCACGCCGCCGAGAGCGGCCGGTCATATGCGTTCCTGACCATCTTCAACAAGAACCGGCCCGGGGGAACGGTGGTCGCCGATTTCTACACGATGGCGCTGTTCGATCTGGATACCGGCGACTATGGCACCTACACCGATTACGACATGCCGCCGGCCAACCTGGAACCGGGAGCGCAGCGCAAGCTGGCCATGGCCTCGGGCCACCTCGACATCAGCTACCACAGCGGCGCGGGCACCGCGTCGTGGACCACCTGCCGCAACAGCGACGGAGAATTGCTGCCCTACACGTACCGCGTCAGCCTGGTGGGCGAGGACCACTCCGGTCGGTCCATGCGGCTGGACCTGGCCGTAACACCAACGCGCGCACCGACACCGGTGGGTGCGTCGACCTACAACGGGAAGATCGTCTGCTTCGGTCAAAGCGACACCTACTCCTACTTCCAGACGGGAATGGCGATGACCGGAACCTTGCGGTGGGGCGAGGTGGTCGAGCAGGTCACCGGCAGCGGCGGGCACGTCGACCGGCAGTGGTTTCCGAAATATGCCGGCGGCGGGGGAACCGGGGGAGACCCGCGAGCCAGGTCGCACGAATGGCGCACCATCAATTTCGACAATGGCGTCGACCTGAGCATCTGGCGGCAGTTCGACCGCACGAACGGCAATGCGCTGCAGCCGTTTACCGGAGTCACGACGAGCTATCCCGACCCCGCCATGCCGCCGGAGTGCGCCGAGGACGTCGAGGTTACGATCAGCAGCTACGTCCGATGGCCGGACACGGTGCGGCCCCTGGTGCGTCCGCTTGCCCCGGCCCGCTACATGCCCGATCGTCACCGGATCACCTGCGCCACACTGCAACTGGACCTCATCGGGGAGCCGCTGGTGGCCGCTCCGGCGCACGGCCTGCCGATCGAATACATGGAAGGCCCTTACCGCTACCGCGGAACGCTGTGGGGCAAACCCGTGACCGGCTTCGCGTTCAACGAGCGTTCGCTGGCGCTGTACCGGGATTGGGAGCTGGTTGAGGTGCTGGCTACTACCGTCGCGAACGCCGAACCACCGGCCCATGGCCTGCAGACGGTGGCGGATCGGCTGGTGCCGTTGGTGGCCGCGGGCCGTCGTAGCGAGGCGGTTGAGTTACTGGCCGGTGTGGCTTCCGGCCAAAACGACACGGTGGCAACCATTCTCGACGACCTCATCGCGGTGCTGTCCGAGACGCGATCAGCCGACTGACCGTGCAAGCGCCTCGGCCCAGGTGATGTGGCGGTGCTGCAGCCCCGGTTCGTTGCGCCCGAACAGCAGGTGATCGCGAGCGCCCGACTCCAGGTTGGCCTGTAGGCCCGCGACCAACTGGTAGTCCTCGTCGCGCACCGTGGCATGGGCATATTCGAAGACGGCCTGCGCCCCGGCGGCCACGGATTCCTCGGACAGGTCCAGCGGTGTCGAGTTCTGGTGAACGGTAATGGACCGGCCCGGTTGGTCGCCCGGGTAGATCCGGAACAGCTCGCCGTTGGCGATCGTCACCGACAGCACGATATTGGGAAACAGCGCGTAGATGACGACCATGTTGTGGAAGGGATCCCACTGCTCTTCGGGAATGCTTTACAGCTCGAGGATCGTGTTGAGCGGGAAGATCAACCGGTGATGAGGTCCGTACGAGTCGAATACGGTGCAGTTGCTGCGCGCGATCCTGGCGAAGGTCTGCCGGTGGACGTTGGCGAAATGGTAGTTCTCCGCGAAGGTGTCGACCGACAGCTTCCAGTTGATCGGGGAGTCGAGCACCTTCTCGCCCAGCGGCGACCACCGTCCGATGCCCCATGAGTCGAGCTCGTCGGCCAGCGGTCCGAGGTGCGCGGCGATGTCCAGGGTGGCGCCGGGATCCAGTGCCACCCAGAGGAATCCGGCGAATTCGACGGCTGGAAGCTCCGTCAAACCGTCGGACTTGACCGTCATGTCCGGGAAGCCCTTGCGGCCGGGCAGCCCGACCAGCCTGCCGGTGTTGTCGTAGGTCCACGCGTGGTACGGGCAGGTGAACCGCTTGGCGGTGCCGCACCCCGTCACGACCTGCGACTGCCGGTGCAAGCAGACGTTGTCGAACGCCTTGACCGATCCGTCGGGAGCGGGAAGCTCCGAGACGTAGCCCACCAACTGCGGGCCGGCCACCAGCACGGCGCTGTCGAGGTTGTGTCGCTCGGGTGAGGTGTACTCGCGGGCGTCGACCGTGTGCTGGCCGGCGGCGAGGTCGGTCGTGTTGTCGCGTGCCAACTTGAAGGCACGCCGAGCCAGGTCGATGAGCTGGTCACGGTCCATCTTCCCAGTACAGACCTTGCGACGGTTGTAAGGTCAAGGAGTGGCTGAGCAGTTGCTGATCGGCGACGTCACGGCCTTGACGGGGATCGCCTCGGGTCGTTATCCGCCACTACGAGAAAATCGGGCTGTTGCGCGCAGAGCACCTCAGCAACGGCCATCGGGTCTTTGACGTCGAGCAGGTGCTCGACCTGTTGCGCATCGACCTGATGAGAAGCCTTGGCGTCAGCATCAACGACATTCAGCGGTTGACCGATGGCGGTCAGACCACGCTGGCCGGCCTTCTCGACGAGCACCGCACGTTGCTGGTGCGTCAGCGGGATCGGCTGGATCAACTGATCGCGGCCATCGACGCCGCAACCGAGCGCGGCGCCGCGGGCGTCAACGAACACATTCTGCGCAGGCTGGCCACCACTCACCGCGACAGCATCGGAGTCATCGGGCGGCTCAGCGCCCCGTTGTCCGCGCCCGTCGCCGCGATGTACGCCGACCTGTTCAATGAGTGGGAGTTGCCGGTGCCCGCGCTGTTCGGCCAGATGGTGCTGCCGCCCGCGGCCAGCACACTGCTGCAGCAACTCGCCGAGACGCCGGGACGCCGCGTGCTGTTCGACCGATTGCGCAAGCTCTCCGGCGAGGTGGTGGGATTGGGCGAAAACCAAACGGCGGCAACCGAACTCGCGCACACCTGGATTGATCGCCAGCTGGCCGATCCGCTGCCCGACGACGTGGTCGACGCGCTGCGCGGCATGCAACCACTATTGGAGCACGACCCGGTGATCGTGCAGGGATTCCGGGCCCGGGCGGGATCGATAAACTCGGCGGCCGCCCATTTCATCGACGAGATCGCCGTGCAGACGGCGCGGCGCGGTCTGGAGGCGGTCAGTGTCATCGTGCTGCCAGCCTCGGGCTCAGCCGGACCCGGCGCCCATGTTGCGCTAACGTGATACAGATGTGGCTGATGTGGTCAGTGTGTCCGCTGGTGTTTGTGGCGTACTCTGTGCCGTGTGTCATGGGTCTCGCGACGTGACCTGCTGAAAGTCGTGGCCGCGACCCCAGCCTTACTGGGCCTGGGCGTCGCGGCGTCTTCGTTGCGCGCCGCGCCGGCATCGGCGTCACTGGGCACCCTGTTGGACTACGCGGCGGGCGTGATCCCGGCCAGCCAGATCAGAGCTGCCGGCGCCGTCGGGTCGATCCGGTATGTGTCCGATCGGCGGCCCGGTGGCAACTGGATGCTGGGCAAGCCGATTCAGGTCGCCGAAGCTCGTGACCTCAACAGCAGCGGGCTGAAAATCGTGTCGTGCTACCAGTACGGCAAGGGCAGCAGCGCCGATTGGCTGGGCGGTGCCGGCGCCGGCCTGAAGCATGCGGAGCGCGGGATGCAGTTGCACGCGGCCGCCGGTGGTCCCGCCAGCGCCCCGATCTACGCGTCGATCGACGACGACCCGTCGTATGACCAGTACAAAAACCAGATAGTCCCGTACCTACGCTCCTGGGAGTCGGTGGTAGGCCATCAGCGGACGGGCGTTTACGCCAATTCGAAGACGATCGACTGGGCGCTGCACGACGGCTTGGGTTCGTACTTCTGGCAACACAACTGGGGCTCACCGAAGGGGTTCACGCATCCGGCCGCGAATTTGCACCAGGTCGAGATCGATAAACGCAGCGTTGGCGGGGTCGGGGTGGACGTCAACGAAATCCACAAGCCCCAATTCGGGCAGTGGGCCTAGCCCCCTCACGTCACTCCGAAGGCTGCCCGGCTCGCTAATCGAAGCCCGCCAGGCCTCGGCGCCACGCGTTCCAGCAAACACTCGTTCGCCGTTCGTCCGGCGCCGCAGCCGCCGACGGCCGCGAGACGGCCTAACGCTCATGTCGTCAGGCACCGGCCGCAGCCCGAATTTTTAACATAACGATTTGATAACAAAACTGCCTTGATCAGCGCAGTTATAGCTACTCGACCGTAACCACCTACATGCAGGACGTTTGTATCCGACGCTCGCGGCCGCGGTTAAACCGGGTGTTACCCACGACACGGTTACCCGCGCGTAGAACTCATCAGTAACTGCTCAGCATGCAAAAAGGGCACTGATCCTTATGACACCCTTGGTGCAGCCGATGCATTTCACCGCGCCGCTCGGCCCACGGGAGCGGCCCGCCGACAAACACCGGTCAGCCGCTTTTGGGCTGCGATTCAATGCGGAATCGATCGAAAAACCACAGGCCCCGCGTACCGGTGCGAAACCGGCCGAACGAACCGATACGTAAAGACGCATACAGGGAGATACAGAACGTGACGATCCACGAGCGCGACCGGGTGTCCGCTGACCGCGACGGGAATAGCGCCCCAAGCACCCATGCTCTAGTCGACCGTCTGACGGCTGGCGAGCCGTACGCTGTCGCGTTCGGTGGCCAGGGGAGCGCCTGGCTGGAGACCCTCGAAGAACTGGTGTCGTCGGCCGGGATCGAAACCGAGTTGGCAACACTGGCCGGTGAAGTGGAGCTGCTGCTCGAACCGGTGGCAAAAGAGCTCGTCGTCGTGCGTCCGATCGGTTTTGAGCCATTGCAGTGGGTACGTGCGCTGGCTGCCGAAGACACGGTTCCGTCAGAGAAGCACCTGACGTCGGCCGCAGTGTCCATACCCGGCGTGCTGCTCGCCCAGATCGCGGCCGGGCGCGCCCTGGCCCGACAGGGCATGGACTGGGTCGCGACACCACCGGTGGCCGTCGCTGGGCATTCGCAAGGCGTCCTGGCTGTCGAGGCGTTCAAGGCCGCGGGCGCGCGGGACGTCGAGCTGCTGGCGTTGGCCCAGCTGATCGGTGCGGCCGGGACGCTGGTGGCCCGTCGGCGCGGTATTTCCGTGCTCGGTGACCGCCCGCCGATGGTGTCGGTCACCAACGCCGACCCCGAGCGGATTCGCCGGCTGCTCGACGCATTCGCGCAGGACGTCCGGACCGTGCTGCCTCCGGTGCTATCCATCCGCAACGGCCGGCGTTCGGTCGTCATCACCGGCACCCCCGAGCAGTTGTCCCGATTCGAGCTCTACTGCCGGCAGATCTCCGAGAAAGAAGAGGCCGACCGCAAGAACAAGATCCGCGGCGGCGACGTCTTCTCACCCGTCTTCGATCCGGTGCGGGTGGAGGTGGGCTTCCACACCCCGCGGCTGGCCGACGGTATCGACATCGTCGGAACCTGGGCCGAGAAGGTTGGCCTCGACGTGGCGTTGGCCCGGGAGCTGACCGAGGCCATCTTGGTGCGTGGAGTCGACTGGGTGGACGAGATCACCCAGGTTCACCAGGCCGGTGCGCGCTGGATTCTCGACCTGGGTCCCGGCGACATCCTGACCCGGCTGACCGCGCCGGTGATCCGCGGCCTCGGCGTCGGCATCGT
>DATKEW010000450.1:0-23326 GCA_035511785.1 Mycobacterium sp.
CCGGCCACTCGCGGATGAACTCCTGAACGAGAGGGAATGTCGAGATCCACCGGTCTGGGCCGCTGCGCTCGAAGGCCAACTCGTTGGCATTCTGCACCCAACCCTGCCCAATCTCGCCGATCACCATCTCGTCCGACACCAGCACCCCGTCGAGGACTACCTCGGCGAAGTGGTCGGTGCTGCCATTCAGGTAGGGGATCGGCTTGACCGCCACACCAGGGCTGCGCATATCGATCAGGAATCGGCTCAGTCCCTCATGGCGGGCGCCCTCCCCGGTTCGGCACAGCGCAATCATGAAGTCGGCGCGCATCGCGTTGCTCGTCCATACCTTGACGCCCGACACCCGCCAGCCGTCCGCGTCGCGCACGCCTCGCGTCCGCACCGATGCGAGGTCGCTTCCGGCGTCGGGCTCGCTCATGCCGATGCAAAAACACAACTCGCCCCGGCAGATTCGGGGCAACAGCCACCGCTTCTGTTTCTCGGTGCCATAACGCAGGAGCACCGGGGCGATCTGTCGGTCGGCTACCCAGTGATGCCCGACCGGGGCACCCCAGCGCAGCAGTTCTTCGACGACGACAAAGCGGTCGACCGCGGTGGCATCGCGACCGCCATAGCGTGCTGGGACCGCCATGCCGACCCATCCACGCTCAGCCAACGCGGCGGAGAATGCACGATTGACCTCAGCGCCCATCCCGAGGCCGGGCTCGAATGTCCCCCAGGGCAGCGTCTCGGCCAGGAATACGCGAACCTGCTCCCGCAATTTCAGCTCTGTGGCGCTGAGCGCCGCAGGCGACGTGACCATACTTGGCAGGCTAACTACAACCCTGCTCTGAAGCGAGGAAAGTTGCCGCCGCCCAGGGCGCGACCGTTGCTTTAGAGCCAGAAGTGCCCTAATACTCGGAATGATGGATCACGAGCGATCCCTATATCTCTTGCAGGACAGGCACTGTCGCCAATTCAAGCCGGTGTCACGCGTGTTTCGCGAAGGCATGTCGTTTGCAATCACGGCGCCGGTTTGATGGTGGCGACCGCAGAAAGGGTGCCCGGCTGAGGAAGTGATCGCTCCGGCTGATCTGCCAAGGGAGTGGTCGGCGAGACGTCCGGCGACTAGGAAGCGTCCCGCAGGCGGGTCTCCACATCCTTGATTCCCTGGCGCAGGTGTTCGGCCAGGTACCATTCCTCACCGCTTTGGGCACTGTGTAGGGCCTTGTCGACTGCCAATTTGGCGTCCGAGAGGTGTCCCCGGCGTTGCTCCCCGCGGGTGGTAATGGCGTGCAGGACCGCGCTCACGGCCTCCTGACAGGCAGTGGCGAAACAGGGAGATGTGTGACCGACACGCTGGCCCCCTCTTGGTAGATGCGGACACCGGCTGTAGACGGCGGTGCAGTCAGGGGCCATGCTCTGACTACGCCCTCTATACGCCTGTTCAGTGTCATGCCCGCTTTACACGACTGCAAACATTCCTTCCGTCGTCCATGAGCGCGTCGGCTGGCTCGCGCCCAGAACGAACCTGTCACACCTGTCAAGCCCGACCGAACAAGCTGGCACTCGAAGCCGCGCAAATGCGGCAACACCCGCGAACGAAGCCGCAGGTAACGAACGGGACTGAACCGTACCCAAGCGCAACGAAACCGCAGTTCAGAAGGCATTTTGCCGGGTAGAGCCCTGGGTTCGATTCCCTGCAGCTCGATCGAAAAACAGCTGGTCAGGGCCGCAAGTCGCGGCAGGGAGCGGCCATGCCGACAGTGAACTGGACGGTCCGGCCCTCGGCGACTGCGCGTGTGGTTGTGCACGGGCACGGTAACGGTGCCGTCGCACTGGGAAAGGAAACAGTGGCGATCGCGGCCGAAAGGTGCACGATTAAGGGTGCCCATTTCGAACCCGTTCGATTCGGCGTGGGCCTATGGGTGTGTCAGAAGCTCTATCCACGGCTGAGCGCCTGCACGACTTTTCAGGAAAGGACAGCACACCATGACCTCCACCAGCCCGGCTACCTCGCAACCCGTCTACAGCAACATGGGTAAGGCGCTCGGCACTGATTACTTCCTGCTGAAAGAGCACCTCACGGAAGACGAACGAAGCTACCTCGAGCGCACACGGCGTTTCGTTGACGAGGAAGTCCTTCCGGTGATCAACGACTTCTGGGAGCGCGCCGAGGTGCCGTTGGACCTGGTCCGGCGGATGGGTGAGCTGGGCCTGGTTGGCGACGGGCTAGAGGGGTATGGGTGTCCGCCGATGAGTGCGACCGCCGCCGGGTTGATCGCCATGGAGCTGAGCCGCGGCGACGGGAGCATCGCTACCGCGTGCGGGGTGCAGGGCGGTTTGGCGATGCGCTCGATCCACATGCTGGGCTCCGAGGAGCAGAAGCAGCGGTGGCTGCCGGCCATGGCGCGCTGCGAGAAGCTTGGTGCCTTCGCGCTGACCGAACCGCGGCACGGGTCGGATTCGGTGTCGCTGGAGACCGAGGCGCGCCGAGAGGGTGACGAGTATGTCATCAACGGAGCTAAGCGGTGGATCGGCAACGGGTCGCTGGCCGATGTGGTGGTGATGTGGGCCCGCGACGCTGAGGATTTGCAGGTCAAGGGCTTTCTGATCGAGAAGGGGACAGCTGGCTACGATGGTCGGCCCATTCAGGGGAAGGGGTCGTTGCGCGCGTTGTGGCAGGCCGATATCGACCTGGTCAATGTGCGGGTCCCGGCGGAGAATCTCCTGCCCGGGTCATCGAGCTTCAAAGACCCGGCGCGGGTGCTCAAATCGACCCGCGCCGGGTGCGCCTGGGCGGCGCTTGGCCACGCGGTGGCCGGCTACGACGCGGCGCTGAGTTATGCACAACAACGCACTCAGTTCGGCAGCCCCCTGGCACGCTTCCAGATCGTGCAGGACAGGCTGGTTCAAATGCTCTGCGAGATCACCGCTATGCAGTTGTACTGCCTGCGCATCGGACAGCTCGATGAGCGCCAAGAGCTCTCCGACACGATTGCGGCGCTCGGCAAGCTGAACAACACGAAGAAGGCCCGCGAAGTCCTCGCGGAGGCGCGAAATCTGCTGGGCGGCAACGGCATCCTGTTGGAGAACCACGTCATCCGGCACATGGCCGATATTGAGTCCATCTATACCTACGAGGGAACCGAGACGATCCAAACCCTCTTGGTGGGCCGCGACATCACGGGCTTGAGCGCCTTTGTCTGAGCGCAAAACGTTGCCGGCCACGGTGCACAGGTCGCGCTGGCATTCACCGGCCTCGATATCCATGAGCGAACTCGCGCCGCCGCGATAGCGGCGTGAGTACTCAGCGACGCGGCCCTGGTGGCCGGGCGCCTCGGTGACCGGTTCGGCCCGAAGAATCTGTATCTGATTGGGCTTACCATCTTCACCGCCGCGTCACTGTGGTGCGGGCTGCTTCCTGAGTTGGACGCGTCGAGTCATCCGTTCTACGGATTGGCGCAATTCTTAGCTATTACCCGCGACGACAAGTTGATTCGTAGTCTCACGTTCGCTTCCCGTTTTGTGATGTGGGCGGGACAACGGCGTCAATCTGTATGAGGATGGAACCATGCGAACGCTTGTCGTGCTTGCGACCCTGGCCGCCGCAACTGGCTTGGCAGCGCCGGCACACGCCGATCCCGACCCCGACGTGAGCTTCCTGGCCGCGCTGGACAAGGCCGGCATTACTTATCACAGCGGACCTGAAGCCGTTGCGGCCGCCAGACAGGTGTGCGACTGGATCAATCAGGGTCAGCGCCGAAGCGATGTCATCGTGACCGTTTCGACGAGCAATCCAGGATTCGCGATGTCCAACGCCGAAGAGTTCACAACGCTCGCGGAGCGGGCTTACTGTCCTGATCACCCTCGGGAACCGGCTGCGCAGCAGCCGCCGCCAACGCTGCCGCCATCGTTTTACCAGATTCAGTTTCCGTTGCCCACATTCGGCTAGTCAGTGCCGGTTGTCTCGTAACGAGGGCGGTCGCCGTGGCTGTCGCGAGGTGGGCGTGGGTTTCCCTGCGGCAACGGGGTCGGGAATGAGATTTGTGGACGCCTCGGGTTACGTTCGCATCATTAACATTTCATCGGCCCACGGTTTGCGTGCGTCGCCACTGAGGCGACCACGCTCAGACAACAGATGAAACCCCCGCCGTTTCGGCGGGGGTTCCATTCTGCCGCTGGTCACTTCAGGGCTTCGCCAACCAACTTCAGGTAGGTGCCCGTGATGTCCTGGATGAACTTGGCATGGGTGTTCGCCACCGCGGCCACCCAGTCGAGCTGGCTGGCGCCGGCCGCAGCCTTCTCGAAGTCGAGCAGGCTCTGCAGCGCCTTCTCGTAGGTATCGAGAGAGACCTGGCCCTGTTGCTTGGCCAACTGGACAAGCTTCTCGTTGAGCTCGCGGATCCGGCTCACGGTGCCGTCGAGGTTGTCAAATGCGCTAGTTGGTGTAGTCATGTCAACTCCTTGGGTATGGTTGTGTACAAATGCTTGTTAGCAGATTAGCTGAGTATGAGCTAATTTGCAAGTGCGTGCTTTGGTGAGACGAATTCCCAACCGCAGCATCGGCTTTCCGCTGTTGGACTCTGGGTAGGTCCCATGTCGAGGCCGCCGCCGACCGGAATCCGGCTGGAACGCAGCCTCGGTTGCCGGCGTCTTCGCGAACCCGAAAAGCCCTGACTGAGGCCGATCGCGTCGTTCAGCGTCGTCTCGCGTAGCCAAATTTCACGTGCCCCAGCTCACTGTCGACTCACTGCGTAGCCACGGGTCACACCCAATTCGAAAGGCGCGATGTATCAGGCCACAGCAAGCCGGCCATGGACAGTTCCAGCGCCGCCTAGTGAAATGAGATCCGGCGAATCCCCCAACCGCCCGATCCAGCAGAGGAGTCAGGCCATGCACGACCTGTCAACACCGAGAGCCACGACCGCATCAGTCCCGCCACCAAGCCGCACTCCCGTGCCAACGCAGCACACCCGCCGCTGGGGATGGGTCGGGCGCGGAGTGCGGCCGGTCGCCATCGCGGCCGCCGCGACGGCGGCAATCGCCTTGACCACCGCCATCAACCGACCGGCGGTGACACTGACTGCGGCCGACGGGATCGAGCTAGCGTCGGGTATCTCGGTCACGCCCGCGCCGGGCTGGACAGTCGGAAACCAGGGTCCAGGCTGGGTGACGCTCCACAACGCCTTCTCCACCGCGTTAGTGGAAATCAGGGTCAAACCTTCCAACTGGACGGACGCCATCGCCGTGCTGCAGGGCGACATCAGCAACTTGAGCAACGTGTCGACGACAGGTCTGACCAACGTCAGAGACGTGAGCGCGCCCACCGCGATACCGTTGGGGAGCGGAAACTTTCAGCAGCAAGCCACCGTCAGCTTCAACGCTGATGGGTCATCACGGAGCGGGCCGCTTCCCGTCGTCGGCTGGTTTACCGAGCTGCTAAACACCTCGACTCACCAGTCCGCCTTAGTGGTGTTGGAGCAAAACGGCGACGCGCCCACTCGAGCTGACGGTGATGCCCAAGCGATGCTCGACTCGCTGCAGTGAAGGCTGCTTGCGCTAATGCTCAACCGGCAACGCTGCCATACACAGCTGTCGCGCATGTCGGCGCGTAATCGCTAGGGCGCAGCAAAGATCGAAGCGAGCAAAGCGGCAGCTAGGAACCACCGAGGAAGGCAAAAGGCGGGACCTGGCTCGGGCCACCGCTTCGGCGCGGGCCAGTAGGGCTGCGGTGCGTAGGTTAAACGGCGCTGAGTAGGACACCGTGGGCGTGCACACGCCGCGGTCGAGGCCGCCGGTCACCCCGGTGACCGTCGAGCCCCTGATCCACGGCGAGCCGCTGGTGCCGACAACCAGGCCCGCGCACGAAAACGACGGGTAGCCACTGGTGATCCCCGTGCTGTTTTGGCAGGCGATCGGCTTGCCCCCGATGCCGGCCGCATAGCCGATGAGACCGACTTCGGTCCCCGGTTCTGGTGCTCTGCCCAGCGACAGTGCGGAGCCGACCTGCGCCTCGATCGATCCGCCGCCGGGGCGGCTGACTTGCGCAAAGGCGTAGTCCACCCGTGGATCTTTGAAAGCGATCCACAATGGATCGAGGTACGCGGCATCGACTGTCCAGACGTTGGATGGCGCGGCTATGTTGGCGAAACCGGGAACGAA
This sequence comes from Mycobacterium sp., assembly GCA_035511785.1. GTDB lineage: Bacteria > Actinomycetota > Actinomycetes > Mycobacteriales > Mycobacteriaceae > Mycobacterium. The sequence goes on from DATKEW010000450.1 coordinate 6,145, forward strand.
TTCTGCCTTGAAACCCTTGGCCAAACGGTGCGCAGCGGTCAGTATCAAGTCGCCCGTGGACGAGTGAACCACGGAGCCTGTACAGATGTGCAGCAGGTCGCCTTCGATGAAGATCGGGCCCACCCGTGGGTCGGGGTTCACCGGAGCTGCGACGGGGATCGCGGCAAGCTGTAGGCGCATGCTGGTGGCGCCTACCGAACCGGCGGGTGGGCCGCCGGCCGTCAGCAGCAACACCAGCCCCAGGACCACCGACAAAATACGCATCGGGCCTCATGATGACGGAATCGCGAAGGTACACGACGCTTTTAGCGCGGCGATTCGAGTGGCCGAAACTTTGCCCGGGGCCGAAACTCCCGCCTGGCTGGGCCTTCGGTCGTTGCGCGACCACATCGCCGCACGGGCTTAATGTGGTAGATACTGCGCCACGTCCGTGCTGAGCCGTGCTTGTTGAGATTGAGTGTGGGCGACGATTGACTGCTGACTCTCGGCCAGACGTGCTGGCGCGTGTCGCGTGCCGATCAGTTCGCCTGCATCGTCGATGGGGCTGATTACGTCGGACACCTCAAGGCGGCGATGTTGCGCGCCAGGCACCGAATCATGCTGCTCGGTTGGGATTTCGACGCCAGGATGACATTCGAACGGGGCGCCAAGACGCTTCCCGGCCCGAATCAGCCAGGCGCCTTCCTCTCTTGGATGCTGCGAAACCGACCAGGTCTCGAGGTCTACCCACTGAAATCCAACCTGCGTCTGCTGCCAGCCTTTGATGGCATCTGGTTCGGGCCCACCCCGGTGGCACTGGTGAACCAGATCAGCAGCAAGCGAATGCATTTCGCCGTCGATGGCGCTCATCCGACCGGTGCCGTTCATCACCAGAAGATCATGGCCATCGACGATCCGGCGGCGAGTTTGAAAGGGCGGCGCTTCAGTGCCGGTCATTCCTGAAGGCCATCGAGGCACTTCTGGGACAGGGCAAGACATTGCGCCCAGTTACCGAGCAGTCAGTGTCCGATGAGGCGAGCCCGCTGAGGGAACAGGCGCGGCAGGACAACGGCACGAATCTGTACGAGGATGAAGCGATGCGAATGCTTGTAGTGCTTGCGAGCTTCGCCGCCGTAATCGGCGTGGCCACGCCCGCACAGGCCGATCCGAACGGCAACAATTCGGGCGCTGATGCGAGCTTTCTGTCCGCGCTCGACAACGCGGGCATCACCTATGACAGCGGAGCTGACGCGATTGCAGCAGGCAAAAGGGCGTGCGCACTGATGGATCAGGGTCATCCAGCAAGCGACGTCATCAAGAGCGTGTCGGCGAGCAATCCCGGATTCACGACGGACAGCGCCACCAAGTTCACCGCGATCGCGACGAATACTTACTGCCCCCAACACCTGGGCGAACCGACCGCGCAGCCACCGCCACCTCCGCCGTCACCGGCGGTCTGGCCCGAGTTCCCATGGCCGGCGCTACCAGCCGCGTAGGCGGACGGGTCAAGGAGCCGTCTCAGGGCCCTCCGCCAACCAGGTTGTTGTTTTGCGGGCAGTAGGTGTGAACGGAGATGGTCACGTAGGTATTGGCATCGTCGCCGAGTGCGGGATTACTCGCGCGAAACGCCGCGATTATCTGCGGCACCGAGACCCCTCGACCGATGTCGTCGCACACCATCTTGCCGTTCGCGATGGCGGCGTCGGGATTGGCGAACGAGATGCCCCGGTCGTTCAGGGCCTGAACGTACTTATTGTCCTGATCCGGTGTCGACACGATCGACGACGGGGCGGCCGACGGCGCCGGGCCGGTCGCCGGTGCGGTTGGTACAGGCGTCGCGCCGCCTTTCGGCATAGGCGGTGCGGCGGGCTTGGGCGCCGCAGTTTGGGTGTGGCTGGTTAACAGCGAACGCCCGAAAACGATCGCCCCGGCAAGGACGAGACCGGCCGCGACGAGCGCGGCAGCGATACGCCAAGTAGCGCGCCATGATTGGCGATCACTCGCGGGTTCGCGCTGGACGTTTTCGTCATCGTCGCTTGACCACGCGAGATCATCTGCGTCCGGCGCTGCGGAATCAGGTGCGGCGACGGTCTCGTCATTGTTGAGTCCGACGGTTTTATCGGCAGCCGGGCCCGGCTCGGCCATGACGGTCATGGTAGCCATCGGCGGCTTGGCGCCGCCACCCGCGTGGACGGCAGCAGCTGCCGGGCTGGGCTTTCAGCCGGAGCCCGTTTCCGCGCGTGGGCTGCGCGCAACGAATTGCGCGATCGTTTCTGGCGCCACTCCCAATTCCCGCAGGCAGAAACGGAGCGCGCGTCTGCGAACGTCGGCGCAGTCCGAATGAGCTGTTGCCCAGACCCGCTGGGTCTGCGCCCACACCACGCCGAGTGTCGACTTTGCGGCGGTCGGGGGAAGAATGTCTTGAAACACGCCAAAGTGGCGTGAGGATCGCGGTGTGTGCGGGCGAAACCAGCTCGGGCGAGGAGAGCTCCGTCGCCTGCGCTTCCAGGGAGACTTGGCGCGGCTCCGATTTGATGTTCTCGTCGAATGCGAGATCCAGTCGTCCCTCGATCCACGCGGCCACGGCCGCAATCGGGGTGGCCGCCGCCGCCATCTTTGCTCCCAGGCGCATTACTTCGGCGCGCGTCATCTCGGTAAAGACCGCCGCAACCGGCTGGTCCTTCGAGTCGAAATGGCGGTAGAACGCGGGGTCAGGCGGAAGCTTGTTTCGTGGGCGCGTGGCTGGACGGCGCGTAAGCCTGCCGACACGTGACCGGGGCCCCCTGATCCGTCGTCGATATCCAACATTTATCCGTACCGCGTTCGCGGATCGCGCTTTCGTCAAGCCGGAAGTGGGGCGAGGCTGCCGTCGGCGCTAGGCTGCCGCCATGTCGATCGACCGTGCCGCGCTCGTCGCGGGCAGCATCCGACTCGCGTCGGGCATCCACTTCCTTGTCGACCCACTTGGTGCGAACCGGCTGTGGGGTGATCCCGAAGAGCCGACGCCGACGGCGCGACTGTTGTTGCGGTCGATGGGCTACCGCGACGCATTGATCGGCGGACTGCTCGCCACGGCGGCGCTGCGCGGCAGAAACACTCGCGGCTGGTTCCTGGCGTCCGGTGGTGCCGACGCGGCCGACTTGCTCGGCGGCTTGAGTGTCCATCGTGAGCTGAAACGCTCACAACAGCTGATCGGCCTTGGCAGCGCTGTCATAGGCATCGGCGTTGGGCTGTGGGGCGCGACGCGCCGTACACCGACGGATCAGCAGACCACGGCGTCAATTAGCGACCAGTAATTCTCTTCGCGCTCGGTCATGTCGTTCGACGTGATCGTGCCGAAGGCGGCAGCCTCGCGCGCGAACACCTCCGGCGCATCGGACAGTGCATCCGGACCCTCGAGGCGAAAGCAACTCGGTGCCAGCGGACCGAACAGTAGTGCGCGGCGCAGGTGCGGCCAGTTGTCCAGGCGCGATTCGACTCCGGCGGCTCGGGCGAAAGTGAGCGCCACCAGGTTCATCCTCGATTTCTGTGACTTTCCTCGATTGGCGCGATAAGCACTGATCGCCAAACGCTGGTCGCTCTCACCGAGAGCCGGGATCGTGCCGCCCCAGGTGTAAGCGATCCACCGGGCCTGAAGTTCCAGTGGTACGAAGTATCCGCCCGACTGGTCCCACATGCCCATGAACGCCAGCCCCGGAAGTTCGGGATGAAAGGTGTAGCGGTCGACGTCCATGTGCTCGGCGTCGAGGTCGAGGATCGCCTGAATATCTTCGCTCAGAAAGGGCAGGCACAGTTTGAACCCGGTGCCGAAGACAATCCCGTCGAAATCCTCGGCATGCTCGTCGGCGAAGGTCACGGTCGCGCCTGCGACGGACTTCATCCATGGCCGTATCGCGATCCGGCCCTCGGCGACGAGCGGAAGGTAGTGCTGACTCAGAGTTACGCCGGCCGCGAACAAAGACGAGTCCGGCGCCGGTGTGCCGTACTGCTCCGGGCTACCCGCCGCCCCGACCACGATCTCCTTCAGCTGCCGATCGATCTCGACCGCTGGAAGCGCCTCATTCGCGAGCGCTCCGTATCGTGTGTATATCAGGTGGTCGGAGGGGACACCGGCGGCGAACTTCGGTGCGATGTACCTCTGTCGCCGCTGGGTCACTACGACGCGTGCCGCGCCGAGTTGGGCCAGTTCTGCCGCGATTTCGTGGGCACTGACCGCGCAACCTGCCACGAGAACTCGCTTGCCGCGATACGCAAAGCCGTCCCGATACTTGTACGTGGAAATGGCTCCGGCCGAGCCGGAGAACGTCGCGAGCCCCACAACATGCGGTATCGCGGGGGCATGGAACCTGCCGCTCGCCACCACCACTCGCTCGAAATGCTCATCCATGCCGCCGTGACGCACGAGCCACGCCGCTCCGTCTCGACTGATCAGTTCGACCCGAGTGCCGAGCCGGATACGCGAAGTGAGCCCGAATGTTTCGGCATAGCGATGCAGGTAGTCGAGAATCTCGCGGTTTGGCAGGTACACGCGGCCGGTGTCGTGCTCGAGGTCGCTGAAAGCCGTCACGGTGCGACTGCTGTTGGTGTACATGGCCGGCCAGACGCCGCTGTTGCCGTCCACGCCGGTCCATTGTCCGCCGAGCATCTGCCCCTGCTCAAAGATCGTGGGCTCGAATCCTTGCGACAGCAGCCAACGAGCCGCGATCAGCCCGCCTGGGCCGGCCCCGACGACGGCGACACTCCTCGTCACCCTCGGAACTGTCCCACGACTCGGATCGATTCGCGACGGCTTCGGCACAGCCGCCGGAATGAGCCCCGGCTCCCATCGGTTGACTCGAGCCCCGGGACGCTGCGCAAGCTCGACGAGCCGCACGCGGAGTTCGCTGAAGTCGGCTGGCCGTGCGGTTCAGGTGCCGCAAAAGGTTTGGTAGGCGCCGAAATCCTCGGGAGCGGGGCTGGCGTAGCGCTCGAGACCCGGTCGTTCGTCATACGGGGCGGTGACGGCACCAAGAAGCTGTTCAACGGGATGGAGGTCACCCGCTGTCGCCGCGGTCAGCGCTTCCTCGACCAGATGGTTGCGCGGAATGTAGATCGGGTTGGCGTGGTCCATCAATTCCGCGTTCGGACTCAGGGCTACCCATCGTGACATCCAGTCGTCAAACCCCGCGAGGTCGATGAACAGTTCGCGCGCGGACTCCGCGCCGCCGCGCGCCGCGTGGCCGAGGTGGCGGAAGAACGAGGTGTAATCAACGCGGCTGTCCTTGAGCAGGACGAGCAACTCGTCGATCAGCGCCCCGACGAACTCGGCGTCGAGGTCCGCCGACAAACCAAGTTTCGCGCGCATGCCGGATGACCACGCGGCGTCGTAGCGGGCGTGGAACACGCCGAACGACGCCTCTGCCAGTGCGACGGCTTCCTCGATGCTGTCAGAGAGCAACGGAAGAAGTGCATCGGCGAACCGGGCGAGGTTCCAGCCGGCGATGACTGGCTGGTTGCCGTACGCGTAGCGCCCCCAGAAATCGATCGAACTGAAAACCGTTTCCGGGTCGTAGGCCTCCATGAAGGCGCATGGTCCATAGTCGATGGTTTCGCCGGAGATCGTCATGTTGTCGGTGTTCATCACGCCGTGGACGAACCCGATCAGCATCCATCGGGCAATCAGCGATGCCTGGACGGCGACCACTGCTTCGAAGAGCGCGAGGTAGGGGCGTTCCGCTTGCGCGGCGCTGGGATGGTGGCGGGCTATGGCGTGGTCGGCGAGGCGTCGCAGCAGGTCAACGTCGCCGGTGGAGGCGGCGTATTGGAAGCTCCCTACCCGCAGGTGACTGCTGGCTACGCGGACGAGCAGGGCGCCGGGGAGGAGCGTTTCGCGCTGTACCGGGCGTCCGGTACCCACCACGGCCAAGGATCGGGTGGTTGGGACGCCCAGAGCGTGCATCGCCTCGCTGACGATGTATTCGCGCAGCATCGGGCCCACCGCCGCCAGGCCGTCACCACCGCGTGCGAACGGTGTGGGACCAGAGCCTTTGAGGTGGATGTCGCGCGCGCGCCCGTGGCTGTCGACGAGTTCGCCCAGTAGTAGTGCGCGCCCGTCGCCTAATCGCGGTACGAAGCCGCCGAATTGGTGCCCGGCGTAGGCCTGGGCTACCGGAGCGGCACCGCGCGGCAGCACGTTGCCGACCAGGAAGCGCACGCCGTCGGGACTCCGCAGCCAGGCGCCGTCGAGGCCGAGCTCGGAGGCCAGCGGCTCGTTGAGCAGCAGCAGCCGGGTGTCGGGAGGCGTCTCGGCTTGCCAGCGGACAGCCATCTCGGGCAACTCGCGGGAGAATCGGTCATGGAGAGCAACGGCCATGTCCGGTGCAACGCTCACGTCACCGAGACTACGGAAACTCCGGTCAGTCGCAGCTAGCCGATGGCTTGCTGAACCAGATCGCGCGCGGTCGAGCATCGACGCGAACGGCCCCGCTAAACGTCCTAGAGTGACCAGCCTGCACCACCCGTTTTGGGATATCGCTACGGTTTAGGGACCATTAAGTCGACATCGACGAAACGAAGAAATGACAGATGACTCGAATGTATGAACAGGTCAACAGCGACGAGGCGGATCCTGCGCACATAGGCTCGCGCATCGATCCGGTCCTCGCCCGGAGTTGGTTATTGGTCAATGGCGCTCATGCCGACCGGTTCGAGGCCGCGGCGCGGTCACGCGCCGACGTCGTTGTTCTCGACATCGAGGATGCGGTCGCGCCGAAAGACAAGGCCGCCGCCCGTGACAACGTCGTGCGTTGGCTCGGCGACGACAACACCGACTGGGTTCGCGTCAACGGCTTCGGTACCCCTTGGTGGGCGGACGACTTAGCCGCGCTGGCCGGCAGCCCAGTCGGCGGGGTGATGCTCGCGATGGTCGAATCGGTGGACCACATCACCGAGACCGCGAAACGACTGCCTGACGTCCCGATCGTGGCGCTGGTCGAAACGGCCCGAGGGCTCGAACGGGTCACTGAGATCGCCGCGGCCAAGGGCACCTTCCGGCTTGCCTTCGGTATCGGCGATTTCCGTCGTGACACCGGTCTGGGAGAAGAACCGACCACCCTGGCTTACGCTCGGTCGCGCTTCACGATCGCCGCGCGGGCGGCCAACCTGCCCAGCGCCATCGACGGGCCGACAATCGGCTCCAACGCGCTCAAGCTCATCGAGGCCACGGCCGTCTCCGTCGAGTTCGGGATGACGGGCAAGATCTGCCTTTCGCCGGACCAGTGCGCGGTGGTTAATGAGGGGCTATCGCCTTCGCAGGACGAAATCGGCTGGGCGAAAGAGTTTTTCGCTGAGTTCGAACGCGATGGGGGAGAGATCCGCAACGGGTCCGACCTGCCGCGCATTGCCCGGGCCACCAAGATCCTCGAGCTGGCTCGCTCCTACGGCATCGAAGTGTCCGACTTCGAGGACGAACCGGTCCACATGCCGGCACCGTCGGACACATACCACTACTGAATCTCTACTGACCCGTCAGGCCCTGGTCTTTTCGACCGGCGGAGGTCGGCTTGGGCAGAAATTCGTCCGGATCGACGTCAGGGAAGCGCGGCTTGAAGAATCCCAGTGGAGTGTGTCTCCTGATTTGTCGGGGCGTCAGACGCGATGGCTATCGGCTGCTAGTTTCTTCCGAAGCGATGGCTTGTCGAACTTGCCGACGGGGTTCTTCGGAAGCTCGTCGAGAACCGTGATCTCAACGGGCAGTTTGTATTTCGCGAGCGACTGGGCGAGGTGTGCGCGAATTTGATCGCTGTCGAGCTGGGCGCCCGAGCTCAGCGACACGAACAGCACCGGCTCCTCGCCGTAGATCGGGTTGGCTCGCCCGACGACGGCAGCCTCAGCGATCTGCGGCAGTTGATAAACGACCGCTTCGATCTCCTTGGGGTAGATATTCTCGCCGCCCCGAATGATCATGTCCTTGGCCCGGTCCACCAAGACCAGGTAGCCGTCTTCGTCGAGGCGCCCGATGTCGCCGGTGTACAGCCAGCCGTCGACAAGGGTCTTCGCGGTTTCCTCGGGGCGATTCAAATAGCCTCGCATCACATTCGGGCCCTGGATGAGGACCTCGCCGGCTTCGCCGTCAGCAACCTGGTCGCCGTTCGCGTCGACGATCCGGATCTGTTGCCCGGGAAGCGGCAGCCCCACCGTGCCCGGTTTGCGTGGCCCGTTGAGCGGGTTCACCGTGCTCGCGCAGGAGCCTTCCGACAACCCGTATCCCTCGATGATCGGTATGCCGTAACGCGATTCGAACTTGTCCAGTAGCTCGACGCTCGCGGGGGCCGCCCCGCAGACCGCGAATCTGACCGACGACGTATCGGGCGTGATCTCCGAGGGAAGATCGGCCAGCATTGTGTAGATGGTCGGCACGGCCGAGAAATAGGTGGCCCCGCTCTGCTCGACGCGGTTCCAGAAAGATTTCGGGCTGAATCGACCCGCGACCGTGACGCGGCCGCCGGCCAGCAGCGGTGAGAGCGTCCCGGCGACAATGCCGTTTACGTGAAACAGCGGCAGGATGAGCAGGCTGTGGTCGGCGTTGCTGAGTGAGAATGCGTCGATCACCATGGCGCACATTGCGCTCAGATTCGCGTGGTCGAGCATCACGCCCTTGGGGCGACCGGTGGTGCCGCTGGTGTAGATCAAGAGTGCGAGGGCGTCGTCAGGCACCTGCACGGATCCCTCGACCTGCGGTGGCCCTGACGCCAGTTCGCTCGTTAACAGCACCGAGGCCTCGGGCGCCTCGATGGCGAGCGGTTCTTCTGCGATCAGCACTTTGGCTGCGGCGTCTGAGACCTGGTAGGCAACTTCAGCCGCGGCAAGACTCGGGTTGATCGGCGTGGCCGCTGCGCCCAGGCGCCATGCCGCGAAGAGCGATACGACGAAGCTCGCGGTGTTGGGCAGCATGATCGCCACGACGTCGCCGGCCGACACCCCACGCCCCTGTAGCGCGGTGGCCGCGCGGACGACGGCGTCCAGAAACTCGGCGTTGGTCAGGTTGGTGTTGTCGTCGGCGACGCTCGGCCCTAGTGGGTCGTGCTTGGCGCGCCGATCGGGCAAGGTACTGAGCTTCATGCGTGATCCCCAACGTCGTCGAGTATTTGACCTCGCCAAGGTACGAACCGGAGGATGTCACCCGCACCGTCTTCTGCGGATGAAATCGGGTGGTCATACTGTCTCGGGAGGACAGTCAGTCTACTGTCAGTTCGCTTATGATCACCCGTGTTGGATGGAGGACCAGGTCTGATGAGCACCGCGGTGGACTTCCACTTCGACCCCATGTGCCCGTTCGCTTACCAGACCTCATTGTGGATCCGCGACGTCCGTGAGCAAGCCGGGATAGCTGTCAATTGGCGATTTTTCAGCCTCGAGGAGATCAATCGCGCCGACGGCAAGAAGCATCCGTGGGAGCGAGAGTGGTCCTACGGCTGGTCGCTGATGCGGATCGGGGCGCTACTGCGCCGCACTGACATGTCGCTGCTCGACCGGTGGTACGCCGCGATCGGACACGAACTGCACGTGGCGGGCGGCAAACCACACGATCCCGTGGTTGCGCGACGCTTGCTGGGCAAGATCGGCGTCGATGCGACGACTCTGGATGCGGCGCTGGACGACCCAACCACGCACGACGATGTTCGCGCCGACCATCAGCGGGTCGTCGACGCGGGCGGATACGGTGTGCCAACGCTGTTCTTGTTCGGACAATGCCTGTTTGGGCCTGTATTGGTGGACCCGCCGACCGGGTCAGACTCGCTGAAGCTGTGGAGCGTGGTGACCGGCATGGCTGAGCTGCCGCACGTCTACGAACTCCAGCGGCCCAAGGCGCCGGCCGATGTTGACCTCATCGGGCGGCGTTTACGTCCATACCTCGATGGACGCGATTGGGTGAGCATCAATCGCGGTGAAGTCATCGATGTCGAGCACCTCACCGGCCAAGGATGACGGGCAGGCCGAACCGGTTCGCTCCGGCCTACGCGGCGTGCCGCGGGAGTGCGATGCCAATCCGGAATTCGAAGTCGCTGAATATGATCGTGGGTGCGCGCGGTGGAGCTGCAGACCGGTAGGTTGCACCTGTCGGTGTGGTGAATTCAGCTGTGTGGGTGTGGGTTTCGTCGCTGCCCGTGCTGACCCGCCATCCGGCGGCTTCCTTGGTGTAGTTGCAGCGCTCGCACAAGCCGAGGCCGTTGTCCGCGGTGGTGGGGCCGCCCATGGCCCACGGTTGCGCATGGTCGCGGTGTCGGATCGGCGCGTCGCAATAGGGAGTGCGACAACGTTGATCCCGCAATTCGATGAAGGTGGTGAGGCCGCGCGGAAACAGCCGCGCCCGGGACTCCATCGCCACCAGTGCCCCGGCCCCGGGATGCGCGTAGAGCCTGCGCAGCGTCGCTCGCGAGCGTCGGTCGGCGACAGCGCCGGAGACCATAGCGCGGGCGACCGCGGCGGGGATGGGGCCATAGCCGCAGATCTCAGCCGGCGCGCTGGCACCGCCCAGCAGCGTTTCATCCGAGAGGACCAGGTTGACCGCAACCGGAGTCGGCACAGCTGCGTCGCGGCCGGTGACCCGTTCGACCAGGGTGTCTGCCATCACCTGTCCGCGTGAGCGCCCGTCGCAGCGGGTGTCTGCCTCGCGCCGCAGCGCCGCGTACACCGAAACGCCCTGTGCCACCGGCAACAAGGCGGTCAGGTACGTCATGGTGTCGGGTGTCGGCCGAATGGTGACCGTGCGTTCGTTCTCGGCCTTGGCCGCCCGCTCGACAACGGCGTGCGGGTCGAGGCGGTAGGCGATCGCCTTGGCGGCCGCGGCCACTCGCGCATCGCCCATTCCATTCAGGCGGGCCGGGTCAGCGCACAACTCGGCATCCAGTGTGCGGCGGTCCCCGACGTCCAAGCATGCGCTTTCACGCACGATCAAAGTGGCCCGCCACTCTGATAGCGTCCCGCATTCCAGCGCCGCCAGCGTGTGCGGCATTTCGTGCACCAGCGCTTTGGCAAAGCCCAGATGCCGGCCGCCCCGAACGGGTGCATCCCGTCGCGCCAGCGCGATCTCGCTGGCCAGACCACGTCCCCGCTGCGCGGCGGGCATACCGGCAGCGGCTTCGGCCTCGCGGCGTGCCGTGTCCAGAGCGGCCGCCGCGCGAGCCTGGCCCGCCGCGGCAGCGGATTTGATTCTCTCCAGCTCGGCGATGCGCTCGATCAACGCCGATTGGTCAGCCGCCGGGTCGAGGTCGGATAATGCATCGAACATGTGTTCGAGTATAACGGGTCCCGCTGACACTGATGGTGTTCGCACGCCGGCGCTACCCTGGCCGTGTGAGCGCCAAAAAGCGCATCCGGGTGGCGCGGGTGTACGACGACGCCGGCAGCGGCGACGGGCAGCGCGTCCTGGTCGATCGCGTCTGGCCGCGAGGAGTCCGTAAGGACGACCCGCGCGTCGGCACCTGGTGCAAGGACGTCGCACCGTCAAAAGAACTGCGCGAGTGGTACCACCACCAGCCGGAACGGTTCGACGAATTCGCATCACGCTATAGGGCGGAATTGCAGGACAGCCCCGCGCTGGAGGAACTGCGCAAGCTGACCGAACGCGGCGCCGTCACCCTTGTCACCGCCACCCGCGATGTAGACATCAGCCAAGCGGCCGTCCTCGCAAAGCTCCTGAAAAGCCGCTGAGACGATCACGCGATGCGGCTGGGATTGCACGCGCTGGGAATCGGCGCCGGCGCCGACCGGGCGGTGATCGACGCGGTCGCATCAGCCGCGGACAGTTGCGGCTTCGCCACCCTGTGGGCGGGTGAACACGTTGTCATGGTGGACTCCTCGGCGTCACGCTATCCCTATTCCGACGACGGCGTCATCGCCGTTCCGGCACAAGCGGATTGGCTTGACCCGATGATCGCGTTGGGTTTTGCCGCGGCCGCTTCATCCCGGATCGGCGTCGCGACCGGAGTATTGCTGCTGCCCGAACACAATCCGGTGCTGGTGGCCAAGCAGGCCGCGAGCCTGGATCGGTTGAGCGGTGGTCGGCTCACGCTCGGGGTGGGTGTCGGGTGGTCCCGGGAGGAATTCGCCGCGCTCGGGATGCCGTTCGAGCATCGCGCGGCTCGCACGGCCGAATACGTCGCCGCGATGCGCACGTTGTGGCGCGACGACGTCGCCTCGTTCGACGGGAAGTTCGTGGGCTTCGATTCGATCCGGGTCAACCCCAAGCCGGTTCGCGATCGTCGCATCCCGATCATGGTCGGGGGCAACAGCGATCCGGCATTGCGGCGTGTCGCGGCGTGGGGAGACGGCTGGTACGGGTTCAACCTCGCCTGCGTCGACGCGGTGCGTGAGCGGGTCGGGAAGCTGGAGCGGTTGTGTGCCGAGTCGGGGCGCGACCGCGGCGAACTGCGGCTGGCTGTGGCACTGGCGAACCCGCGTGTTGGCGATGTTGGTGCGCTCTGCGAGTTGGGCGTTGACGAGTTGGTTCTGGTCGAGGCACCACCCGGCCGGCCCCAGACAGCCGCCGGGTGGGTTGCGGCACTGGCTGACCGATGGATGGGTAGGCTCCCCGGTTGATATGACTGAAGCCGAACCCATACTGCGGCGGGAACTGACCGATATCCCTGACGAGGTCCGCGACGTCCCGCCGCCGCCCGTACCGGAATTACCGGCACCGTACGGTTTGCGTCTCGCCGACCCGGACGTCGACGCCGAGAAGATAGCCGAGTGGATGAACCGGCCCCACTTGGCCGAGTCGTGGGAGTACGCGTGGCCTGCGGCGCGCTGGCGTCGTTACCTGCGCGCGCAACTCGAGAGCACGTTCTCCCGCCCGTTCGTCGCAAGCCTTGACGGCGTAGACCGCGGATACGTCGAATTATACAGGGCAGCAAAGGATTCCATTGCTGTTCGATATCAGACGACCCTTACGACTTAGGTTTGCATGTCGCGGTCGCCGATTTCGACTACATGGAACAGGGACACGTCAGTTACTTGCTGCCACACTTGCTGGGCAGCATGTTCAATCTTGATCCGCGGTGTCGCCGGGTCATGTTCGATCCCGACCACCGCAACGTCTTGGCGCGCAAGTTCTGTGAGCGTGGGGGCTGCGTATTTTTGGGCGAACACGACATGTCGAACCGGCGGATGGCGCTGTACGCGTTGGTCCGCACGCCCGACGACGTCCCCGGGCTCCGAGAGGCTTAAATGCCGGGGCGGTTATCCGGGGATCTCGGTCAAAGCCGACGGCGTATCGAGATCGGCGTAGGCGGTCGATGATGGGCAAGTCCGTGCCGATGCCGACCTCCATGCTGTCGCGGACGCCTTGATCGGCACCTTGCTCCTGCAGGCATTGACGCAACCGGGCATCGGCGACGACCCCGAGGCGCGATTCGACGGGCTCCTCGATGCGGTATTGAAGGGCGTCGCCAGGCAGAGGGCGGACGTGAAGTCCCGTCAGTAGTCGTGCTGCGCCACCGTGATGTCACCGAGGCGCTGCGTCTCATCGAGCGACAGTGCCGCCGGCACCATCTCACTGGTCACCAGCCCGTGGCGGGTCGTCAGCTCGTCGACGACATCGAAACTGCGCGCGATCGACTGCGGGGTGTCGACGATGATGGTGGTCACCGGAACCCTTCGTGCGAGCTGGAATAGCTTGTCCCCGTGCGGTTTATGGTCCCCGTGAAATCCCCAGATGCCGCGTAGCACCGTCGCTCCTCGGGTCGTATCCGAATGCAGCAGTCGCTGCACAAGCGCGCGATGGATCGGCAGCCCCTCGTGCGTGGTGCCCTCGGCGGTGTACACCATCAACTTTTGCCACAGGGTGCGTCCCTGGTCATCGGTCATCGGCAGCTGCTGGGGACGGGCGAACAACTCACCGTCGCGTTTGCACAGTCGCACCCGTTCGACGGTCAGCAACGGGTCGGGCAGCATGGTGGCCAATTCGGTTGCGGCGGTTGAAACTTGCGCGGTCGTCCCGATGCCGATGATCATCAGCGGAACATTGACGTTACGACCGAAAAAGTGAGCGCGGCAGCGCTCGCCGTGTGCCGTCCCGTCAACACCGAGAAGCGCTATGGCACCGGCAAATCCGTGTTGGTACAGCAGATCGCATATCGCGTAGTGCGCCTGCCTTCCGGCGATGCGCTCTTGACGGCCGACGTACACGGTGAGTTTGGCCGCATCCCCGTTGTGGCCGCCGAAGTCTTCCAGCGCACCGGTGCCCAGTCGCCGGGTGACCAGGCGCGCCCGTTCCAGGGTCACCAGCCCGCGGCCGGTCATCGCGCCGACGTCGTGGACCAGGGAACGGACCTTTCCCTCGACGTCGACCGCGGCGATCGTCACCGCCGGATCCTCGGACAGACTCAGCGACACGTCACTGCGCAGCTTGTGGCTCGGCCCGAAACTGGCGATACCGCGCAGCATCACACTGGTCGCGACGTCGCTGGCGCCGAACAAATCCAGCATCTCGTCGGCCAGAAACCGCGCGCTGTCGCCGACGGCGCGTTGGCGCTCGCCAAAGTAGGCGGTCAACTTCAAGCAGGGCTGGTTCATATCTGGTCCGCAATCCATTGTCCGAGCAGCGCCGCGGCCATGCCCAGCACGACGCTGACGACGATATTGGCGACCGCAGCCCAGTTTTGCCGCTCCTCGCCAAGCCGCTGAGTTTCCAGCATCCAGGTGGAGAAGGTGGTGTAGGCGCCGACGAACGCGGTGTCGGCCAGCAGGGCCGCATTCTTGCTCAGGGCCAGCCCGCCGAGCAGCCCGAGCAGCGCGGCACCGCTGATGTTGACCGCGAGCGTGCCGAACGGAAACGGCCTGGCCAAGCGCCGGGCCACCGTGCGATCGACTAGAAAACGCAGCACCGAGCCGAGGCCGCCGACGAGCACGACGCCGGCCCAGAGCAAGACCGTCGTAGCCGCGGCGTCCGTCATCCGCGCACCCGCACCCGGCGAACCAACGCGGTGGCAAGGTGTACCGCCAGCAATCCCAGCACGATGCTGGTGACGGTGTAGCCGGCGGCCACGGCCCAATGGTGGTGTTCGATCATCTTCAGCGTCTCGACCTGCATCGTCGAGAAAGTGGTTAAGCCGCCGCACAATCCGGTGCCGAGCAGGGGACGCCGGTAACTCGACAACGGCAACCGCTCCAGCAGCCGGGTCGTGAAGTAACCCACCAGGAAGGCGCCCACGATGTTGACCGCGAACGTCGGCCATGGCCAGCTCGCCGGGTCATCGGCGCCGAGGGTGCTCAGCGCGGCGCGGGCCAAGGCGCCCAGCGCTCCGCCGGCGAAAATCGCAGCCAACTCGCGATAGTCGTGCTGTGCCACTGCGTCGATTCCCTTCGTCTGCCGGTGCGCTACGCAGCGTATGGCGGAACACCAGACTCACGCAGCCCGGGGGGAGCCGGGCACAGGCAGAATTGGTAGCCATGGTGGCCAACCCCCGTGCCGGTCAGCCGGCCCAGCCCGAAGACCTCGTCGACCTGCCGCATCTAGTCACGTCGTATTACGCAGTCCAACCCGATCCCGACGACGTCGCTCAGCAGGTGGCGTTCGGCACGTCGGGGCACCGCGGCTCGGCACTGAATGGGGCATTCAACGAGGCCCATATTCTGGCGATCACCCAGGCCATCGTCGAGTACCGCGTCGCGCACCGCGCCACAGGGCCGTTGTTCATCGGCCGCGACACGCACGGCCTCTCGGAGCCGGCGTGGGTGTCGGCGCTGGAGGTGCTGGCCGCCAACGACGTCGTCGCGATGATCGACTCGGCCGACCGTTACACGCCGACGCCGGCAGTCAGCCACGCGATCCTCACCTACAACCGCGGCCGCACCGACGCACTGGCCGACGGGATCGTGGTGACGCCGTCGCACAACCCGCCGCCCGATGGCGGCTTCAAGTACAACCCGCCCAACGGTGGTCCGGCCGACACCGATGCGACCAACGCAATAGCCAAGCGCGCCAACGAGATTCTGCGTAACGGCGGATCGGGCGTAAAGCGGGTGTCGCTGGCCCGGGCGCTGCGGAGTGCTCAGCGCCATGACTATATGGACAGCTATGTCGACGACCTACCGAACGTGGTCGACGTCGACGTCATCCGCAAGGCCGGAGTCCGGATCGGCGCCGACCCGCTCGGCGGGGCCAGCGTGGACTATTGGGGCGCGATCGCCGAGCGGCACAACCTCGAGCTGAGGGTGGTCAATCCGCTCGTCGACGCGACGTGGCGGTTCATGACGCTCGACCACGACGGCAAAATCCGGATGGACTGCAGCTCGCCGGACGCGATGGCCTCGCTGATCGCCAACCGGGACCACTACCAGATCGCGACCGGCAACGACGCCGACTCCGACCGCCACGGCATCGTGACCCCCGACGCGGGGCTGATGAATCCGAACCACTATCTGGCCGCGGCCATCGACTACCTCTACACCCATCGGCCGTCCTGGCCGGCCGGCATCGCGGCCGGCAAGACCGCGGTGAGCTCCTCGATCATCGACCGGGTGGTAGCCGGCATTGACCGCAAGCTCGTCGAGGTGCCGGTCGGGTTCAAGTGGTTCGTCGACGGCCTGATCGGCGGCACCATCGGCTTCGGCGGCGAGGAGTCGGCGGGGGCGTCGTTCCTGCGGCGCGACGGATCGGTGTGGACCACCGACAAGGACGGCATCATCCTGGCGCTGCTGGCCTCCGAGATCCTGGCCGTCACCGGCGCCACGCCGTCGCAGCGGTATCAGGCGCTGGCCGACAAGTACGGCACCCCGTTCTACGCTCGGGTCGACGAGCCCGCCGACCGCGACCAGAAGGCTCGGCTGTCCAAGCTTTCGGCCGACCAGGTAACCGCCACCGAGCTCGCGGGGGAGCCGATCACCGCCAAGCTCACCACCGCGCCGGGCAACGGCGCACCGCTCGGTGGGCTGAAGGTGACGACGGCCAACGCGTGGTTTGCCGCGCGACCGTCCGGCACCGAGGACGTCTACAAGATCTACGCGGAATCGTTCAACGGGCCCGAGCACCTGGCCGAGGTGCAGAAGACCGCGCGCGAGGTGGTTAACCAGGTCATCGGGTAGGCGGCCTGACCAGCGACTTTGAACGCATGTTCACAGTGGTGTAGCTTCGATGGGCACAACTTCTTGGGGCTATGGCGCAGCTGGTAGCGCACCACACTGGCAGTGTGGGGGTCAGGGGTTCGAGTCCCCTTAGCTCCAC
>DATKEW010000451.1:0-10198 GCA_035511785.1 Mycobacterium sp.
AGGTAGCCCAGTTCGTACTCGTTCGACCGGTCAGCACGTTTGGCCAGGTCGACCGACACCACGCCGCTCGGCACCGGAGCCGTGGTCAGTCGGTCCAAGGCGGCGCGAAGCTTCTCGATGGTGCTATCGCTGATCACCTTGCCGGCAAGAAGAAACCCGTCTTTGCGGTAACGCTCAACTTCATCATCACGAAGCGGTTCAGTCCGGTAATTCCCCATGTCGACTTCTTCCGTAGGTCGCACGATCACGATCGCACCCTGCCTTTGTCCGCGAGGCTGTTCTGCCGACTGAGTGTAGCGAGCGCTCCAACCGCTGTCAAAGCTATCTATTCAATCGAGCGCTCGCTACACTGAGGTGACTCTCGTCGGCGTAACGCAAGGAGGGGTGCTGGTGGGTAACACCGTGCGGGTCGGCATCGCCATCCCGCTCACCGCCGATGTCCCGTCGGTCGGGAGACTTCTGGATGAATTGACCGAGGAGGTCATGGCGGCCGAGGCTGCCGGTTTGGACCTGGTGATGGTCCCCGAGCACCACCAGGGACCCACGATCGGATACGCGTCACCGCTCACGGTGGCCACCCTGCTCGCCGCGCAGACGCAGACGATCAAGATCGCTACCGGCGTTCTGGTGCTTCCCGCCTACCACCCGCTGCACGTGGCCGAAGCGGTGACGATGCTCGACCACATCTCAGGCGGGCGGTTCGTGCTCGGCGTAGGCGCCGGATACCAACCCGTGGACCTCGAACCGTTCGGCGTGGCGCTGCCGACGCGCGCCGCCGCGATGGAGGAGTCACTGGAGGCGCTACGGCTGCTGCTGACAAAGGATGTGGCCGCCTACGCCGGGCAGCATGTCGCATTCGGCCGGGTACGGCTACGCCCTCGCCCGCTGACCCAGCAGGCACCAGCCGTCTGGTTGGGTAGCTGGTCACCCGCCGGGGTCCGCCGGGCGGCCAGGCTCTGCGACGGGTGGATAGCGGATCCGATCCGGACAGTCACCGAGGCGGCCGGCATGGCCGCGGCATACCGCTCCGCCGCCTGCGATGCAGGCACTTCGCCTGGGACCGTCGTCGTAATGCGCGAGGCGTGGCTCGACGACAGCGACGCGGCGGCGCGGCGCAACTTCGCCGCTGTGATCGAGCCAGTATTCGACTATTACCGCCGCCGGGGCGCCGGCGCGCGGGCACACAACAGCTTCGACGAACTCGCCGCCGACCGTTTCGTGCTCGGCGACGCCGACCAATGTGCCGCCATGGTATGGGAGGTGTCGCGGCGAACCGGTGCCGACGTCGTCACGCTGCACCTGCGGCATCCCGGCGGCCCCAGCCACTCAGAGACGTTGGCGAGAATACGCGCGCTTGGCGAGGCGCTGTCGAGGGGTCCGGGACACCGATCCAACAACCTAGCGGATGAAAGATAGAGATCATGACCTTGCTGAAACTGGACGCCAGCTACAACGAGCTGCGCGGTGTGGTCCGTAACTTCGCCGAGAAGGAGGTCGCGCCCCGCGCACGCGACGTGGACCGCGCAGCGGCCTACCCGCAGGAACTGTTTGAGGCGATGCGCGACGCATCGCTGCTCGGGCTTCCTATCCCGGAGCAGTACGGCGGAATGGGCGCCGGCATGACCGGGCTTTGCGTCGCGATCGAGGAAGTGACGCGATACTGCCAGAGCGCCGGCCTGATGCTGTTGCTATCCCGGCTCGCTGCCGGGCCGATCCTGCTGTCCGGAGATCAGGACCAGCGCGCCCGCTACCTGCCCGGGATCGCCTCGGGTCAACTGCGCGGCTCGTTCTGCATCACCGAGCCGCAAGCCGGATCCGACACTTCGGCGATAACGACGCGGGCGCGCAAGACGGCGGGCGGTTTCGTCCTTGACGGGCGCAAAAGCTACATCTCCGGCGCGACGGTCGCGGACTTCTACATTATCTGGGCACGGGCGGAGGGCGAGCCTGGCGGCCGCAATCTTGCCGGATTCATCGTCGACCGCGACCGACCTGGAGTATCGATCGGTCACGTCGATGACAAGATGGGGGTGCGCGGCGTCCCGACTGCTGAGGTGGTCTTGGAATCGGTCAACATACCCGCCGCCGCGCGGCTCACGCCACCGGGAAAGGGATTCTCCCACCTGATGGCCGCGCTGAACTCGGCACGCCCAGGGGTGGCTGCACGAGCGCTCGGCCTGACGGGCGGGGCGCTGAACTACGCGATGGAGTACGCCCGGCAGCGCTGCGTCTTCGGGCAACCGCTGATCGAGATGCAGAATATACAGTTCGTCGCGGCCGATCTGACGACACACCTCGAGGCTGCCCGCGCCCTGGTGTACGGCGCCGCGCAGATGGTCGATGAGGGTTCGCATGACAAGCACGCCGCGCCGTACATCGCGATGGCGAAATACTTCGCCGCTGACCTGGCGGTGCGGGCGTCGTCACAGTGCCTGCAGATGCTGGGCGCGGCCGGTTACATGTGCGAC
Source organism: Mycobacterium sp. (assembly GCA_035511785.1). Classification (GTDB taxonomy): domain Bacteria; phylum Actinomycetota; class Actinomycetes; order Mycobacteriales; family Mycobacteriaceae; genus Mycobacterium. Next base: position 2,469 of record DATKEW010000451.1, read on the forward strand.
CACCCGATGGAACGCTACTACCGCGACGCGAAGCAGCTGCAGATCGTCGAAGGTACCAGCGAAATCCAGCAACTCATCATCGGACGCGCCGTGCGCGACGGCATCGTGGCGCTGGGTTAGCGCTGGGTGACCTCTGATGCATGGTGGAGCGCGCGGCACGACAGACCTGCTATCAACATGATTGCCCGGCGGCCCTATGCGCTACTGAGCGTCGGCTTCCCGAGCCGATCCGCGTCGACGGGGTCGGCTCGACTCGGCAGTGCTTCGTGACTGGTCAAATGTGGTTCGGCCGGCTCGGCAGCTCGGCACGCAGCGACAGGACATCGCCGAGGGTCCGCGCCACAATGTTTCGCGGCCGCATTCGCGCCGGCAGGCGACGCTGGGCAACACACGTCGCGATCTCCAGCGCGTCGTAGCCGAGATCATCACCCCTGTCCAGCAGCGCGGGCCGCGGGGCGGCGGCCGGTCGGTGGGGCAGCGCAGGCTAGTCCCCATCAGCGTGAGCGCGCCGTCGAAGCCCCGGCGCCCACGATCACGCCCGGTTGGGCAGGGTGGTCAATCCTCGATGGTGATGGCCAACGCCGGGCACAAAGCGGCTGCCTGCTTCACATCCGCCCACCGTTCGGCGGACGGGTGGTCGTTGAGCAGTACGACCAGGCCATCGTCGTCGTCCTGGTCGAACACGTCCTCGGCGGCGAGCACACACTGTCCCGAGGCGACGCACTTACGCCGGTCAACGGTGACCTGCATCAATTTCTCCTCTCCTTACCAGGTAACGGGCAGTTGGTAGACGCCGTAGACCAGCCCGTCATGCTTGAACGGGATCTGGTCGAGAGCAGTGGCCAGCCGCAGGGTGGGGATGCGACGGTACAGGGTGCCGTAGACGACCTGCAGCTCCACCCGAGCAAGCGGCTGACCCAGACACTGGTGCACCCCGTAGGCGAAGCCGACGTGGTGGCGGGCGCCACGGCCGATGTCGAGCCGCTCCGGGTCGGAGAAGGCGGCCGGGTCGCGGTTGGCGGTCTCGGTGGTCAAGATCACCGCGTCGCCGGCCTGAATGGTCTGCCCACCGATCTTGATGTCTTCCCGTGCGACCCGCTGCCGCCCCCCGTGCGCGACGTTAAGGTAGCGCAGCAGCTCCTCCACAGCCGAGGCGATCAGCTTCGGATCGTCGGTCTCGCGCAGCCGAGCAAGCTGATCCGGGTGTTGCAGCAGGGCGAGCGTGCCCAGCGCGATCATGTTGGCGCTGGTATCAAACCCCCCCACGAGAATCGTCCTGCCCATGGTGGCGGCGTCGCGCCGCGACAGCTGTCCATCCTTGACCTGTCCAGCCAGTATGGACAGCAAATCGTCACCGGGGCTAGTGAGCCTGTGGCCCAGCAGGTTGTCCACATACTCGTGCATCTGCTGCTGGGCTGCCCCCGCCTCCTCCGCAGGAACGCCGATCGTCATGGACTTTAGCGCGCTTGTCTCGAAGAACTCATGATCCTCGTAGGGCACGCCGAGCAGCTCGCAGATCACGAGCATGGGCACCGGCGCGGCGAACGCCCCAATCAGATCGACCGGCTTGGGTCCGGCCAGCATGTCGTCGATCCGGCCGTCGACGACCGCCTGGATGGCCGGCCGCATCGCTTCGACCCGCTTGATAGAAAACGGCAGGCTGATCATCCGGCGCAACCGGGCATGCTCCGGGTCGTCGGTGGTGACAATGGTCCGGCCCAGCCGGCGCGCCTCGTCGGCCGGGCCCCGATACGGGAAGTTCGGGTGGCTATTGTCCGAGCTGATGCGCGGGTCGGCGAGCAGTGCGCGTAGGTCGTCGTAGCGGGTGACCAACCACGCGGTGCTCCCGTCCCAGATCCGGACCTTCGTGATCGGGGCGTCCTGCTGCAGTGCCCGCAGGGCCGGGGGCGGGTCGAACGGGCACCGGGGCGCCCGCGGCATGGGGAATTCCGGCACCTCGATGGCAGCTGATTCGGCCATCGTTGTCGGGCTGTCGGTCATGATTCTCCATCTCTGTCATGGTCGTGCGAGGAGTTCGGATGCAGCATCATGCGGTGGCGGCGCTTGAGTCGTTGCCGGGCGAGACCTCCTGCGTCACCGTCAGCGCGAGACGGGGGCCGTTGCGGCCGCCGACCACTTTGATGGTGTCGGGCGTGACCCCCTCGGCTCTCAGCCGGTACTTCTCAACCTTCATAGTGGGCGTCTTCGGCAATTTGGAGACGATGCGCACGTACGACGGGACCGCGAAGTCGGGCAGCTCTGCGACGCACTGCTCGACGAGATCCTTTGCCGTCGGGGCCGGATCACCCGCCACGGCGACCGCCACCATTACCTCGTCCTCTCCCAGCTCGGAGGCCACCGGGTAAGCGGCGACTTCGATGACATTGGGGTGTTTGAGCAGCGCCGCCTCGACCTCCATCGAACTGATGTTCTCGCCACGGCGGCGTATCGAGTCCTTGGCGCGATCGGCGAAGTACAAGAACCCGTCCTCGTCGAGACGACCAAGGTCGCCGGTGTGCAGCCACAGGTTCCTCATCACCTCGACGGTCGCTTCCGGCATCCGGTGATAATCAATCATCGTCACCGAATGCGACCGCGGGCGCACGACGATCTCCCCCACCTCACCCACGGGAACGGGCCGGTCGAGTGCGTCGTGGATCTCGAGCTCGTAAAGGTCGACAGGACGCCCGCAGGAACCCGGCCGGCGCTGATCGTAGGGCATATAGGTCACCTGGCCCGCTTCAGTCATGCCGAAGCCGTTAATGAGCCGGACCCCAAATCTGTGCTCGAACGGCTGCTCGATCGCCGCCGGGACGGCGATGGCCAAGCCGAACCGGACGCGATGATCTCGGTCCTTCGGCGACGGCGGCTGGCGGTACAGAAGGCTCGTCATGGCGGCAACCGCGCCGAAGCCGGTAATTCCGAACCTGCGGCAGTCGTCCCAGAACTGGGACAGGCTGAACCGCGGGACGATGATGACCTTTGCGCCGGCGCACAGAGGCGCCATTGTCCCGGAGAGTTGCGCCATCGCGTGGAAGAACGGCAGGCAGTTGTAGTAGACGTCGTCGCGTCCTAGCCGCATGTTGCGTATGTTTGCGGCCGCCATCATCAAGTAGTAGCGATGCGGAATCACGACGCCTTTGGAACGCCCTGTCGTCCCCGACGTGTACATCAGCGCGACCGGATCGGTGGTCCGGCCCCCCGCCGGCACGTGGCCGCCCTGCAGGCTGTCCCAGGCGACGCCGGCGCCGGGCATAGCCCCGCCGTGGACAATGACGGCTTTCAGCACAGGGAGCTCGCCGCGAATCGCTTCCAGCCGAGGCAGATAGTGGTCCTCGATGATCACGACGGTGCTCTCCGAGTGCGCCAAGATGTAGCGCATCGACTCACCCCGGAAGGCGGTGTTCACCGGGACCTCGACCCCACCGGCGAGCGCGACGGCGAACCACGAGGTCAGGAAGTCAATGTGGTTGTCCAGAAAGAGCGCCACGTGAGTGCCCGGCCGCACCCCGAGGGCGGCGAGACCCCCCGCGAGTCGCTCGACCTCCCGCCATAGATCGGCGTACGTCATCTTGGTCTCGCGCGTGGAGCAGAAGACCGCATTACCGTCTCGCTGCGCCCAGTCCCGCAAGGGGTCGGTGATGCGCTCGTACGGAGTGTCCAATTGATAAGTCATTGGTAGTCAGGGGCGCAGCGCCGCGAGCGGCCCGTTTCCCCATCCCCCTTTCCTTCAGTACGTGCGATTGTCGGGCTCGAAACCGAGCGCACGCACCACGACGCCGCAGGGGTTAGCGGTGACCGTTGTCCGGGTCGCCCTGCGATCCCGGACGGTCGGATTCCCGATTCCGTTTCTGACCTGAGCTGAGCACGCCCGGACACGGCCTTCGCCGGACCCGAGCAGTTTGGCTCCTCCATTTCGCTTCTTGCTACGGCCTGCGCGCTTGCTCCGTCCAAAAAGGCTTTCGACATCCCCTGCGCCCGCGGGCTCTCAACGAGGAATCGGGGCCTGCTTTCGGGTGCCCGGGCGCCTACCCGGACGGGACTTTCAACCTTAGGTCTCAACCAGCTTTCTGGGCGATGGGGCACGGTAGAGTGTAGCGAGCGCTCGATCGATCCGGTAGTCTTTTCTGCGTCAGGGTTGACGTTGCGGGTCGGTCCGCCGTTCGGTGGGAGGTAGTGGTGCTGGAAGGTCACACCGGCAACGGGTCGCTGAGCAAGAAGAAGCTGCGGCAGGCAGTCGGACGCGCGAACCTCCCTACGCTGGTGATGGTTCTGTTCCAGCTCACTGGTGAGCGCAAGTGGCTCCAGGACCCGTACCGGCCGACCCGTCCCACGGGCCTGAGCGCACACGACCACGGAGGCTTCTCCGAAGACGTTCAGCGGCAGATCCGTGACGCCGCGGTAGAGGCCATCGAGAGGTGGGCGGCCGGGAAAACAGCCGCCGTCCCCGCCCCCCGGGGGCAGTTGTTCGTTGAGATGCTCAGTGCCTGCATGGGGGAACCGGTGCCCGACGAGTTCGAGCCCATGATGGCCGAGGAGATGGGCTTCGCGCCTGGGCCGGCACATCGCCCCGAAACGAATCGCGCGGCGCAGTTCCAAGTCGTGATCATCGGAGCCGGGGTCTCAGGGCTGCTGGCGGCCTGGCAGCTCCGTAAGGCGGGAATCGATCACATCGTGCTCGAGAAAAATCAAGATCTTGGCGGCACGTGGCTGCTCAACAGGTATCCGGGATGCGGCGTAGACACGCCCAGCTATCTGTACTCCTTCTCGTTCCTTCAGCACGACTGGTCAACGCACTTCGCGAAGCGAGGCGAGGTGTTCGCCTACCTGAAGGACATGGCGGAGCGATTCGACCTGGTGCGGTCGGTGCGATTCGGTACCGAGGTACGCTCGGCCGTCTACGACGCGGCAACGCAACTGTGGACAGTGACAACCCGCGGCGCGGCGGGCAATGAGCAGCGGATTGTGGCCAACGCGGTAATTACCGCGGTCGGGCAGCTCAACGTGCCCAGCGTCACGGATATCCCCGGCATCGAGCAGTTCGGCGGTCCGATCTTCCACTCTGCCCGCTGGCCGGACGGGCTGGAGCTGACGGGGAAGAGTGTCGCGGTTGTCGGCAGCGGGGCGAGCGCGATGCAAATCGTGCCCGCCATCGCCGATAGGGTCGCGAAATTGACTGTCTTCCAGCGCTCCCCGCAGTGGATCGCCCCCAGCTCGGACTACTTCGGCACGATTCCGGAAGAGGTCCACTGGCTAATGGCGCGGGTACCGTACTATCACCGGTGGTACCGGCTGCGGCTGGCGTGGACCTTCAACGACAAGGTCCACTCTGCGCTGCAGGTCGACCCGGAGTGGCCATACCTGGCACGCTCGGTGAACGCGGTCAATGACGGGCACCGTAAGTTCTTTACGCGGTACCTCCGCAAGCACCTCGACGGGCGGCCCGACCTAATCCGCAAGGCACTGCCCGACTATCCGCCGTTCGGCAAACGGATGCTCCTAGACAACGGATGGTTCCAGGCGATCAAAAAACCGAACGTCGAACTCGTCAACCAGGCCGTTACCTCCATCACGGCAACCGGCGCGCACACGGCGTCCGGCGAAGAGCATGCCGCGGACGTGATAGTTCTTGCGACGGGCTTCCAGGCCCGGCGCATACTTACCCAGTTCGACGTCCGGGGGCGCCGCGGACTGCCGATCCGCGAGGTGTGGGGGGACGAGGACGCGCGCGCCTACCTCGGGATCTGCGTTCCGGGATTCCCAAATCTTTTCATGATGTACGGCCCGAACACGAATCTGGGACACGGCGGCAGCTACATCCTCATTGCCGAATGCCAGATTCGCTACATTCTCGACCTGCTGTGCAAAATGATCGAGCGGGGCATCGGCGCGGTCGAGTGCCGTCCCGACGTGCACGACGACTACAACCGCAGGGTCGACGAGGCTCATGCCAAGATGATCTGGGCCCGCCCGGGGATAACCAACTACTACAAAAACGCCCGCGGGCGGGTGGTTACCAACTCCCCGTGGCGGCACGTCGACTACTGGCGGATGACACACGAACCCGATCTGTCTGACTTCATCGTCGAGCGCGCTGTCGTGGCGAGCGGTCCGCGGACCTGAGGTGGCCAGCAAATGACGTCATTGACGGCTCGAGATGGGCACGAGGTGTTGGCGAGGGAAATTCGTGCAGTCGACCGGAAGCCACCGGCCACATGGGGGCCGTCGGAGGGCTGCTCCGTCGACATCGACTGCCTTTTGGTAGACGCGGTCGGCTTAACGATGAACGGCCGCCGCGAATTGCTGCAAGACGTGTCGTTTGTCGCCCGTCCCGGTTCGCTCACCGCGATCATCGGACCGTCCGGCGCCGGCAAATCGACGCTGGCCAAACTGGTCGCCGGAATCATGACCCCCACCACCGGCGCGGTGAGCTTCGACGGATATGACATCCACGCGCAGTACGCGGCGCTGCGCTCCAAGATCGGGATGGTTCCCCAGGACGATGTAGTGCACCACCAGCTCACTGTCGCCCAGGCTCTCGGCTACGCAGCCGAACTTCGATTGCCTCGCGCTTCCAGGGAGGAACGGCGGCGCGCGGTGGGGAAAGTGCTGCGAGAACTGGATTTGACCGACCACGCACACATGCGCGTCGACGAACTCTCCGGTGGGCAACGCAAGCGCGCGTCGGTGGCCTTAGAGCTGTTAACCAGCCCGTCACTGCTCATCTTGGACGAACCCACGTCGGGTCTGGATCCAGCACTCGACCGGCAGATCATGCGAATGCTCCGGCAGCTAGCCGACGCCGGTCGTGTCGTGTTCGTGGTGACGCACTGCGTGTCTTATCTGGATATGTGCGATCAAGTGTTGCTGCTCGCCCCGGGTGGAAAGACGGCCTACTTTGGGCCGCCGAGCGAGATCGCCTCCGTTGCGGACACAACGAATTGGGCCGACATCTTCGCAACGGTCAGCGCGGACCCCGACGCGGCCAACCGTGAACACCTAAGTCGCAGCAGTCGGATGCCGCCAACGGCAGCGCCAGCCTTGCGACACACCAAATTACCGCCGCGAGCGCCGAAACACCTTGTGGTGCGCCAGATTTCCACGCTGGCACGCCGCCAGGCCCGACTCGTGCTGGCCGATCGGGGTCACTTCACGTTCCTCGCTCTGCTGCCCTTCATCTTGGGAACACTGGCGCTGCTGGTCCCGGGGCAAAGCGGATTTGCCGCAACCAACCCGCAGAGCCGGGCCCCCGATGAGCCGTCACAGGTTCTGATGCTGCTCAACATCAGCGCGGTCTTCATGGGTACGGCGCTGACAATTCGCGATCTGGTCGGCGAACGAACTATCTTTCGGCGCGAGCAAGCAGTATCTCTGTCGGCATCGGCATATGTGATCGCCAAGATCGTGGTTTACTCGTGCATCAGCGCACTTCAGGCCGCCGTCCTCACCGCGATAGTCGTCATCGGCAAGGGCGCACCCACGCACGGCGCGGTGATATTGGGGGATTCGGTGTTCGAGCTGTACGTGACGCTGGTCGCGACCGCGGCGGTGGCGGCAGTGACCGGGCTGGCGCTGTCGGCGGTAGCCCAATCGCACGACCAGATCCTGCCAATGCTTGTGATGACGGTCATGTTGTCAATTGTCTTCTCCGGCGGGCTGATTCCGGTGACCGGGCGAACCGTGTTGGATCAGTTGTCATGGTTGGTTCCGGCTCGTTGGGGCTTCGCCGC
>DATKEW010000452.1:0-5201 GCA_035511785.1 Mycobacterium sp.
ACACCGTCGTCTAACGTTCGAAACTGCTGCCATGGACCAGTCCGCTTCAGATAGGCCGCGACTTCCCGGGCCAATGGCGTCGCGTTGCGGCGGATCGCCCGGAGTGGGCCGTTAGGCGGAATGCCGTATCCGATCGCGAACATTCCGTCGCCGACGTGCGAGGCAAAGCCGCCGCGCGGGTTGCCGTGCTCGTCGAGGACGCCAAGATGTCCGACCAAACCGTCGAGATCAGTGCCGAACCCGGTGGCGGCGATGATCACCTGCGGCGCTACGGACGTGCCGTCGGCGAGGATCACGCCGTCGGATTCGACCGCCTTGACGGCGCCGGCGACCTCGACGCGCCCGACCCGCACGAGGCCGATGAGCTCGTCGGCCAGCGTCGGGATACGACCTCGTTTTTCCACCGTCGCTTTCAGCCCGAGCGGTGGCCGCTGGAAGCCGTAGGCCGACAGGTCACCCCACATCAGACGGTTCATCCGCGCGATCAGCGGATCGATCATGCGTGCGGGGACCCTCGAGAACAGCTCAAGGAAGATATCCGATGGAAACGGTCCTATGGCCCGCCGCACGAGGTGCGGCGGTGTGCGCACCGCAAGCCAGATCCGTCGCGCGCCGGCGTTTGCGAGCTGAACAGCGATGTCGGCGGCCGAATTGCCTGCGCCAACGACGAGGACGTCGCGGCCACGGTAGGGCCAAGCGTTTGTGAAGTCCCCGGAGTGAACGATCTCGCCGTTGAAGCGACTGAGTCCAGGCCATGCAGGGATGGTGGGTGCACTGTAATTGCCCGTGGCGAGAACGATTGCCGGGGTTCGGATCTCACCCGACGAGGTGTCAAGTTGCCAGACTCCCCCGGCACGGTCGACGCGGTCCACTTCACATCCGAGCATGAGCGCGATGTTCTGCCGCTCAACGTAGTGATCGAAATAGCGGACCATGTCCTCCTTGGTCGGCCAACGGCCGGCGTTCAAGGGAATCCGTTGTCCCGGAAGGTGCGACAAGAACCCGGTCGTGTTGAGGCGGAAGTTGTCATAGCGCGTGCGCCACGAAATTGCCGGGGCCGCTGCGCGGTCCAGAACGAGCGTTTTGATGCCATGCTGATGATCGAGTTCGCGTGCGACAGCCAGACCCGCCGGCCCCGCGCCAATCACAACGGCGTCGGGGCCGCCCTGGGTCTCTGTAGTCATCCGCGATCTCCTGCCGTCTCTGGGTTCCGAGGACCTCGGGTCCCAGCGATTACACGATCCAGAACCGCTTGCGGTTCATGCGACGCAGAAAGCAGCCTGATGTCACGTGATCGAATATCACGGCAGCCGCGCCGTGGGCGGGGCTGCTAGACACCGAAGCCGCCCGGCTCGAACACCATTTCGTTGCCACCCGGTTCCGCCTCGCGCCCGGCGACACACTGGTCCTCTACACGGACGGACTGACTGAGGCGAGTACCGGTATCGGGCACGAACGCTACGATGATCGAGGCGCGCTACTGCGCTTTGCGGAATCGCACGCACCGGCGACAGCGTCGGCCATCGTCGAAGCCGTCCACGTGTTACTCGACGGCCTTGGATCCGGAGTCCAGGACGACGTCGCTGTACTAGCACTTGGCGTGCCCGCGGTGACAAGCCGCGTACGACCATGATGCAAGACGTCGCTTCGTCCCGGTCGAAGTCTTCGACGCCGGGCTGAGGGCCAGCCGGCACCTCAGCCGCGCAATGGCGAATTATGCTGCGGCACAAAGCGATACCTCTAGTGCACGTGTCAGTCGGGTGACTTGACTGCAGGCGCGGTCTTCAGCCATCTTGTGACGTTCGCTGTCACATGGGCGATCGCGATTACTCTCTTAGCCGGCGATAGACGAGGCTCGCAACGAACCCGGAATCGATCTCTCGCCGCCGTCGCCGTAGTAGACGCGATATTCCTCGATTGCGGTTCTCTCACGTCCGAGTATGTGTGAGTGACGCTCATTTTGTCATCGGATGTTTGCGTGACATTGATCCAGCTGCCAGACTTCGGATCTTGGAGCACGTCACCTTCCCGGATCTCCGACAGCGGCACCCGTTCTGTTGCATGTTCCGAACTCATCACTCTCCCGGATCGTCGTGATAGGTCGGCTGCCTTCACCCTTCGGGTGATCGTCCTGGCGATCGCATTGGATTCTGCTGCCAATGCCACCGGTCAATCACAGATTTGCCTGGCTGCCGAACCGAGACGCGATGACGGCCGCGCTGAGCCTGGCTGACGAGCCGCCGGCTATGACAGCGGCGTTACGTTCGTCAAACCCCGCAATTAGTGAAAGGGTGGGGGGATGACGTCGCCGCCGAGACCCCCGGGCACTTCCGCAGCTGCCCGAATCCCGTTCGGCTAAATGTGGCGATCCGCGAGCAGCTCCTCGCCGCCGTCGACTGCCGGCGCGGGGTAGAAGCCGCCCACCGTCTATGCGAGGCCTGTGTGGTTCTGCTCGACATCGACGCAGCAACGATTTCGCTCGTCTTCGACGGCGGGAGCAGCGGAACACTGGGATCCAGCGGCGCGCCTGCGCGCATGTACGACGAACTGCAGTTCACCCTTGCGAGGGAGCCCTCGACCTCTTCTGCGCGCAGCCGGGCCCACTGTCGGGCGTCCGTGAGTGGCACTTCGAGCACAACCCTGTAACTGTCGGCTTAACCGGAGGGTTGCAGACACGTTACGGTAGGGACCGCTTACAGATCGCCGCCGTGACGTTTCCGGGAGGCTGTGGAGTCAACCGTGATAAACGATACCGCAGGGGCGCTCGCACTCGGGAATCGCTCAATGCCGTTGATGTACGCGGTTTTTGCCAATTGAACTCGCGACAAGCGAGCTCGTTGAACCGGTACGGCTCGTCAATTCAGCCTGGATCAATTGTCCGTCGCCGCATTCGTCTTGGTAGGTCTCGCAAAAGGTGCATCGCGATGGTCGGACTATGAGGCTGTGCCGCTGTCCAGCCGCACCATGCGCGTCGTGCTGGTCTCATCGAGGTCGACGAGGTCGGTACGGGACCGCAGAAAGTCGCTGAACGATTTGAAGCCCAACGCTTTCTCGCTGAATGATGGGTCCATCCGTTTCATCTGGGCCTTGACCGCGGAGTTGTGGAGCCATTCGGCGTCGTCCTTCTCTTGGCCGATGCGCAGGGCGCGCTCGGGCAGCCCGGTGGCGGCGGCCTGCGGGTCGGCGGGCGCCGGCTCGTCGTCGGGCTCGGGGGCACTCGGGCGTCGGCCACGTCTTTTGGGTTCGGGGGCTTGCGTGGTGGGTATTCCGGGCAGGGCGTCGTAGGTGACGAATTCATCGCAGGCGGCGGCCAGTGACCGGCTGCTGGCACCGGCCACGCCGATGCCGACAACGTAGCGGCCGAGGCGCTTGCAGCGCTGGGCCAAAGCGATGTAGTCGGAATCGCCGCCGACGATCACCACATGGGTCAGATCGGGGAGCCGGAACATGTCCTCGACCGCGTCGACGGCTAGCCGGATGTCGGCTCCGTTCTTGCCGTACGCGGCCGCCGGAAAAAGTTGCACCAGATCGACCGCGCGGCCGACGAGCTGGCCGTGGTAGGCGGCGTTGACAGCGGCGGACCAGTCCGCATAGGCGCGGGTGAGGACGAGTGTGCCGAACGACGACGCGAAGTCGATGATGGCGCCGACGTCGACGGTCGCCAACTCCAGCCGGTCCTTCTCCAGTCCCTTTGTCTTGTCTTTCTGGAACGAGTTGCGGCCGTGCACCTGGTCGTAGCGCGAGATCGCGATGTTGTCGAAGTCGAGATAGACAGCGCCACGGGTCGCGCCGGATTCGGTCATGGGGCCTGCGTCCCCTGGATTACGGATTTCGTCATGTCTGCCGCGCAGCGGCTCTGCCCGTCGCCGGGCCGGTGATCACGAGCGGGGTCCGTGTTGACACGTAGCTGATCCAGCAGCTGCGCGCTCATCTGATCTTCATCGAGGGCAACCATCCGGTCATCGTGCGCCACCGAACCCAACCCATCAAGCCTACGCGTGCCGGTAAAAATGGCGGGATCGATCACACCGAAGACCAGAATGCGGAGCCAGCGCCGCGACGAGTCCGATGGGACGATCTATTGCCGTGTCGAAATATTCTCGCCCTCAGGGTTTTTAGCCATCCAAATAGACGACTTTCGCAAACTTAGTGGGCACGCGTGTGCGCGAATCACGCGATGTGCAGTTGAGTCCATCGCAGCACGACCGTCGACAGGCGCGTTCTGCTTCTTACGCTTCGTGATCGTGTCCGGCGTTACTATAGCCTTGACAAGCATTTGGTGACGGTTGCGCCGCGACTGGGGCGCTGGGCTTCGGTGTGGATGCCCACTTCCGAGAAGACTATTGAGCGCAGGTATGACGGAGTTCACCGAGGACGCCGACGGCTTACCGTTGGGGTCGCTGAGCGCGCAGCAGGCCACCGCTGATGCCGCCGACTTGCGGACTGGGATCGACGAGCTGGCCGGCTTGGTGGCGGACAGTCTGGGTTTGCCTGAGCTGCTGGCCGAGGTATCGACGTTCGCGGTGCACGCGATACCGGGCGCCGACGGTGCCGGGGTGACCTTGTTGCGGGTCGACCGGGTGGACAACATGGTGGAGGCGTTGGCGGCCAGCGCTCCGTTTGTCGCCGAGATCGACGAGATTCAGTACGTGACCCTCAAGGAGGGACCCTGCATCACCGCGGCATTGCAGCGGCGCACGGTGCGGTCTGGGTCGTTGGGTGGGGAGAAGATGTGGCCGCGGTTCGGTCCCCGAGTGGGTCGCTTGGGCGTGCACAGTGCGCTGTCGCTGCCGCTGCTGCTGTCGGATCAGGTGATTGGGGCGATCAATGTCTACGCTCACGGCAAAGACGTCTTCGATGAGCACGCCGCCGAACTGGGGGAGCTGTTCGCCAAACCCGCGGCGGTGGCGGTGCACAATGCCCAGATCCTCGCGCATGCGTTGGCGCTGACCGCCCAGTTGCAGACGGCGCTGTCGACGCGCCCGGTGATCGATCAGGCGATCGGCCTGATTCGGGGACGCAGCGGGCGCAGCGCCGAGGAGGCGTTCACTCAGCTGCGGGCGATCAGCCAAGCCGAACACCGCAAATTGGCTGAAGTGGCCCAACACATCGTCGATGAAGCCGTGCGCCGCGCACGCGCCCGACGCAACCCGACCTGAGGCCGACCACCAGGTCGACCTAGGGCCGAACTGCCGCTGCAC
>DATKEW010000453.1:0-2316 GCA_035511785.1 Mycobacterium sp.
TGAAGGCGTCGGTGGGCCCGATGGACAACAACGCCTACCTGGTGACATGTTCGGCGACCGGAGAAACGCTGCTGATCGACGCCGCCAACGACGCCGAAGTCCTCATCGACCTGATCCGGCGGCATGCCCCGAAGGTGTCGCTGATCGTCACCAGCCATCAGCACTTCGATCACTGGCAGGCGCTGGCGGCCGTGGCCAAGGCCACCGGCGCGCCAACCGCCGCAAACGAGATCGACGCCGAACCGCTGCCGGTCAAACCGGACCGTTTGCTGGCCAACGGCGACACCGTGCAAATCGGCGAGTTGACTTTCGATGTGATCCACCTGCGCGGGCACACGCCCGGATCGATCGCGCTGGCCCTGGGTGGGCCCGCGACCGGCGACGTCACCCAGTTGTTCACCGGCGACTGCCTGTTCCCGGGCGGCGTCGGCAAGACGTGGCAACCCGGCGATTTCACCCAGCTGCTCGACGACGTCACCACCCGCGTGTTCGACGTCTACCCGGACTCCACCGTGATCTATCCCGGCCACGGCGATGACACGGTGTTAGGCGCTGAGCGCCCCAGCCTCGGCGAATGGCGCGAACGCGGCTGGTAGGCCGAGGAACGGCTACGGCGTGGTGTGCACAATCAACACGTCGACCTTGGCCCGACGTGAGACGTTGGCCGGCACCGATCCCAGCAGTCGGCCGGCGATGGTGCTCAGACCGACATTGCCGACCACCAGCAGATCGGCCTTTTCCTTCTCGGCGAGGTGGACCAAGGCGTCCACCGGAGCACCGACGATCGGCCGCTCCTCCACGTTCTTGGCGCCGGCCTTCTCCGCCCGCTCCTTGGCGTCATGCAGAATCGCGTAGATCGGGGCGGTGCCAGACACTTTGTAGCTTTCATCCTTCAGGGTGTCGGCGGCCCGACCGTCCTCATGCTGGGACAGATACGCCGAAGCAACGATCAGCTTGGCGTCTGGCCCGGCGATAGTGGCTGCCCGGTCCACCGCACGCATCGACGAATCCGAGCCGTCGGTCCCGACCACCACGGTCCGATAGGCGCTCATTTACCCTCCCAGTGTCGGTTGCTACGCAGTGTCGGTTGCTACGCCAACCCCAGACAGTATCGCGTTGTCGGATAAAGCGCGCTCAGATTACCCACACAGCAGCGGCGTAGCGCAACTCCCGAATTGCCGCGCCACGCTGCGGCAACTGACAATTTTCCGGAGACAAAGCGGTCGAAGCGTCCTACCTGAGATGGAAAGCCTTGCATTGCAGGGCTTCTCGTGCAGCGGAGACCGCGAGCGTCGTTGATCGGCGCAGCCGCCGCGCCGGCTGACTCGCGTCCGCCGGACGGATAGTGAGCAGGTCGGACACCTGCGATTTACAGTGACAACCATCATGTCCATGTCCACCCTCGAGCAGCGCGCCCGGGACGTCGTTGACGAGCCTGCGCCCGCCCGCCCGCGTGGCAGGCTGCTCGACCCGTGGCTGATCGCCGTGCCGGCCGCCGTCATCGGTGCCGCCTGGGCCTGCAGGCCTTCGCTGTGGTTCGACGAGGGGGCGACGATATCGGCTTCGGCGAGCCGGACGTTGCCTGAGCTGTGGAAACTGCTGGGCCACATCGACGCCGTACACGGCCTGTATTACCTGCTGATGCATGGCTGGTTCGCGATGTTTCCGCCGACCGAATTCTGGTCGCGGGTTCCCAGCGCCCTGGCGATCGGGGCCGCCGCCGCCGGCGTCACGGTGTTCACCAGGCAGTTCGTCCCCGGACGTGCGACCGCGTTGTGCGCGGGCGCCGTCTTCGCCATTTTGCCGCGCACCACCTGGGCGGGTATGGAAGCGCGCCCGTACGCCTTCGTGACCGCCGCAGCCGTTTGGCTGACGGTGTTGTTCGTCGTCGCCGTACGGCGCAACAGGCCGCGATTGTGGCTGTGCTACGCGCTGGGATTGATGCTGTCGATTCTGCTGAATCTCAACCTGATCCTGTTGGTGCTGGTTTACGCCGCGATGCTGCCGTTGTTGGCGCCCGAAGAATCCCGAAAAGCTCCGGTCATTCGGTGGGCCGTCAGCTCGGCAGTCGCCGTCGGAATCACGACGCCGTTGATCGTGTTCGCCCATGGCCAGGTCGGGCAGGTCAACTGGATCTATCCCGTCAGCTGGCATTACGCCTTCGACATCATCCTGCGGCAGTACTTCGACCACAGCGTCCCGTTCGCGATTCTCACGGCGGTCCTCATCGTCGTGGCGATGGTGGCCCGGCTGGCCGGCGCGCGAGGCCCGGCGGGCGACGTGCGCAGCCTCTTGATGATCTGCGTGGCCTGGATC
>DATKEW010000454.1:0-10037 GCA_035511785.1 Mycobacterium sp.
ACCGTGCCGCCGAGCATTTGGATGGTCCGGTAGATCACCACATGGCGGGCGCGGCGCTCGGCGACCGCACGGCACGCCGACATCACCGGGCTCAGCAGGCCGCCGGTGCCGAATCCGGAACCGCAGTCCGCCGCCTCGATCCGCAGTGCGGCGTTGACCTCTTCGGCCGGAGTGTCGCCCAGGGTCGCGATCCCGTCGATGTCGCCGGCGCCCAGGCCCGCGTCCTCGATGGCCGCCCGCACCGCCTCCGTGGTCAGTTCGAACCCCGGAATGCCGGTGCGACGGCCGATCCGCGAGATGCCGACGCCGGACACGATCGCTTCTTTCTCGAAATACGTCATATGCACCGCCCGCAACACCAAACCCCACGCACGCACTTGACCAATAGAGTGTACTGTATTGGCCGTGCCAGCCGAGTTGCCCTCCCAGCTGCTCATCGAACATTGCGACAATTGCGCGCGCTGGGTGCATCCCGCGACCGGTGAATGCCGCCAATGCGGCGGCCCGCTGGTGGCACGGCCGGTTTCCGGACGCGGCACGGTATTCACCTACACGGTCAACTACCACCCGTATAACCCGGAGACCCCCGTGCCCTACGTGATCGCCATCGTCGAGCTCGCCGAACAAAGCGGTCTGCGCGTGGCCGCCAATATCGTTGACTGCGAACCGGATTCGGTGACCTGTGGGATGCCGGTCGATATCCGGCCGGAGCAGGGCGCCGGGGGCGCGCCGTTGTTCGCGCCGGCGCCGGGCTAGTTGATCAGCGGGTCGCGCGGCATGCCGAGAATCCGCTCGGCGATCTGATTGCGGGTGACCTCCGAGGTGCCACCCGCGATGGCCATGCCGCGGGCACTCATCATCATTCGGCCGACCAGCGCACCGGGCCCGTCGAGCAGCGCGACCTCGGGGCCCAGCAGCCCCGCCGAGATCGCGCCGCCCTCGATCATGTGCTCGGCCAGCTTGAGTTTGGTGACGTTGCCTTCCGGACCCGGGCCCGCCCCCTCCACGCTGCGGGCGGCGCGGCGCAGATTGAGCAGCCGCAGCGCGTGATCGTCGGCCAGGAAGTTTCCGACCCGGATTCGCGTGCCCGCCAACCGATCTGACGCTTGAGTCAGCTGAACCAGTTTCGTTGCCAAACCCGCGTAGAACGACCCGCTGCCGCCGATGCTGACCCGCTCGTTGCCCAGCGTCGCCCGCGCCACCGTCCACCCGGAGTTGGGCGCCCCCACGACGTCTTCATCCGGGACGAACAGGTCGTTGAAGAACACCTCGTTGAACTCCGAGCCGCCGGTGATTTGCCGCAACGGCCGCACCTCGACCTCGGGTGCTTTCATATCGACGATCACCGTGGTGATACCGGCGTGCTTGGGGGCGTCGGGGTCGGTGCGCACGGTGGCCAGACCGCGCGCGCAGTACTGCGCCCCGCTGGTCCACACCTTCTGCCCGTTGATCTTCCAGCCGCCCTCTACCCGGGTGGCGCGGGTCTTCACCGATGCGGCGTCCGACCCGGCTTCGGGCTCGGAGAACAGCTGGCACCAGATCTCGTCTTGACGCAGCGCCTTCTCGACGAATCGTTCTATTTGCCAATCGGTTCCGTGCTGAATGAGGGTCAGGATCACCCAGCCGGTAATCGAGTAGTCGGGGCGCTTGATCCCTGCCGCGCGGAACTCCTCCTCGATCACCAACTGTTCCACCGCGTCGGCCGCGCGACCCCACGGCTTGGGCCAGTGCGGCATCACGTAACCCGTCTCGATCAGCTTGTCGCGCTGCGCCTTCTTGTCCAGGGCCGCGATCTCGGCAGCATCGGCATGGATTCGCGTGCGCAGTTCTTCGGCCTCGGGCGGCAGGTCCAGGCTGTTTTCCCGGACCGCACCGGCCGCGGTGCGATCGAAAACATCCCCGGCCGGTGCGTCACCGCCGAACAATGCCGAGATAACCAGCGCCCGGCGCAGATGCAGATGCGCATCGTGTTCCCAGGTGAAGCCGATGCCACCGTGCACCTGGATGTTGAGTTCGGCATTGCGCGCGTAGGCCGGGAATGCCAGCGCGGCAGCCACTGCGGCGATGAGGCGGAACTGCTCCTCGTCCTGCGCCGCCGCGCGCGAGGCGTCCCATACCGCGGCGATCGCCGATTCGACGGCCACCAACATGTTCGCGCAATGATGCTTTACCGCTTGGAAAGTGGCGATGGTGCGGCCGAATTGGCGGCGCACCTTGGCATAGTCGACGGCCGCGTCGACACAGTCGGACGCCCCACCCACCGCCTCAGCGGCCAGCAACGTCCGCGCCCGAGCCAGCGCCGATTCCCGCGCCCCCGGCAAGATGTCCTCGGCGGCGACGCTCACGTTCTCCAGACGCACACGGCCGGAGCGCCGAGTCGGATCGAGGTTGTCGGGCCCCCCAAAGCTGGCGACCGACACACCGGCCCGGCCGCGTTCCAGCAGCAGAACGTCGTCACCGGCGGCGATCAGCAACAGCTCGGCGAGCCCGGCGCCCAGCACGATTCCGGCCTCACCGTCGGCGATGAAGTTTTGCGAGTCCTCTGTGACCTGCACCTGGCTGTCCAGGCCGATACCGGCGGTGACGGTTCCGTCGATCAGTTTCGGCAGCAGCCGCGACTTTTGGTCGGCGCTACCGTCTTTGGCGATCACCGCCGAGGCGATCACGGTCGGCACAAAGGGCCCCGGCGCCACCGCGCGACCGAGTTCTTCGATCACCACCACGAGTTCGGGCAACCCGTAACCCGAGCCGCCGTGTTCTTCGTCGACGTGCAGGCCGAGCCAGCCGAGTTCGACCACGCCCTGCCAGAATCCGGGCCGGTTCTCGTCCGGCGAATCGAGCAGCGATCGCGCTGCCCAGCGCGCCTTTTGCGAGGTGAGGAACGCGCGGGCCACCTCGGCGAGTTCGCGATGGTCGTCGGTCAGTGCGATACCCATGGGGTCCTCCTCGCGCCGCTAACCAGCCCGCATCGTTGCCGGGCCTGGCTGCCTGCCCCGCTCCGAGGGGAGGGGGGCGGCTGCCTAAAGAGTGTACTTATTGCGGGAGCGCACCGCTGGGGGCATCTACTTGGGCGCGAACCGTTGTCCCGCGTCCAGCCGCAGGCATTGGCCGTTGAGCATCGGGTTGTCCACGATGGCGGCGGCCAGTTTGGCGTACTCCTCGGGCCGGCCCATCCGTTTGGGGAAAGCCGCGTCGCGGGTCAGCGTCGCCGCCATTTCGTCGGGAACCGTCGCGGTCAGCCCGGTCAGGAACAGGCTCGGGGCGATCGCGAGCACCCGGATGCCCATCGACCCCAGGTCGCGCGCCATCGTCAGGCACATGCCGGCGATCGCCGCTTTCGCCGCGGTGTAGGCGACCTGCCCGATCTGCCCCTCGAAGGCCGCGATCGAAGCGGTGTTGATGATGACGCCGCGCTCTTCGTCTTCGGGCTCGTTCTTGGCCATGTGCGCAGCGGCCAGCCGGCTGATGTTGAAGGTCGCGATGAGGTTGAGATCGATCACGGATTGGAAGGATTCGAGGTCATGAGGGCCGGACTTGGTCAGCGTCCGCTTGGCGATGCCGCCGCCGGCGGTGGTCACCACCACATGCAGGCCGCCGAGCTTGTCGACCGCGATCTGCAGCGTCTCCTCGGTGCCGGTGAAGTCGGTGACGTCGACGGGGTAGAACGCACCGCCGATGCCCTCGGCGACCTGCTTGCCGTCGGAACCCTCCCGGTCGAGCACCGCGACATCCGCACCACGCTCGGCGAACAGTTCGGCGGTGGCACGCCCCATCCCCGACGCACCGCCGATAACGACGGCCTTCTTCCCGTTGATCTCCATCCGGACCTCTCTTTCTTGGCTTGTCAGAATCCACGCAATCTGTAACGTTATGTAGGCACGCTAGCGTGTCCGCCCTGAAGGGTTGTCACCGAGCCATGCCAAGCTGACAACCGTGCTCCTTCTCGAGGTGGCGGCCACGTCTGTTGAGGTGGGCGGCACCTCGTCGCGCCTGACCAAGGTCGACCACATCGCCGACCTGTTGCGCCGCGCCGCACCGCATCCCGAACTGGTCGCGATCATCGTGTCGTGGCTCTCCGGTGAGCTGCGGCAACGCCAGATCGGCGTGGGCTGGGCGGCGCTGCGCTCGCGTCCGTCGGCGGCATCGCATCCGACGCTGACCATCACCGGCGTAGACGCCGCCTTCTCCGAGATCGGCGCCGTATCGGGCAAAGGGTCCCAGGCGCGCCGCGCCGAACTCGTCGCGGGCCTGTTCACCGGGGCAACCGAAACCGAACAGACCTTTCTGCTGCGACTCATGAGCGGCGAGCTGCGCCAGGGCGCGCTGGCCGGAATCATGGCCGACGCCGTCGCCAGGGCCGCCGGCATCCCCGCCGCCGCGGTACAACGCGCCGCGATGCTGGGCGGGGACCTGCCCGCGGTGGCGGCGGCCGCTCTGTCCGGCGGAGCCGTCGCGCTGGAGGCATTCACCCTGCGGGTGGGCCGGCCAGTCGGCCCGATGCTGGCACAGACCGCGACCAGCGTGTCCGATGCGCTCGAACGCCACGGCGGCACAACGATTTTCGAGGCAAAACTCGACGGCGCGCGGGTGCAGATCCATCGGGCCGGCGACACGGTCACCGTCTACACCCGAAGCCTCGACGATGTCACCGCGCGGCTGCCCGAGGTGGTCGAGGCGACGTTGGCTCTGCCGGTGCGCGACCTCATCGCCGACGGCGAGGCGATCGCGCTGCGGCCGGACAACCGGCCACACCGCTTCCAGGTCACCGCGTCGCGCTTCGGCCGATCGGTCGATGTGGCCGCAGCCCAACTGGCGCAGCCACTTTCGGTGTTCTTCTTCGACATGCTGCACTGCGACGGCATCGACCTGCTCGATGCGCCGACCACCGACCGGCTGGCCGCCCTGGACGCGCTGGTGCCGCCCGCGCAGCGGGTCGATCGGCTGGTCACGGCCGACCCCGCGGCCGCCACGGACTTCCTGGACGCGACGCTGGCCGCCGGCCACGAAGGGGTGATGGCCAAGGCGCCGGCGGCGCCGTACCAGGCGGGCCGTCGCGGAGCGGGCTGGCTGAAGGTGAAGCCGGTGCACACGCTGGATCTGGTGGTGCTCGCCGTGGAGTGGGGGTCGGGGCGCCGCCGCGGAAAACTCTCCAATATTCATCTGGGCGCGCGTGATCCGGCCACCGGCGGGTTCGTGATGCTGGGCAAGACTTTCAAAGGCATGACAGACGCCGTGCTGGATTGGCAGACCGCCCGCTTTACCGAGCTCGCGGTCGGCGGCACGGACGGGCACGTGGTCGTGGTGCGACCCGAGCAGGTGGTCGAGATCGCGTTCGACGGGGTGCAATCGTCGTCACGCTACCCGGGCGGAGTGGCGCTGCGGTTCGCCCGGGTGGTGCGCTATCGCGACGACAAGAGCCCGGCCGAAGCCGACACCATTGACACCGTGCGCGCGCTGTATTGATCCATGCAAGGACTACAGTCTGGCGAATTGTGCTTTGTCCTGGGTGAATTCGGCCAGGATCGCAGCGGTCAATGTCGGTCGGACATCGCCGATCGCCATCAGATAATCCTCGGTGGTCGCGGGCTCTCCCCGGCCATGCTTCATCTCACGATCGAACGCCACTTGCGCGCCCTTGCGGGCGGCGAACTCTATGTCGGCGGGGGTGAACAGCTCGGTCACCGCGACCAACCGGTCAACATCGATGTCCGAATTGGCCTCGCCGAGATAGCGTTTCCACACAGCCATGCGGGCAGGCTGGTCCGGCGGACCGACCGGAATGACGTAGTCGAATCGCCCGGGCCGCAGGAATGCCGAGTCCAGCGACTGCACCGAATTGGTCGCGCACACCAGCAGACGCCCGTCGTGCTCACGAAACGGCGGGATAAGTTTCAACAGTTCGTTGGTGACGCCGGTTTCGGCGGTGCTGGCGCCGGTGCGCGCGACCGCGATCTCCTCGACTTCGTCGATGAACAGCACCAGCTCGTCGAGCTCGGCCAGTTCTCCGAACACTTCCCGAAGCGACGCCGCCAGCCCGCCCTCCGCGGCCGCGGCCAGCCGGGACGGAAAGAGCTCTATGAAGGGCCAGCCAAGCCGCGACGAAATACCTTTGGCGAAGCTGGTTTTCCCAGTCCCGGGCGGCCCGAACAAGATGACCGCCTTGGGGGGACGGACTCCGTAGCGGTCGGCGATGTCGGGGTGGGCCAGCGGGGCGATGATCCGCTGTTCGATGATCTGCTTTTCCTGCTCCATCCCTGCCAGTTCCTGCCACAGCCCTGGCGGCAGTAGCCGCCCACCCAGTTCGGCGAGCATATTGGCCTGATCCGGCCGCAGGTGTTCGATCATCTCGTAATAGATCAGCCCGTCACGGCGGGTGTAGCCAGAGTTTTCCAGCGCCGTCGAGCCGGTTGCACCCTCGGGAAGGATCGTGCAGATTTTCCGCACCCCGATCGACCGCAGGCGTCGTTCCAGATCGGCCAACAACGCACTGCCGATACCGCGATGACGCCACCGTGACGCCAGGGCGACCAGCAGCACCCACGCCCGGTCGCCATCGGTCCGCGCGACGGCCATGCCGACTACCTCGCCGCCGACTTCGGCGACCACCGCCGGCTGCCCGGCCCGGGCGGCCGCCATCACTTCGGCGACTGCGAACACCGGCTCCGCCGATCCCGGAGTGCGGCTTTGGTCCCAGATCTGAATGGCCTGATCCAGGTCGTCGTCGTCGTAGTCACGCAGTCGCCATAACGACATTGCATAACGGTAATGCCCGCGTTCTGTTGCCCACATCGCCTTCATGCAAGGATCACCGAGAACAAACCAAGCGTCAGCGAGGGAGGCGCCGGTGGCTGTGACAACCCCGCCTGGTGGGATCGAAGAGCACGACGCACACGTCAGCTACATCCGCACCGACGAAGACTTGCCGGCCGTCGCGATTATCGACCGCTCCCCCATGACCACCCGGCACAAGATCATCTTCGGGATCATCGCCGTCATCGGTGCCATCGCCTGGGCGCTCATCGCGTTCGTGCGCGGCGAGACGGTGAACTCGGTCTGGTTTGTGGCGGCCGCGATCTGCACCTACATCATCGGCTTCCGGTTCTACGCGCGCTTGATCGAAATGAAGATCGTTCGCCCGCGCGACGACCACGCCACACCAGCCGAGGTCTTCGAGGACGGCACCGACTACGTGCCGACCGACCGGCGCGTGCTGTTCGGCCATCATTTCGCCGCCATCGCCGGTGCTGGGCCGCTCGTCGGTCCGGTGCTGGCCACCCAGATGGGTTATTTGCCCTGCAGCATCTGGATCATCTTCGGCGCGGTATTCGCCGGCGCCGTACAGGACTACCTGGTCCTGTGGATCTCCACCCGGCGGCGGGGCCGTTCCCTGGGCCAGATGGCCCGCGACGAGCTCGGCGCCACGGGCGGCGCAGCCGCCCTCGTCGGCGCGTTCGTCATCATGGTGATCATCATCGCGGTGCTTGCACTCGTGGTGGTGCGGGGCCTGGCCCAGAGCCCGTGGGGTGTGTTCTCCATCGCGATGACCATCCCCATCGCCCTATTCATGGGCTGCTACCTGCGGTTCCTGCGGCCCGGGCGGGTGGCGGAAGTGTCCGTCATCGGCTTCGTGCTACTCATGCTCGCCGTGGCCTCCGGCGACTGGGTCGCCGAAACATCCTGGGGCGCATCGTGGTTGAACCTCTCGCCGGTGACGGTGTCGTGGTTGATCGTCATCTACGGCTTCGTGGCGTCGGTGCTGCCGGTGTGGTTGCTGCTTGCGCCGCGCGATTACCTGTCGACGTTCATGAAGGTCGGCGCCATCGCCCTGCTGGCGATCGGCATCTGCATTGCGCACCCGATCATGCAGGCGCCCGCGATCTCGCAGTTCGCCACCCGCGGCGACGGACCGGTGTTCCCCGGCTCGCTGTTCCCGTTCCTGTTCATCACCATTGCGTGCGGCGCGCTATCCGGATTTCACGCGCTGATCTCGTCGGGGACGACGCCGAAGATGCTGGAGAAGGAAAGCCAGATGCGGCTGATCGGCTACGGCGGCATGCTCACCGAGTCGTTCGTCGCTGTGATGGCACTGATCAGCGCGGCGATCCTCGACCAGCACGTGTACTTTGCCCTCAACGCCCCGGCCGCGCAGACCGGCGGCACCGCGGCCACCGCTGCCCACTACGTCAATGGTCTCGGGCTGTCGGGCACCCCGGCGACCGCGGACCAGCTCAACCAGGCCGCGGCCGGCGTCGGCGAAAAGTCGATCGTGTCACGCACCGGCGGAGCCCCGACGCTGGCGGTCGGCATGTCCGAGGTACTGAATCGGGTGTTCGGCGGCGCCGGCCTCAAGGCGTTCTGGTACCACTTCGCGATCATGTTCGAGGCGCTGTTCATCCTGACCGCGGTCGATGCGGGCACCCGGGTCGCTCGTTTCATGCTCTCCGACACGCTGGGCAACCTGGGTGGTCCGCTGGCCAAGCTGCGAAACCCGAGCTGGCGTCCGGGCGTGTGGGGTTGCAGCCTGGCAGTGGCCGCGGCGTGGGGCAGCATCCTGCTAATGGGCGTGACCGATCCGCTGGGTGGCATCAACACGCTGTTCCCGCTGTTCGGTATCGCCAACCAGCTACTCGCGGCGATCGCGCTGACCGTCATCACCGTGATCGTCATCAAGAAGGGCCTGCTGAGGTGGGCGTGGATCCCGGGAGTTCCGCTGCTGTGGGATCTGGTGGTCACGCTGACCGCGTCGTGGCAGAAAATCTTCTCCGGGGATCCCGCGGTCGGCTACTGGACTCAGCACGCCCAGTATGCGGCGGCGAGAAATGCGGGCAAGACGGCATTCGGCTCGGCCAAGAACGCCCATCAGATCAACGAGGTCATCAGGAACACCTTCATCCAAGGCACCCTGTCGATAGTGTTCGCGGTGGCCGTCGTCATTGTGTTCATCATCGGACTTGTCGTCGCGTTCAAGGCAATTCGCGGTGGCGGCAGACCGTTGACCGAGGATGACCCAGTGCCGTCGAAGTTGTTCGCGCCGTCGGGCCTGATTCCTACGGCCACCGAACGGAAAGTGCAAAGGCAGTGGAACGCGCTGCCGGGGTCGGCTCCCGCACCGGTGCGCGCTCAGGAGCTTTGATAACTCCTCCATACGCTTAGGCCGGATCGAGCAGACGGGCCGACCAGTGGGTGCCGAGCTAAGTAGCTGAGGCGCCGAAACAGGTAGTCAACTACTCATGCCTACGGGTGATCGTCGACCGTACGGTGATTGCACCAGCGGCCGATTCGCCCGGCCAACGATGCCATACCTCCGAAGGAGGCAAACGAAATGTTGGTTTCATCAACGGGTCCCGCCAACACAACCGATCCCGTCGACGAGGGCACGCCTCAACCACCCCCGGCTGCACCCTCGGTTGAGGTGTCATCCACCGACGTTCTGATCAGCACACAGCAGGTGGCTTTCAGCACCGCAGCCGCGGAGGGAATACGCCGTGAGAAGATCGGCGGGCGGTTCGTCGCCATGATGCGGCGAATGTTCGCGACCTCAAAGGATGCGTCACACCCGCGGCCACGGTACGTGCCGAGGCGGTACGGATACCTCGAGGACGCCCTCATGGCGCGCGAAATGGAAAGGTTGTGAACGTGGTTACCGCGCTCGCCTCCGCGGTGCTGATGGTGATGGTCGCAGCGGGGATCTACAACCTGCAGTGGTGGCTTGAGCGTAGCGACTATGAGCGCCATTTCGAGGATTGACCGCCCGCGCTCTGCGCTGAGAACGAGGGCTGCCATCCGTCGGCTCGCGCCGGAAGGCGCCACCGGGTACGGCGCGCCGGATAAAAAAGTCGTGCCGAAATCCCCTGCATCCTCCTAATATTGTGCGGAATGAGAGTCGGTATCGACTTCGGCACCACCCACACTGTCGTCGCGGTCGTCGACCGTGGCAACTACCCGGTCGTCTCGTTCGACGGAGTGGACGCGTGGCCGTCGCTCATCGCCGCCAACGCCGCCGGCCGGTTGCGATTCGGTTCTGACGCCGCCGCCGT
>DATKEW010000455.1:0-13810 GCA_035511785.1 Mycobacterium sp.
TTTCCGTCCCGGGCAAGCGAGCTGGGCCCGGTGGAGCCACGGCAACCGCCCAGCACATTGGTGGCCACCGCGCACCAGCGGTTGGTGTCGATCGGGGCACCCGGCCCGGCCACCCCGTCCCACCAGCCGGCCGTGGGATGCCCGGGTCCGCCGGGTCCGGTGATGTGTGAATCACCGGTGAGCGCGTGCAGCACCACCACCACGTTGTTACGCGTTGGCGACAATTCACCCCAGCGCTGCACGGCAATATAGACATCGTCGATCACTGCACCGCTTTCGAGGGTTAGCGAGCCGATGTCGACCAAGCCGATTTCGCCTTCGGCGGGCAGCGTTTGGGTCGGAATTTCGAAGATCGTCATGTCAGAGCTCATCAGAACGCCGCCACTGCCTGCGGGTCACCATTCGCAGTCGCCGGCGACCCGTACTTGCGGGCGGCCGCGAAGCCGAGCTGCAGGTCGGCCAGGATGTCGTCGATGCCCTCGAGGCCGACGGCGAGCCGCACCAATCCCGGACTGACGCCGGTGGTCAGCTGCTCCTCGGGACTCAGCTGGGCGTGGGTGGTCGACGCCGGATGAATCACCAGGGAACGCACGTCGCCGATGTTGGCAACGTGACTGTGTAGTTGCAGCGCGTCCACGAACGCTTTGCCGGCCTCGATACCACCGGCCAGTTCGAACGCCAGAACTGCTCCGGTTCCCTTGGGCGCCAGCTTTTTTGCCCGCTCGTGCCATGGCGAACTGGGTAGCCCCGCGTAGTTGACCGACAGCACATCGTGGTGAGTGGCCAGGAACTCGGCGACTTGTTGCGCGTTAGACACGTGGCGCTCCACTCGCAGACTCAACGTTTCCAGACCTAGAGCCACCAGGAACGCGTTGAACGGCGACGCCGCTGATCCGTAATCGCGCAGCAGCTGCACGCGCGCCTTGACCGCATATGCCGGCGGCCCCAGCTCGGCATACACCACGCCGTGGTAACTGGGGTCGGGTGTGGTGAACCCGGGGAAGCGGCCTTGTGTCCAGTCGAAAGTGCCGCCGTCGACGATGACCCCGGCGATCGCCGCCCCGTGCCCACCGAGATATTTGGTGGCCGAGTGCACCACGATGTCGGCGCCCTGCGTCAACGGCTGGATCAAATACGGAGTGGCGATGGTGTTGTCGACGATCAGCGGCACCCCGTTGGCATGGGCGACCCCGGCGACTCCCGGAGTGTCCAGCACGTCGATCTGCGGGTTGGAAATGGTTTCGCCGAAAAAGGCCTTGGTGTTCGGCCGTACCGCGGCCTGCCAGGAATCCAGATCGTCGGGATCCTCGACGAAGCTGACGTCGACGCCGAGCTTGGCCAGCGAATAGTGGAACAAGTTATAGGTGCCCCCGTACAGCCGCGGGCTGGAGACGATGTGATCCCCGGCACATGCCAGGTTCAATATGGCGAAGGTCTCAGCGGCCTGCCCAGAGCTCAGGAACAGCGCGGCCACGCCGCCCTCGAGCGCGGCGATGCGTTGCTCGACGACATCGGTGGTCGGGTTGCCTATCCGGGTGTAGATGTTGCCCGGGACCTCGAGACCGAATAGGGCGGCGGCATGTGTGGTGTCGTCGAAGGTGTAGGACGTGGTCTGGTAGATCGGCAGGGCCCGGGCGTTGGCCGCTGAGTCCGGGTGCTGCCCGGCGTGGATCTGCTTTGTTTCGAACGACCAATGCGCGGTCGGATCGGCCTCGGTTGTGGTGTCGTCGCTCATGAACGGGCTTTCTGGTGGGAGTGGGTGGATCGGGTATCGGGAGTGCTCACGGCCAACGGGACGCCATCACTGATGACGTCAACCGGTGGCATTCGGCTAACACCGACACACGATGGAGCGCGAATGGGCTTGGTGGATGCACATCACGTTTCCCCGTCTACTCAGGGGCCCGTCATGCCGGACCCGCGCTTGCCGGATAGCCGGTTGTGGCTACTCAACCCGGTCATCACCCGGGGCACCCCACCGCGGTTGGAGGGTTGCCGGCCAGCAAGCCGGGGCTTGACGCTGGCGCTCATGACCAATGCGAAGACTATATTATCGAGCGGACTCGACGCCAACTCCGGCGGCTCACCTTCCCAAAAAGGCCGATCAAGGCTCCTATAGGCTGGCCTGGCGAGCAACCGCTCAGCCAAGCTTCCCATGCTGGAGGATTCGGACGCAGATGTCCAATGAACCCAAGATCAAGGTCAAAGGCCCGGTAGTGGAGCTCGACGGTGACGAGATGACCCGCGTGATCTGGAAGCTCATCAAGGACATGCTGATCCTGCCGCATCTCGACATCAACCTCGAGTACTACGACCTGGGCATCGAGCACCGCGACCGCACTGATGACCAGGTGACGATCGACGCCGCCTACGCCATCAAGAAGCACAGCGTGGGCGTCAAATGCGCGACTATCACGCCCGACGAGGCCCGCGTCCAGGAATTCAATTTGAAGAAGATGTGGCTTTCGCCCAACGGGACGATCCGAAACATCCTGGGCGGCACCATTTTCCGTGAGCCGATTGTGATCTCCAATGTCCCACGGCTGGTTCCGGGCTGGACCAAGCCAATTGTCATCGGCCGTCACGCTTTCGGTGACCAGTACCGGGCGACGAACTTCAAGGTCGACCAGCCGGGTACCGTCACATTGACTTTCACGCCCGCAGACGGCAGCAAGCCGTGGGTGCATGAGGTGGTGTCCATTCCCCAGGACGGCGGTGTCGTGATGGGGATGTACAACTTCAAGGACTCCATCCGCGATTTCGCGCGCGCATCGTTCTCCTACGGCCTGAACGCGAAATGGCCGGTGTATCTGTCGACCAAGAACACCATCCTCAAGGCCTACGATGGCATGTTCAAAGACGAGTTCCAGCGGATCTACGAAGAGGAATTCAAGGATAAGTTCGAAGCCGAAGGGCTGACCTACGAGCACCGTCTGATCGACGACATGGTTGCCGCCTGTCTCAAGTGGGAGGGCGGCTACGTGTGGGCCTGTAAGAACTACGACGGCGACGTCCAGTCGGACACCGTCGCGCAGGGCTATGGCTCGCTGGGTCTGATGACCTCGGTGCTGATGACTGCCGACGGTAAGACGGTGGAGGCGGAAGCCGCGCATGGCACGGTCACCAGGCACTTCCGGCAGTACCAGGCCGGCAAACCGACCTCGACCAACCCGATCGCTTCGATCTTCGCCTGGACGCGCGGGCTGCAGCACCGCGGCAAGCTCGACAAGACCCCCGAGGTGATCGACTTCGCCCAGAAGCTCGAAGAGGTCGTCATCGGCACGGTGGAGGGCGGCAAGATGACCAAGGACCTTGCCGTCCTCATCGGTCCTGACCAGGACTGGCAGAACAGCGAGGAGTTCCTGAACTCGATCGTCGAAAACCTCGAGAAGGAACTGGCCAACTAGCCGGCGGGTTGTTGGCGTCCCCGGTCGGACTTGGTGCACTGGTCGAGGAAGTCGGTTATCACCCCTGTGATGCGTTCCGGTGCCTCCAACATCGGAATGTGCCCGACGCCGTCGACCTTTGTGACCTTATGGCCCTGCGGCAGGTGGGTGGTGAAATGCCGGCTGAACCTGGGCGCCGGGACGATGCGATCCTTTTCGCAGATCACCAGATGTGCCGGGACGGCGTTGTGTGCGAGCTCCCGCAGGCCAGGCAGCAGCAGCGCCTTGACCAGAAGCTGAAAATAGGCCGGGCAGTGTGCGACATCGTCGATGCAGCCGAGCAGTTGTTCGTCGCTGACCCCATCCGGCGTTGCGCTGATCGCGTAGGTGGCTAACCGGCGGCTGAACGGCAGGACCATCACATGCGGACCCAACAACCAGGCCACCACCAGCAGAGGGATGCCCAGGACGAACTTGGCAATCACCTCGAACTTGTGCGGGTTCCACCGCGTCCAACCGCCCGCGGGCGCGATGCCGGTGACGCTACGCGCCCGCCCACGCCGCTCCAGTTCGAATGCGACCCAGCCACCCAGTGAGTTGCCGACGATGTGCGCGGTATCCCAGCCCAGTTCGTCCATCTGGCGCTCGACGTGATCGGCCAGCATCGCGGAGGACAGGAACCAGGTGCCGGCGGACGGCCCGCCATTGTGGCCGGCCATTGTCGGGGCGAACACCTCGTACCGGCCGGTGTCGGCCAGCTGCTGCGCGACGTCCTCCCATACACCCTGGGACAGAAGGAACGGGTGCAGCAGCAGGACCGGCTCTCCTGAGCCAAGGTGGATCGGCGGGCGGGTCGTCATTCTGCCGACACTAAATGCGGTACCGCCGGTACCGCAACAAGGGCCGGTCTTCGGACAGCCCTTTGGCCGCGCGTGAAAAGATCGGGGCATCATGAGCACCGCTTCCAGACCCAGCCGGATTTTTTCCGGCGTGCAGCCCACGTCCGATTCGCTCCACCTCGGTAACGCGCTGGGCGCCATCACCCAGTGGGTCGCGCTGCAGGACGACCACGACGCGTTCTTCTGCGTGGTCGACCTACACGCCATCACGGTCGCGCAGGATCCCGAGGCGCTGCGACGCCGGACCCTGGTGACAGCCGCCCAGTACCTGGCGTTGGGCATCGATGCGGCGCGCAGCACCGTTTTCGTGCAAAGCCACGTGCCCGCCCACACGCAGTTGGCGTGGGTGCTGGGCTGCTTCACCGGCTTTGGGCAGGCGTCGCGGATGACGCAGTTCAAGGACAAGTCGGTGCGCCAGGGCAGCGACTCCACCACCGTCGGTCTGTTCACCTACCCGGTGTTACAGGCCGCCGACGTATTGGCTTACGACACCGATCTGGTGCCCGTCGGGGAGGACCAGCGACAGCACCTCGAGCTGGCGCGCGACGTCGCGCAGCGCTTCAACGCCCGCTTCCCGGACACGTTCGTGGTTCCGGACCTGCTCATTCCCAAGATCACCGCCAAGATCTACGATTTGGCCGACCCGACATCGAAGATGAGTAAGTCGGCGGCCACCGACGCCGGGTTGATCAACCTGCTCGACGATCCGGCGTTGTCCGCCAAGAAGATTCGCTCGGCGGTGACGGACAGCGAGCGCGAGATCCGATTCGACACCGATGCCAAGCCGGGCGTGTCGAACCTACTGAGCATCCAATCGGCGGTCACCGGCGTCGATATCGACAAGCTCGTCGACGGCTACGCCGGACGTGGTTACGGCGACCTGAAGAAGGACACCGCCGAGGCCGTCGTCGAGTTCGTCAGACCGATCAAGGCCCGGGTGGACGAATTGATAGCCGATCCCACCGAATTGGAGACGGTGCTTGGGACCGGGGCGCAGCGCGCCCAGGATGTGGCCGGGAAAACGGTCCAGCGGGTTTACGATCGGCTGGGGTTCCTTCCGCAGCGGAGGTAGCAGGATCCACCATGACGGCACCGGCCAGGCCAGGATTTTTGGATAGGCTGCGGAGCCGGTTCGGATGGTTCGACCATGTGATGCGCGCCTACCAGCGCTTCGACGACCGCAACGGCAGCTTCTTCGCGGCCGGCCTCAGCTACTACACGATCTTTGCGTTATTTCCCTTGCTGATGGTCAGTTTCGCGGTCGTCGGTTTCACGCTGTCCCGGCGGCCCCAACTGTTGAGCACAATTCAGAGCCATATCCATGCCTCCGTGCCCGGTGCGCTGGGTCAGCAGCTGATCGAGTTGATGAATTCGGCGATCGACGCCCGTGCCTCCGTCGGTGTCATCGGTCTGGCGACCGCGGCGTGGGCCGGCCTGGGCTGGATGTCACACCTGCGGCAAGCGCTGACCGAGATGTGGTGGGAGCACCGTATCGACTCACCGGGCTTTGTGCGCAACAAGGTTTCCGACCTGTTGGCGATGCTGGGCACGTTCCTGGTGCTCATGGCCACCGTCGCGTTGAGCGCCCTCGCCCACGAAGCGCCGATGTCGGCGGCACTGAGGTGGCTTGGGATACCTGAGTTTTCGGTGTTCGATGTGATCTTCAGGCTGATTTCGCTGTTGGTGTCATGGTTGGTCTCATGGCTGCTGTTCACCTGGATGATCGCCCGGCTGCCGCGTGAAAAGGTGAGTCTGGTCGACTCGATGCGGGCCGGATTGATGGCGGCGATCGGCTTCGAGTTGTTCAAACAGGTGGGATCGATCTACCTGCAGACAGTCCTGCGCAGCCCGGCGGGCGCCGCCTTCGGTCCGGTGCTGGGTTTGCTGGTGTTCGCCTACATCACCGGCTATCTCGTCCTGTTCTCCACAGCGTGGGCCGCTACCGCCTCCGAGGATCCGCGCAGCAAGCCCGTCGACCCTCCGGTGCCCGCGGTCATCGCCCCGCGCGTACAGCTCAACGAAGGGCTCAGCACGCGTCAGACGCTGACCGCGGTGGCCGCGGGAGCCGTTGGCGCGCTGGCGTTTTCCCGCTTGACCCGCTGGCTGCGATAGCCACACCGACAAGCCTGAGCACGAGGACGGTCGATTAGTTGCCCACCCGCCAATTGCCGTGCACCATGACGGCCCGGACCAGCAAATCACGATTCAGTACAACAAGATTGGCGTCGTAGCTGACCCGCAGGCTGCCCACCCGCTTCAGCCCGAGAGCCCGGGCCGGCGTCGTGGAGGTCATCTGCACCGCGGCGGCCAGCGCCGCGTCGGAGTCCGGGCCGAGCTCGACAAGGTTGCGGAACAGCCGATCCATGGTAGCGGTGCTGCCGGCGATCGTCGACGTTCCGCGCACCCGCGCCACGCCGGACACCACGTCGATCGCCACCGCGCCAAGCCGAAAAGCTCCGTCGTCACAACCGGCCGCGGCAATGGCGTCGGTGATCACCGCGACCCGGTCGGGCCCGGCCGCCCGGATCATCGCCTGCATCATCGCGGGGTGGACGTGCACGCCGTCGGCGATGAGCTCCACGGTCACCCGCGGTTCGGCCAGCAGCGCGAGCGCGGGCCCAGGCTCGCGATGGTCCAGCGGCGGCATCGCGTTGAACAGATGCGTGCCGACCGTGGCGCCCAGGGCGACGGCGTGTTTGGTCTGCTCGTAGGTCGCATCCGTATGCCCCACGGCGACAACGACACTCGCGTCCAGGAAGCGCCGGATCGCGTCGTCACTTCCGGGCCGTTCGGGTGCCAGCGTGACCATCCGGATCGTGCCGGCGGCCGCGGCAAGAACCGCGTCGATCTCGGCCGGGTCGGGATCGCGCATCTGGGTATGGTCGTGCGCTCCGCAACGAGCCGCGCTCAGCCACGGCCCCTCCAGGTGGATGCCCGAGACGGTGCCCTGCCGGGTGGCGTCGGCCAATGCGCGCACGCCGGCGACCAGTTCCGGGGGTGAGGTGGTGACCAGACTGGCCAGCGTCGTGGTGGTGCCGTGTCGCAGGTGGAACCCAGCGGCCGTGGGGATTTCGCCGGCCTCGGTGTAAGAGCCTCCTCCGCCGCCGTGCACGTGCATGTCGATAAAGCCCGGCACCACAACGCAATCGGGGAAATCACTGTCCGCCGGCCCACATGACTGGTCGGGCGGCGGGCCGGCCCCGCAGGCGAATATCTGCCCGCCCGACGTCTGTAGCCATCCGGGCCGGCAGATCCGTCCGTCGAGGACCATGGTGCCCGCGCTGATCAGGGCCATCGGCCACCGTTTTCCCAGAAGTGCCGGATCTCTTCCAGCTGGCGCCCCTTGGTCTCGGGTGCGAATCGGTACATCACGACGAAGCTGACCACCGCGAAAAAGCCGAATACCGCAAACGCTCCAGCACCGCCAAGCGAATGCAACATTGTCAGGAACCCCGCAGCGACGATCGCGTTGCCCACCAAGTTCGAGGTGAGCATGGTGCTCGACCCCATCGACCGCAGCCGGGACGGAAAGCTCTCGCCGGCGTACACCCACACCAGCGAGCCGAAACAAAAGTCGAACCCGGCGATGAACAGCAGCACGGCGGCGAAGCCGAGAATCGGCCCGGTGCCGCCGTAGCCGAAGCCCCGTGCGAACACGACGATGAGCGCGACGTCGGCGGCGGTCATCATGGCGATGCCGGACAACAGGATTGGACGCCGGCCCGACCGGTCGACGAGAAAGAGCGCGGCACACACCGCGGCCAAACCTCCGACCTGCACCAGCGCCGGCAGCAATAACAAAGCGAAATCTCCGGTGAAACCCATGGCCGCAAAAAGCCTGGGGCTGTAGTAGATGATCGCGTTGATCCCGGTGATCTGCATCAGAAAGCCAAGGGCAACCACGAAAACGGTGGCCCGCAGGTAGGGCCGTCGCAGCATTTCGGTGACGCCGCCGCCGCTTTCTTCGGTTGCGGCGCTGGCGATCTCGGCCAGTTCCTCATCGACCGCGGCCGCGGGTTCCACCCGCAGGAGTGCCCGGCGGGCCTCGTCGATCCGGCCTTTGAGCAGGTACCACCGTGCGGTGTCGGGCATGCGCAGCAACAACGGCAGCAGCAGCGTGGCGGGAATGGCGGCAAGCCCCAGGATCCATCGCCAGCTGTGCGTGCCCGCCAAAAAGTAGCCGGACAGGTACCCGAGGATGACCCCGCTGACCGTCATCAATTGATAGGCGGCCGATAACGATCCGCGCACGGCGGCCGGCGCCGACTCAGCCACGTATACGGGCACCACCACCACCGACACGCCGACGGTCAGGCCCAGCAGCAGCCGGGCCACCAGCAGCATCGGCAGCGAGACCGAAGCCGCGCCCAGTAGTGCGAACGCCGCGTAGCCGACGGTGATCAGCACCATCGACTTCTTGCGGCCGATCGCGTTGGCGAGCACGCCGCCACCGAGCGCCCCGGCGATCTGGCCGATCACCGCCATCGTCGTCACCAGTTCTTGTTGCCGCGTCGTCAGGCCGAATTGGTCGGTGATGAACAACAACGCGCCGGCGATGCAGGACAGGTCGTAGCCGTAGATGACGCCGACGCTGGCCGCGGTGAGCCCAACCCGCCATGAACCGGTCAGTTGAGCGGTACCCGGTCGCTCAGTAACTCGATGACGCGATCGGTGTCGACGGGGGTGATGCACGGCCTTACGCGGCGGCCGTGCAGGGCTTCAGTCACGTGCACGACGGTGCCACAGCGAAGTTGAGCGGTCAACGGTGCTGGTGTTGGGGCCGGCCGTTCATCGAGCGCGCGACCATGATCAAGGCGAACACGATGATGGTGCCGATGACGGCCACGCCCACCCGCACCGGCAGCGCGTCGGCCGACGGCATAAGACCCACGGCCTGGGCGCCGCTGCCCTGCCGGTCGGCCGCCGCGTCCGGCTTGGTGGAGATCAGCGAGGGGTCGGCCTCGATCAGCGTGCCGACCTGGGTGCCGGCCGGGGTGCTGAACCCGTAGTCCAGCAGGTGCGCCGCCTGCTCCCACGGAGCGATCGGCTGCCGGGTCCCGTGCAGCAGCACCGCCATCAGCCGTCGCCCGTTGTGGTTGGCGGCGCCCACGAAGGTCTGGCCGGCGTCGTCGGTATAGCCGGTCTTGCCGCCCAGAGCGCCCGGATATTTGTAGAGCAGCTGGTTGTCGTTTTCCAGCTCGTAGCCCGGGTGGTCGCCGTGGCCGGGGAAGTCGAACGTCCGGGTGGCGACGATGTCGGCGAAGATCGGGTTCTGCCAGGCATACCGGTAGAACAGCCCGATGTCGTAGGCCGAGGTGCTCATGCCGGGCCCGTCCAGTCCCGACGGCGTTGCCACCCGGGTATCCCGGCCGCCGAGCTTGGCGGCCAGCACGTTGATCTTCTCCAGCGCCTGCTGCATCCCGCCCAGTTGCATGGCCAGCGCGTGCGCGGCGTCGTTGCCGGAGTGCATCAGCAGCCCGTGCAGCAGCTGGTTGATGGTGTACGTACCGCCGTCGTCCACGCCGACTTTGGTGCCTTCGGCGGCCGCGTCCTCGGCGGTTCCGGGGACCGACTTGTTCTGGTTGACCGCGTTGATGGATGCCATCGCGACCAGCACCTTGATGATGCTGGCGGGGCGGTGACGGCCGTGCGGATCCTTGGTGGCGATGACGGCGCCGCTGTCCAGGTCCGCCACCAGCCATGCCTCGGCGGAGACGTCGTTCGGCAGCGGTGGCGTGCCGGGCGCCGCGACGATGCCGCAGCTGCTCAGAGCCTCGCCGCCGACCGGCTTGGGGGGCACCGCCAGCGGGATGGGCGCGTCACCGGCTTGGGGGACCTCCGACGAGTCCACCGCGGGCGGGGGAGCCTCCTTGTACGGGCAGCCTGCGGGACCGGCGTTCGGTCCCGGGCCGGGCTCGGCGTTTCCAACCGGCACAGCGGGCGGCAGGCCCAGCGCAGCCGGCGCGGCGATCATGAAAACCGCAGCTGCCAGGCACGATGCGGAACGTACGAGAGCTCTTGAGCGGGCCATGTGAGTGCAGAGTAGGCGATCAACGGCCCGAATCCGGGGAGCCGCGCTGTGACTGATGAGGCAGAAGTTACAAGTTCATCCGCACGAGCGGGGACACGGCCGAACCACTACGCTAGGCATGCGGTCAGCCTGACAGCAACGATTCCTCGCCGATCTCCAAAAGGATGCGCCATTCAAAACAATCGATTTTGGTCGAAGTGGCGGCGCGACGGCGACGGTCCGCGTTCGCTGAAAGATCTAGTCAAGCAGGTCGAAAAGGGGACGCAGGTTCGGCAGTCCGGGCTCGACCAGGTGTTGGCAGAGCTGAAGCAGCATCGCGACACCACGGCCGATCCCGACCTGCGGTCCGCGCTCGCCTGGCTTTGCAACGCGCAGTCGCGGATGGCGAACAACCCGACCGCGGCGCATTCTCGGGATGTGTTGCTGGCCGCGTACGAGGTCAATCGGATCCTCGCTACAGCCCCTGAGACTCCTCGGTGAGCACCATGCGCAGGATGGCTTCGATGGTGTCGAACTCGGCCTGACCGCTGATCAGCGGCGGCGCCAACTGGATCACGGAATCGCCGCGGTCGTCGGTGCGGCAGTACAACCCGGCCTCGAACAGCGCCGACGACACCCGGCCCAGCAGCGGCCGGCGTTCCCCGTCGGTGAAGGTCTGCTTGGTCGCCTGGTCCTTGACCAGTTCGACGCCGTAGAAGTACCCCTCGCCGCGCACATCGCCGACGATGGGCAGGTCGCACAGCTTCTCCAGGGTGGCGCGGAAGCTCGGCGCGTGGGCTTTGACGTGGTCGTTGAGGCCCTCGCGTTCGAAGATGTCGAGGTTGGCCAGCGCCACGGCGGCCGACACCGGATGGCCGCCGAACGTGTAGCCGTGCGCAAACATCGTCTTGCCGTCGTCGAAGGGCTCGAACAATTTGTCGCTGGCGATCATCGCGCCGATCGGTGAGTAGCCCGACGTCATCCCCTTGGCACAGGTGATCATGTCGGGCACATAGCCGAAGTCGTCGCAGGCGAACATCGACCCGATCCGGCCGAACGCACAGATCACCTCGTCGGAGACCAGCAGCACGTCGTAGGAGTCACAGATCTCGCGTACCCGCTCGAAGTAGCCCGGCGGTGGCGGGATGGAGCCGCCGGCGTTCTGCACCGGTTCCAGGAACACCGCCGCGACGGTCTGGGGCCCTTCGAACTCGATGGCCTCGGCGATCCGGTCGGCGGCCCACTGCCCGAAGGCCTTCAGGTCGGTGTGAAACGGTTCCGGCGCGCGGTAGAAGTTGGTGTTGGGCACCCGGAAGCCGCCCGGCGTCACCGGCTCGAACGGCGCCTTGTACAACGGCAGCCCGGTGATCGCCAGCGCGCCCTGCGTGGTGCCGTGGTAGGCGACCGATCGCGAAATCACCTTGTGTTTCCCGGGTTTGCCGGTGAGCTTGAAGTACTGCTTGGCCACTTTCCACGCGGTCTCGACGGCCTCGGTGCCCCCGCTGGTGAAGAACACCCGGTTCAGGTCGCCCGGCGCGTACCGGGCGAGCCGTCCGGCGAGCTCGATCGCGGGTGGGGTGGCATATCCCCACAGCGGGAAGAACCCGAGCGTCTGCGCCTGCCGGGCGGCGACCTCGGCCAGTTCGGCACGCCCGTGACCGACCTGCACGGTGAACAGCCCGGACAGCGCGTCCAGGTAGCTCTTGCCACGGTCGTCGAAGATGGTGACCCCCTCGCCGCGAACGATGATCGGCGGCGTGAAGTCCGGGCCGTGCCGGGTGAAGTGCAGCCACAGGTGTTCCGTCATTGCCGCGAGCGTAACGCCACTGCGACTTTCGGCGTCGAAAGTGTCGCTGGCGCTACGCTCGGCGTATGACCGCAGCGCAGCATGTCGCCGATTTCGAGGCCCTGCGGCCGCATCTCATGGCGGTGGCCTACCGGCTGACCGGCACCGTGGCCGACGCGGAGGACATCGTCCAGGATGCCTGGTTGCGCTGGGACAGACGGGACAAGGCGATCACCGATCTGCGCGCCTGGCTGACCACAGTGGTGAGCCGTCTCGGGCTGGACCGGTTGCGGTCGGCCGCGCATCGTCGCGAGACCTACACCGGCAACTGGCTGCCCGAACCGGTGGTCACCGGTTTTGACGAAGCCGATCCGCTGTCCGCCGTGGTTGCCGGTGAGGATGCCCGGTTCGCGGCGATGGTGGTGTTAGAGCGGCTGTCCCCCGATCAGCGGGTCGCGTTCGTGTTGCACGACGGCTTCGCCGTGCCCTTCGCGGAAGTGGCCGACGTGTTGGGAATCAACGAAGCCGCCGCCCGGCAGCTGGCGTCGCGGGCCCGCAAGGCCGTCGCCACCAAGCCGGCGCCGGAACCCGACCCGTCCCATAACGAGGTGGTCGGCCGGCTTATGGCCGCCATGGCCGCCGGCGACCTGGAGGCCGTGGTGGCGCTGTTGCACCCGGACGTGACGTTCACCGGCGATTCGAATGGCAAGGCGCCCACGGCAGTTCAGGTTATCCACGGCGCGGACAAGGTCGTCCGGTTCATCTTCGGCCTGGCGCAACGCTATGGCCCCTCGATGTTTACGGCGTATCAGCTGGGTTTGGTCAACGGCGAGCTCGGCATCTACACGGCCGGGCGCCCCGCCAGCGACGGGTACCGGGAGATGCTGCCGCGGATCATGGCCATGGCGGTGCGCGACGGAAAGGTCTGCGCCCTATGGGATATCGCCAACCCGGACAAGTTCACCGGCTCCCCGCTGGGTCACTGACCCACGGAATGCGGCAGGCGTCACCGGAATTGAAGCCCTGCTCGGTGATGCCCAGCGTGGCGTTCACCCGCGCCCGCATGTTCTCCAACCCGATCTGGTAGGTCAGCTCGATCACTCCGGCATCGCCGAAGCGGGCGCGGAGATCCGCGACCTGCTCGTCGGTGACGGTGTGCGGGTCGGTGGTCATCGCGTTGGCGTAGGCGATGGCGGCACGCTCGTCGTCGGTGTATGCCGGTGAGGTGGCGTAGGTGTCGATCTCCGTGAGCCGCTCCACGTCCAGGCCGTCCAGGCGCTGCAGCATGGAGCCGAAGTCGACGCACCACGAGCAGCCGATCTGGCGCGCGGTCCACAACACCGCCAGCTCACGCACGCTGGCCGGCAGGGTTTGCGACGCCCGCTCAACCATCGTCTCGTGCATCGCGCTGGCGAACAGAAGCCGCCGGTGATGCGCGACGACCGCGAGCGGTTCGGGGACTTGGCCGTAGCGGCGCTTGGCGATCCGGTACATGGCGCGGGTCAGCAGGCCGGCGCGCTTCGGTGGCAGGGGCTCGATGCGGGTTTTCTGTGTCATACCCATCAGACGGGATGGGTCGCCAAAGTGTGACGGGGTGTTTAGCGGGTGAATAGGAGTGCGCGTTTGACTTCTTGGATGGCTTTGGTGACTTCGATGCCGCGGGGGCAGGATTCGGTGCAGTTGAAGGTGGTGCGGCAGCGCCAGACGCCGTCGATTTCGTTGAGGATGT
>DATKEW010000456.1:0-4231 GCA_035511785.1 Mycobacterium sp.
CGCTCGGTTTGTTATCTGCCGCTGACCTATGACCATCGGCTGATCGACGGGGCCGATGCCGGACGGTTCCTCACCACGATCAAACACCGGCTCGAAGAGGCCGCGTTCGAGGCCGATCTCGGGCTTTAAGAAGGTGGCCAACCCCGTCATCGCGATAGCGGGTTCCTCCGGCCTGATCGGTTCGGCCCTGGCTGCGGCACTACGCGCCGCCGACCACCCGATGCTGCGCATCGTGCGCCGGACACCGGCGACCTCCGATGAATTGCACTGGAATCCCGAGAGCGGCGAGTTCGACGCCGACGCGCTGACCGAAGTCGACGCCGTCGTCAACCTGTGCGGCGTCAACATCGCGCAGCGACGGTGGTCGGGCGCCTTCAAGCAGAGTCTGCGGGACAGCCGCATCACCCCCACCGAGGTGCTGGCTAACGCGGTCGCCGACGCCGGTGTCGAAACCCTGATCAATGCCAGCGCGGTGGGCTTCTACGGCGACACCAAAGATCGCGTTGTCGATGAAAACGGCCGAGCGGGAAGGGGTTTCCTGGCGCAACTGTGCCAAGACTGGGAAGCCGCCACGCTACCGGCCCAATACGGCGGTGCCCGGGTTGTGCTGGTCCGCACCGGCCTGGTGCTCGCCCCGGCGGGTGGTGCGCTGCGCCGGTTGCGGCCTCTGTTCTGGGCGGGCCTCGGCGCACGGCTGGGCAGCGGCCGCCAGTACATGTCGTGGATCAGCCTGGAAGACGAGGTGCGGGCGCTCCTGTTCGCGATCTCACACCCAACGCTCTCCGGCCCGGTAAACATGACGGGGCCGGCACCCGTCACCAACGCCGAGTTCACCACCGCGTTCGGCCGCGCAGTCAACCGTCCGACCCCGTTGATGCTGCCTGGATTCGCGGTGCGAGGCGCGCTGGGCGAGTTCGCCGACGAGGGGCTGCTGATCGGTCAACGGGCCATCCCGTCCGCCCTGGAGCGCGCCGGTTTCCAGTTCCACCACAAGACCATCGGCGAGGCACTCGGCTACGCGACCGCCCGGCGTGAGCAGGACTGAACCCGATCCCGGACCGCCGCGTCGCAAAGCGGGCCAGCCCCGAGTACCGTCACCAACGTGATGGATTCCATCCGGTCGACGGCGACCGCGATCGACGTCCGCCAATTGGGGACGGTCGAATACCGCACCGCCTGGCAGTTGCAGCGCGACCTGGCCGACGCCAGGGCCGCCGGCGGTCCCGACACTCTGCTGCTGCTGGAGCACCCACCGGTGTACACCGCCGGACGGCGCACCGAGCCACACGAGCGACCTGTCGACGGCGCTCCCGTCGTCGACACCGACCGCGGCGGCAAGATCACCTGGCACGGTCCGGGGCAGCTGGTCGGCTACCCGATCATCGGGTTGGCCGAGCCGCTCGATGTTGTGAATTACGTTCGGCGCCTTGAGGAATCGCTGATCATGGTGTGCGGCAACCTCGGCCTGGACACCGGCCGGATCGAGGGCCGGTCCGGGGTGTGGGTGCGCGCTGGCGTCGGCAAGCCGGCGCGCAAGGTCGCCGCGATCGGCGTCCGGGTGGCGCGCGCGACCACGCTGCACGGGTTCGCGCTCAACTGCGATTGTGATCTGAACGCCTTCACAACCATCGTGCCGTGCGGCATCAGCGACGCCGGGGTGACGTCGTTGTCCGCCGAACTCGGACGCACGGTCACCGTCGCCGATGTCCGCGACGCCGTCGCCGAGGCCGTCTGCCACGCCCTGGACGGGCGCCTAGCCCTTACCTGGCGGCCCACCGCTGCCCGCGTAGCATCGACATCGTGAGCATCGCGCCCGAAGGCCGCAAGTTGCTGCGCCTCGAAGTGCGCAATGCGCAGACCCCGATCGAGCGCAAGCCGCCGTGGATCAAGACCCGGGTCCGGATGGGACCGGAGTACACCGAGCTGAAGAGCCTGGTCCGGCGGGAGGGCCTGCACACGGTCTGCGAAGAGGCCGGCTGCCCCAATATCTTCGAATGCTGGGAGGACCGGGAAGCCACCTTCCTGATCGGCGGTGACCAATGCACCCGCCGTTGCGACTTCTGCCAGATCGACACCGGAAAGCCCGCTCCACTGGACCGCGACGAGCCCCGGCGGGTCGCCGAGAGCGTGCAAACCATGGGCCTGCGCTATGCCACCGTCACCGGCGTCGCGCGCGACGACCTGTCCGACGGCGGGGCCTGGCTGTATGCCGAGACCGTGCGCGCCATCAAAGACCTCAACCCGTCGACCGGTGTCGAACTATTGATCCCCGACTTCAACGGCGAGCCCTCCCGACTTGCGGAGGTCTTCGAATCCCGCCCGGAAGTGTTGGCGCACAACGTCGAAACCGTGCCGCGCATCTTCAAACGGATTCGGCCCGCCTTCACCTATCAGCGCAGCCTGGACGTGCTCACCGCGGCGCGCGAGTTCAGCCTGGTCACCAAGAGCAACCTCATCCTCGGCCTGGGCGAAACCCCCGACGAGGTGCGGACCGCCCTGGCCGACCTGCGTGATGCCGGCTGCGACATCGTCACCATCACCCAATATCTGCGCCCGTCGGCGCGTCACCACCCGGTCGAGCGCTGGGTGCGTCCCGAGGAGTTCGTCGAGTTCGCCGAGCACGCCGAGGGGCTGGGGTTCTCGGGGGTGTTGGCCGGACCCCTGGTGCGGTCGTCGTACCGGGCAGGCCGGCTCTACGAGCAGGCGCTACGCACCCGGGCCTCGGGTGCCTCGGCACCGTAATCAACTCCGCACGTACGTATCCTTGGTGACTATGGCTAAACCCCGCACTGCCGCTGATAACAAGGCCGCCAGGGCACAGGCGCAGGCCGCCCGCAAGGCCGCGGCCCGTGAGCGCCGCGCCCAGTTGTGGCAGGCGTTCAACATCCAGCGCCAGGAGGACAAGCGCCTGTTGCCGTACATGATCGGCGCGTTCGCGCTGATCGTGGGTGCCTCGGTGACGGCGGGCGTGCTGATGGGCGGGTTCACCATGATCACCTTGATCCTGCTCGGCGTGGTGCTGGGCGGTTTGGTCACGTTCATCATCTTCAGCCGCCGAGCCCAGCGATCGGTTTACCGCAAAGCCGAAGGTCAAACCGGCGCCGCGGCGTGGGTGCTCGACAACCTGCGCGGCAAGTGGCGGGTGACCTCCGGTGTCGCCGCGACCGGCCACTTCGACGCGGTGCACCGGGTGCTCGGCCGGCCCGGCATCATCTTGGTCGGCGAAGGATCGGCGGTCCGGGTCAAACCGCTGGTGGCCCAAGAGAAAAAGCGCACCGCACGGCTCGTCGGCGAAGTGCCGATCTACGACATCATCGTCGGCACCGGCGAGGATGAGGTTCCGCTGGCCAAATTGGAGCGTTACCTTTCCCGGCTTCCGGCCAACATCACCGTCAAGCAGATGGACAGCCTGGAGTCGCGGTTGGCCGCCCTGGGTTCGCGGGCCGGCACGGGGGTCATGCCGAAGGGACCGCTACCGAACGCCGGAAAGCTGCGCGGTGTACAGCGCACAGTGCGCCGCAAGTAGGGCACGCGGGCGCTCAGCGCCGCACCACCGCCGTTCCGGTCACCCGATCCTGCAACCCGCGCCCGTCCCAATCGGTGAACAACGGCGGGATGACCAACCCGACCAGCAGCCCCCGCACCACCAGGCGGCCTAACCCCAGGCGTCCGTCCAATGCCACCACCCCCAGACCCAGCACCAATTGGCCTGGTGTGAAACCAAACAGCCGCACCGCCACCACGCCAAGGACAAACCAAATGACCAGCACCGAGGTCGCCAGCATCTCCTTGGAGATGGCGCCGAGCCCCAGCGCCAGGGCCGCCAGGCCGTAGGAGATCAGCCAGTCGATGAGTATCGCCACCACCCGACGTCCCATCGGCGCCAGCGAACCCGGCCCGCTTTCCGGCAACCCGAGTGTCTCGCCGGGATATGCGGGGCGTGAGCCCGGCGACCCCGCTGTCATGGGCCGGTCGGCGTGTTTCGGCGGCCCGGCTCGACACCGCTGCCGGACATGGGCGCCGTGTCGGTGTGAAACGGGGGCGGCCCGCTGCGCATCCACAGGGGACCAGTTACGATCTTGCGATCCATGGCCCCACAATAGAACCCGGCCGGCGCTCCGCTGTCTGTTGTGGGACGCGTGGTCACGTAACCTCCGCGCAACACGTGGTTGACGGGCGGGCAACATCATCTCCATAGCGTCAGGCCGCGGATTACCAAGTAAAGGAGCAC
>DATKEW010000457.1:0-6145 GCA_035511785.1 Mycobacterium sp.
CGCTCGGTTTGTTATCTGCCGCTGACCTATGACCATCGGCTGATCGACGGGGCCGATGCCGGACGGTTCCTCACCACGATCAAACACCGGCTCGAAGAGGCCGCGTTCGAGGCCGATCTCGGGCTTTAAGAAGGTGGCCAAACCCGTCATCGCGATAGCGGGTTCCTCCGGCCTGATCGGTTCGGCCCTGGCTGCAGCACTACGCGCCGCCGACCACTTGGTGCAGCAAGCGCGTCGGTTGGCAACCCCGGGTGAGTCAGAGGGAATTGCAGGCCGGCGTAATACTCGCAGAAGTTGCCGGCAGGAAGCTTGGACTGAGGCGACTCACAGATAGGGGTCGGCCCAGGCGCTGATGATCCGGGCCGCCCGCGCTGCCTGGTTCTTCTCGGTGAGCAAATGGTCGGCGCCTTCCAGCGACACGAAGCTGCGGGGGTGTCGCGCGTGGAGGAAGATCTCGCTCGCGTTCGCGATGCCAACAGTGTTGTCGGTCGGCGAATGCATGACGATCAGCGCCCGGCGCAGGGTGTGGATACATTCCCGGAGATCGGCGGCGCGGACGTCTTCGATGAAGTCTCGCTTGAGCGTGAGTGCCTTGCCGCCGATGAGGAACGGTGCCTCGCCGTCTGCCTCGATCCGCTGTACCAGGGCGTCGTAGTTGTGCTCGACGTGGGCCGGTTGGTATGGCGCGCCGATACTGGCCACCGCCGCCACTGTGTGACACTGGTGCGCGGCGGCGATGACGGCCGAGCCCCCAAAGGAATGCCCCACGAGCAGGCGTACCTCGCGGCCCGATCCGTTCATGAACTCCACCGCGCGGACTGTGTCGGCGACCTTGTGCGAGAACGACCCGTCGCCCCAGTCCCCCTCGGAGTCGCCCAAGCCGAGGTTGTCGAAGCGGAGCATGCCGATGCCCTCGCTGGCGAGCCGTTTGCAGATCCGGCTGGCAGCCGGGCTGTCCTTGCCGAGCGTGAAGCCATGGGCGAAGACACCCCATCCGCGAACCTCGCTCTCGGGCAGATCGACGAGACCCGCCAGGACGGGTCCGCTGGTGCTGGGGAACCTGACGCGCTCGGCCACGGCGTCATCCTTTCACTCGGCGACAGTTCCGGTAAGGGCGTCGCGCTCGATGCAAATTGGTACACGGCCGCCGCACGTCA
This sequence comes from Mycobacterium sp., assembly GCA_035511785.1. Classification (GTDB taxonomy): domain Bacteria; phylum Actinomycetota; class Actinomycetes; order Mycobacteriales; family Mycobacteriaceae; genus Mycobacterium. The sequence continues at coordinate 1,158 of DATKEW010000457.1, forward strand.
GCTCTCGTCGGTTTGGATGGAGCCCGGTTTGGCGCCACTGCCCTGCCCCGGGCCGACGCCGTCGAGTCGGGCCGATAACGCCGCGCCGCTGACTACCGGTGCAGATGGCCGTTCGCCGCACTTGTCGCCCGCCGGACCACACAGCCCGTGACGAAACCCCGGCCAAGCACGGATCGAAGGGGCGCCCGCCGGTGTGCTCAACGGGCGTCATCGCAGCCGGTGATCAATTTCGCCATGGCTCCTCACGTGTTGTCGTGCTGGCAGTGGGACTGCTGATCGACATTCCGAGCTTATATCGATAAGATCCTATTTTAGTTTCATTCTTCGTGCGTGGTCCATGCTGGCAGGAACGGCACGCTAGGAGGCTGGGCTCTCTACGATCAGCACGACCGGGCCCATCGGCGCATCTGCCCGGCGCGAGCGGCCGGACCTGGTCGGCCAACCCACACACACACGCTTAGGGCCGGGGGAGGGACGTAGGAGGACGACGTGTCGACGACCGATCTGTCACACCATGCGAATGGAGCGCGCACTCAACCGAATGAGCTCGGTCATCGGGGATCCACCTCAACGGGCAACGGCGCAACCAACGCCGCACCAACATCGATCGACGCCACGAACACCACGCCTCTCACGAACCAATTACCCTGGGCACCAGTACTTTTGAATCCGCAACGACTGGCCTCTGCAGCGATCGGCACCCTGCGCCACGGCGCGAATTACACGAGCCGGCTGGCATCGATCGTCACCGGCGGCTCGCCGATCCAACCCGAGAAGGGCGATCGGCGCTTCACCGACCCCACGTTCACCGATCACCCCATCTACCGACGCATCATGCAGGCCTATCTCGCGCTCTGCAGCGAAGTGGACGCGGCGGTGGCCGAGTCCGATTTGCAGTGGAAAGACAAGGAGTTGCTGCAGTTTTTCGCCAACATGGTGACGTCCTCGTTGGCGCCCACCAACGTACTTCTTGGCAATCCAGCCGCACTCAAACGAGCCTTTGAGACCGGCGGCGCCAGCTTGGTGCTCGGCATGCGTAACCGTCTGCATGACGTGCTGTTCAACGGCGGGCTGCCGTCGCAGGCTAAGCAGGGCTCCCTGCGGGTCGGTGAAGATCTGGCCGTTACTCCGGGCGGAGTTGTCTACCGCGACGCCGTGTGCGAGGTGCTTCAGTACACACCCACAACACCTCAGGTCCGGCAGCGCCCAGTCCTGTTGATCCCCCCACAGATCGGCAAGTACTACTTCATGGATCTGTCCCCCAATCGCAGTTTCGTCGAATATGCGGTCTCGCGGGGCATCACGATGTTCGTCATCAGCTGGCGCAACCCGGGCCCCGACGACCGCGAGTACAACCTGGACGTCTACGCCTCGTCGGTACTGCGAGCGATGGACGTCGTCCGGGAGATCACCGGCAGTGACCAGCTCAACACCCTCGGTCTGTGCGCCGGAGGAATTCTCACGTCGATCGTGCTGGCTCATCTCGCCGACGCAGGCGATCAGCGGGTACACGCCGCGAGCTTCGGGGTGACGTTGCTGGACTTCGCCGAACCCAGCCCGATCGGCATGTTCAACCTGCCGGTAATTGTCAAACAAGCCAGGGGCCGATCGTCTCGCAAGGGCGTCCTCGACGCGCGCTCCTTGGCCGCGGTTTTCAACTGGCTGCGCCCCAACGACCTCATCTGGAATTACTGGGTCAACAACTATCTGCTGGGCCGCGACCCTGCGGTATTCGACATCCTCGCCTGGAACAACGACGGCACCGCGCTGCCCGCAGCCCTGCATCACCAGTTCCTCAAGGTCTTCAATCTGAACCTGTTGGCACGAGGCGAACTTCACGTCCTGGGCACTCAAATCGATCTGGCCAAGATCGATATCGACGTTTACGCGACCGGGGCACTCACCGATCACCTGACCCCGTGGAAAGGCTGCTACCGCACCACTCAACTGATGTCCGGTGACATGACGTTCGTCCTCAGCAACGCCGGCCACATCGCAAGTTTGGTCAATCCGCCCGGCAATCCCAAGGCGCACTACTTCGTGGGAGACCGACCGGGTCCCGAGCCCGAAGCGTGGCGGGCCAACGCCGAAGAGGTGCGTGGCACCTGGTGGGAACACTGGGCTGACTGGATCATCGCACGCGGCGGCCCAGAAGTGGCCGCACCGCCGACGGTGGGCAGCGATACGTTCCCTTCCCTAGAGCCCGCGCCGGGCTCTTATGTCCTCAACCGAGCCGTCCGCCCGTGACGGTTACTGATCGCCCCGATATTCTGTGGCGCCCCAGACCGCATGACATCGAGGGCGCCAACGTCACCCACTTCATGGGCTGGCTCGATCGCCGGCGCGGAATCGCCCACAAGACCTGGAATGACCTGTGGGAATGGTCAGTTCGCGACTTGGACGCGTTTTGGTCGGCGGTGTGGGAGTACTACGGTGTGGTCGCGACCCGCCGCCCCGACCAGATCATCAGCGATGACGCCATGCCCCACACACGTTGGTTCGTTGGCGCACAACTCAATTACGCGCAGAACGTGCTGGCCAGCGCGCCCCGAACACGACCGGCGCTCATCGAGATAACCGAGGACGCCGCGCCCCGCGAGTGGTCAGCTACCGAACTCGCGGGCAAAGTCGGGGCGCTGTCTCGGCACCTGCTGGAACTCGGCGTCACGCCAGGAGACCGCGTGGCGGCGTACCTGCCCAATACCCCCGAAGCGGTGGTCGGTCTGCTGGCCACGACGGCCATCGGCGCGGTGTGGGCGTCGTGCGGCCCCGAGTTCGGGGTCAGAGCCGTCACGGACCGTTTCGGCCAGATCAGTCCCAAAGTGCTACTGGCAGTGGACGGTTACCGGTTCGGCGGGCGTGTGTACGAGTGCGGCGAAGTCCTAGAAGAACTGCGCCTGAGGTTGCCGTCGCTCGCCTCCACGATCGTCGTGCGCAAGTTGCATCCCGACGTGCCGACCCCCGACGGCACGCCGGCCTTCGACGAAATCGTGGCTACGCCAAGAACTCCGAAATTCACCCCAGTGCCTGCCGAGCATCCGCTGTGGATCTTGTTTACCTCTGGATCGACCGGTCTGCCGAAAGGAATCGTTCACAGCCACGGCGGCATCGTGCTCGAACACCTGAAGTCGCTCGGCCTGTGTCTGAACATCGGGCCGTCTGACACCATGTTCTTCGTCAGTTCGACGAGCTGGATGGCCTGGAACTACTCTGTCGGAACGCTGCTGCACGGCGCCACAGTGGTGTTGTCCTCAGCAAGTCCGACCCAACCCGAGGCAGACGCCGCCTTCGCTGTCGCCGCCCAGACCCACGCGACCGTCCTGGGTGTCGGCTCGGCATACGTCACGGCATTGACGAAACAACACGCCGAGCCCCAAACCCGCCACGACGTAAGCAATCTCCGCCTGATAATTCCGACCGGATCGCCGCTACCGCCAGTCGGCTGGAACTGGCTGGCCGAACGATTCCCCGCCCGGATCGACTCGATCTGCGGCAGCACCGAAATCTGCGCAATCTACTTCTGCGGCAACCCACTCACGCCGGTGCGGTCAGGAGAGATCGCCGGACGTTCGCTGGGTGTCAATGCACAGTCCTGGGACGCCGACGGGCGACCTCAACTCGACACGCTAGGGGAGATGATGGTCACCACGCCGATGCCATCGATGCCCCTTCGGCTGTGGAACGACCCGACCGGCGAGCGCTACCGCAACACCTACTTCGACAAACATCCAACCGTGTGGCGACAAGGCGACTGGATCAGCATCACCGAAGATGGTGGAGTCGAGGTCAAAGGCAGATCCGACGCTACCCTCAACCGCGGCGGGGTTCGGTTGGGCTCGGCCGAGATCTACACCGTCGTCGACCAATTCGACGAGATCCGCGACAGCCTGGTGATCGGTGCTGAACTGAAGGATGGCCGCTACTTACTGGCACTGTTCGTCGTCCTGGCCGACGGCGCCGTCCTCGACGACTCGCTGCGCCGTGAGATCAACGCGCGGCTACGCGCCGAGTTGTCCCCCCGGCACGTGCCCGACACCATCGCGGTCTCCCCCGTGGTTCCCCGCACCCTGACCGGCAAGAAACTCGAGGTCCCCGTCAAAGCCATCCTGCAGGGGGCGCCACCGGCCAGTGTCGCGACACCTGACGCGATCGATCATCCACAGGCCCTGCGCTGGTTTGCGCAATGGGCCGCCGACGAGGGGGTATCCGCGTGAACGTCCGCAACGCTGTCGTTGACGAGTTGTATGTCAGCGCGCGCAGACACCAGATCCGCGTGCAACGCCGCAACATCGGCAATCGCTACCCGTTAATCCTGATCAACGGCATCGGCGCGGCGATCGAGATGTGGCAACCCTTCATCGCCGAGCTTGACGATCGTGAGCTGGTCTGCCTCGACCTGCCCGGCTGCGGGCGATCCCCCACCCCGCCGCTACCGCTGCGGATGCCACAAATCGCCGCCCTGATCATCGACGTCATGGATTCGCTGGGACTACAGCGCCCCGACATCCTCGGCGTCTCATTCGGCGGCGCGGTGGCACTTGAGCTTGCGCGCCGATTCCCCGAGCGTATTCGTCGGTTGGTTCTGGTCAGCACCTCGCCGGGAACGCCCGGCGCGGCTCCACATCCGGCCATCGTCGCGATGATGTTCAGTCCCATCAGGTACTACAACCGCCGCGCGGCCGAACTGATCGTTCCACTGATCGCCGGCGGGGAAACCGCTCGCGACCGCCGTAAGCTGCGCGCGGGTCTGCAGGACCGATTGATGCTCCCCCCATCCCTTCGTGGGTATGCCTACCAAATGCTGGCGGTCTCGACTTTCACCGCGTGGCCCTGGCTGCACCGGATTGCGCACCGCACACTGGTCCTGCACGGGCGCGACGATCCGGTGTGCCCGGCGCTGAATGCCCGGTTGATGTCAGCCACGATGCCCAACGCGCGTCTGCACATGATCGCCGGCGCGGGCCATCTGGTTCTGCTGGACGAGCCCA
>DATKEW010000458.1:0-4566 GCA_035511785.1 Mycobacterium sp.
GGCCGGACAGGATCCGTCAGCCGACGCCGTCGCCAGCGTGCCGCCGGCAGGGCCGCCGCGGAACGGGGTACCCGGGGACCGCGTGCGTCCCGCTGGGTTGCGGACACTCCGGTTGCCTCAGCACGCGGCAAAACGCTGGCGCGCCTCCCGTCAAGCTCGTTGCCGAGACCGACTGGGCTCCGCGGCGTGGTACGCGCGGCGCACTGCGGCCTCTGTGTCGGTTGTCACCGTATCTCCCTTGCATCTCGGGCACGTCCCCTTTGGCGGCCGTGCGAACCTTTGACCTGACAGTTCAGGTGAACATCCCTCCTGTGTCGGTCACCTTCTATCCTGGTGCTCCTCTTCCGCGGCCTTTAGGTAGAAATCAGGTCTCGGATTTCGACCAGCTCGGCAAGCGACAGGTCGGCCGGGTAGAAATAGGGTCTGTCCGGTTGCCGGGGAACGAGCAGAATATCGTCGAAACCGAGCTCCGCGAGATATTCCAGGCGTCGACGAGCCTCAGCTTTGTCGCACATGATATTTATGGGCTCATCGTCGGGCAGTGGTTGGCTCGTGGCCGTCAAGTCAATTGAGCAGGTCGCCAGTATTGCACGCTGCCCGCCCAGCTCTCGATAGAATTTGATGCCGCGGCGCATCTCATCGATGCTGGTGTGCACCGCCGAGCATATCCATCCGTCGAACTCCCGTGCTGCGCGGGTGATTCCAACGCGGCTTCCCCAGGACCCCAGGGCCATCCGAGGAGGACCAGCTACGGACGGCCATGGCAATAGGTTCGCATTTTCGACCGTCTCAGCGTCGCAGAGCCGGCGGATGATATCCAGATCACGATATAGTCGCGAGAAGCGGTTTTCGAAGGGGATGCCGTAGGCGGCATAGTCTGTGGCCGTCGAGCCGGGACCGACGCCGATTGTGAGCCGGTCTTTGGTCAACGCCCGCAGGGTCATAAAGCGTTGGGCGAGGTCGACCGGTGATCGCAATGGGACCTGGAAGATCGCTGTTCCCACCTCGAGCGACTCGGTGCCCGCGGCGACCGCCAGTAGCCAGCTGAGCGGGTCCGGCCACGGCGCGATTCGCCGGTAAGACCCGTCGCCTACCCAGACGCCATCGAACCCCGCGGCCTCGACCCGGCGCGCACGGACAGCCACCTCGTGCGCGTCAAAGGGGACCCCTCCGGGCCCGGCGAACGGAAGGTAGGTACCGAGTCTCACGCTGGTGACCTCCCGGCGGGAAGTGAACGCGTCCGGAGGCGCGGGAAAGCAGCGGTGTGGCTCATTTGCCGGTAAAGTTCGGCGGCCGGCGCTCGGTGAACGCAAGGAGACCTTCGCGCCGGTCGTGGCTGTCCCGCAACGCCGCGGCCAGCTCCTGCTCGAAGGCCAGCCCGTCCTGGAGGTCCAGGAGCGTCGACTTCTCGATCGCGGCTTTGCTGCTGGCTACTGACAGCGGGGCCCGCTGGGCGATGAGCTCCGCCAGCGTGATCGCCGCTTTCAGACCCTCTCCGGCGGCCGCGATTCTGTTGATGAGGCCGATGCGATAGGCCTCGGCCGCATCGAATCTCTCCCCCGTGAAGATTATCTCTTTCGCGCGGGCAAGGCCGACAAGGCGGGGAAGTCGCTGGGTGCCGCCGGCGCTGGGCATGGTGCCGATATTCACCTCGGGTGAACCGAACTCAGTATCCGCGGACGCGACCCGGAGATCACATGCCAAGGCCAGCTCGAGGCCGCCTCCCAGGCAGTAGCCGTGGATGCCCGCGATGACGGGCCGGGGATAGGCGTCCAGCACCGTGAACAGCTGCTGTAGAGGGTCGGCGAGAAGGTCACCCGTGCCGCTCTCGTACTCACGCTGCCGGGCCTTGAGATCGCCGCCCGCGCAAAAGGCGCGTTCCCCTTCGCCCCCGAGCACCAGGACCCGAATGGACGGGTCGCCGGACGCGCGCTGAACACGGTCAGTCAACTGGATGATGATGTCTCGGTTAAGCGTGTTGAGCGCCTCGGGCCGGTTGAGCGTTGCGATTCCGACGCTGCCTTCGACACGCCACTTGACCAGCTCGTCAGTCATCTTGGTTCCCGTCTGCCGTGCCGTTGTCGAGGACTGCGCTGCTCTGCCTTATTACGCCGGCGGCGAGGTATTCCATAGCTTCATCTTTTGAGAATCCCCAATCGGTGAGGATATCGATCGAATGCTCTCCCTGGTGGTGGGTTGCCAGGGCCTGCGGGGCGGCGGGGGTGGTCCCGAGGAGGGCTGGGTAGCGGAGCGCCGGTATTTCGCCGGCGGTTGGATGATCAACCTGCCAAAGTGCCTCGGTTTGCCGGAGCTGGGGCTGGTCGAGCAGGTCGTCGTAATCGAGTACCGGAGTACACATAACGTCGGCGGACTCCAGAATAGAAGCCCATTCTGCGGTTGACCGCTCGGCAAGGATCGATTCGATGACCTCGGACAGTTCCCCGCGCGCGGCCAGGCGTTTCGTGTTCGTTTCGAACCGGCTGTCGAACGCCAGTGCGGGGCGGCCAATGGCGCGGCAAAACTGAATCCACCGTTCCGGCAAATAGGCCGCGACCATGAGGTACCCGTCGCCGGTTCGATACGCTTCATTCGGTGACGAGTACGGCGCGCCGCTGCCATGACGTCCGGTCGACCCGGGTGATGCCAGGTGCATCGCCAGCACCGGCAGTTGAAACGCCAGCGCCGATTGCAGGAGCGAGACGTTGACCCATTGACCTTTCCCGGTTCGCTCCCGGGCGAGCAGTGCGGCAAGCACCCCCTGTGTCCCGAACATCGCTCCCGCCGTGTCCGCGACGGGAAACCCGACCCGCACCGGCCCGCGCCCGGTTTCGCCGGTGACGCTCATGATGCCGCTCGCCGCCTGCACGACGCCGTCGACGCCTGGCCGATCCCGCCACGGCCCGGTCCGGCCGTAGGCGGATACCGACAGGTAGATGAGGCGCTGGTTACGGGCTGAGAGATCCTCGTATCCGATGCCGAGGCGCTCCGCGACGCCGGGACGGAAGTTCTCGATCACGACGTCGGCCGACGCCGCCATGCGCGCGACGATCGACGATCCGCCTGGCCTCTTGAGGTCGATGACCGCCCCGCGCTTGTTGCGGTTCATGGCCAGGAAGATGGTGGCGACACCATCCACGAAGGGCGGTCCGAGGGTTCGTGCCCAGTCCCCGCCGGGAGGCTCCACCTTGGCGATCTCCGCTCCGAGGTCGCCGAGCAACATGGCACACCACGGTCCCGAGGCCCCCTGCGAGAGGTCCAGTACCCGGATTCCGTCAAGGGGCAGAGTCATCTGCACCACCTGTCCTTAGCTGGATGTAGCTGCGCCGACGGCGCGTGCCGTGCTGGGAGGCTGCTGGCCGCCGCCCGGCGCGGGTACACCGCTGAAGCTCGCCAGCAGCTATTTCACGAGTATTTGTACGGTGCAGGCGGCGGCGTCAACGCCGACGGTCTTGCCGCCGCGGCAGTGCGCGAGGCCAACCCGAGCACCGTCGACCTGTCTTTTTCCGGCTGCGCCACGCAGCTGCCTGACCAGCTCGACGACCTGCGCGATCCCGGTGGCCCCGAGGGGGTGGCCCTTACCCAGCAGACCGCCGCTGGGGTTGATCGGCAGCCGGCCGCCGATGTGCGCGTCACCCCGGGCGACGGCGTGGAGGTACTCACCGCGGGGGAAGAGGCCTGCACCCTCGACCCGCAGAACTTCCGCGATCGAGAAGCAGTCGTGCACCTCGGCGACGGAGACATCCTCGGGCCCGATCCCGGCGCGCTCGTACGCCTGGGACGCTGTCAGCTCGGTCAGGGTCTCGAAGCTCATCTGAGAGTCGGTGGTCTCGAGTTCCCCGGAGCGCAGTGCCGAGGCGGCGAGAGTGACGCGGCGGTCCCGGAACTGGGCGGCGACCCTGGCGGAGACGACGACCACGGCTGCGGCGCCGTCCGTGGCGGGGGAGCACTCCAGCAGGGTGAGCGGGTCGGCGATAGCCCGCGACGACAGTACCTGCTCGACGGTGACGGGTTTCTTGAAGTACGCAAGCGGATTCTTCGCGGCGTTCTGCTTGTTCTTGACGCTGACAAGCGCCAGTTGCGCGTGATCGACCCCGTAATCGTGCATGTACCGTTGGGCGCGCATCGCGTAGATCCCTGACATCGTCAACCCGACGACAGTTTCCGGATCGGTTTCGTCGGGCGTGATCGCGCCGTCGAACTTCGAGGTGAGGTGTTCTACCCCTAGCGCGAGGACAATGTCATGCTCCCCGGCGCGGACCGCGAGAAAAGCTTCTCGTAGCGCGACCGCTCCGCTCGAGCACGCGTTCTCGACGTTCGTTATCGGAAGGCCGGTCATGCCGACCTGGGCGAGAACCCGCTGGCCTACCGATATCCCCCCGTACACGCTACCGCAGTAGGCGGCATCCACCTGCCGCGGATCGATGCCAGAGTCACGCATGGCTTCGATCACGGCCATGGCCCCGAGCTCAGTCGACGTGGTATTCGGGTGTTTTCCGAAGGGAGTCATGCCGACCCCTGTAATGTACGCCTCGCTCATGCCCGGCCTTCCTCAGAAACATGAAAGCG
>DATKEW010000459.1:0-3669 GCA_035511785.1 Mycobacterium sp.
ACACCGGGAGTCGAGGTTGAAACCGACGGCGCGATTGGCTGCTACCTGCAATGGGGCGCGATGGTCGATGGCGCCGGATTGCGCATCTGGGACATCGCTCCCGGCAACGTCAAGGAGGTCCTGCGTCGTTATCCACGAGGCGATTTCAAACGGGAACTCGTTGGCATGATGCGTGCTGAGGCGGCGGCGGTGCCAGACGGACGCCTCGGGCTTCTCGTCCGCTGTGGATTGCCGTTAGCCGTGCGGATGGCCCCATTCGACTCTTAGGGCAACCCCGGAGTCTGCGCGGCGAGGGCAGCAAGGCGCTCATCAAGGGCGGCGTGGAAGTGCCCGATCGCGCTCTCGTGCCGTCCGAACTCCACGAACTCGTTTGCGCCCGCGTGTAATCCGCGCTGTACACCCACCGACATCTCGTTGTCCTCCACCGCGCCGCGCGCAATGAAGCTGCCGGCGCCCGCCGGGTTTCTCGGTGAGTCGATCGAAGCCCGGTCAGCGACTTCGGGCTTGACCATCGAATAGACAACGAGCGTGCTGTGGCCGACGTCCACCGGGTCGATCGCGATCATGAGGACCAAGTCCGGGAAAGTCGCCACCATGACGTTGGGGAATAACTGATACACGTAAGTCACCCGGGCATCCGTCGTCCACGTCGCCTCAGGACGATCGCGGAGCCGCTCAATATTGCGGTAAGGGAAGGTGATTCGGCTGTTCGGTCCGAACGTCTCGACCACATTGAGGTCGTCGTATTGCACCGGGAAGAACGTGTCCTTGTGCGTCGAGCGGATGTGGTAGCCCTCCAAGAACTGCTCGACGAGGACCTTCCAGTTCATCGCTTTCGGGGTCGACTCCACATAGACCAGCCGTTCCGCCGGAACTACCTTGTCCCGCCATGGCCTCCCGTCGGTCAACGCGGCCATCGCCTCGTCAGATGCCGCGCCCGGGTGCCCCGCGTCGAGCGCGCCGATGACGATGAGCCCGTCCACCTCGCGACTGACGACTTCGACCAAACCGCGGGTCGACATGTCCAGATCCGGAAAAGCGTCGGCATGGGGTACATGCGAGAGGGAGCCGTCCAGGCGATATGTCCAGCCGTGGTAGCGGCACACCAACGCTCGCGAGCAGCCGGCCTGCTCGACGAGTGCGAACCCACGATGCCGACATGCGTTGCGGAACACCCGCACCCGTTGATCGCGCCCCCGAACAGCGAATAACGGCACTCCGAACGCGGTTCGCTCGACGTGATCGCCCGGGTTCGGGATAGTCGCGGAGGGCACGAACACGCTCGGTATCCTGCGCAACAACCGGAGTTCCTCGCCGAACCGGCCCGCGCTCAAGTAGTTTTCGACGGGCTCACGCCAACTCTCACCCTCATCGGTGGTGCCGGCGTCGATGTGCGCGAGGACGCGCCGAACGATCTCAACATCTTCGGCAACCACCGACTTCGTCGGGGAGCTCATGCGGATCAGTATCACACTATTGATGTCACGCGTCAACAATTTAGTGATACCGTTGCCATTTGTGCCCGCCGTACCTCAATCACGTGTCAGCGAGCTGCTCAGCGACTGGCCACTGAGCGCACGCTCGGTGCTCGCGTCGGCATTATTGGGATCCGACCAAGCCCGGCTCACGGTCGCGGAGCTGGTCGCAGTGGCCTCTGTGTTCGGTATCAGCGCCGGCGCAGCGCGCACGTGCCTTTGGCGAATGGTTTGCAATGGCGAACTCACCGGCGACGACGGGAGCTACGCGCTCGCCGGGCGCTTGTTGGAGCGCCGCCAGCGCGTCGACGAGGCGTCCCGGATCGACGACGTAGCCACTCCTGGTTGGGACGGGAGATGGGAACTGGCGATCGTCTCGCTGGAGCGCAGGTCGGCCGCGGATCGCCTCGAGCTCAGGAAAGCAGCACTGTCCCTGCACCTCGCGGAGCTTCGGGAAGGGGTGTGGATACGGCCGGATAACCTTGATCCACAACGGCTTCCGGCATCGCGGGCGGTGCTGGACCAGCAATGCACCCACTTCCACGGCGCCGCCACCGACATAACCGCCGACAGGGTGCGGTCACTTTTTTCCCTTGCTGACTGGGCAGACGACGCCGGGGTTCTCATCGAGGCCATGGACGTCCAACTCGGGCCGAGAAAACGGGACGGTTCCACGGAAAGTTTCAGATACGAGTTCGCGCTATCGATCGCCGTGGTCCGGCATCTTCAGCTCGACCCGCTGCTGCCTGTCGAGCTCATTGGCGACCAGTGGCCGGGCCACACGCTGCGTAGCACCTACCGCCGCTTCGATCATGCCTTCAAAAGGCGAATGGATGGTGCCTTCCGCCGGACGTAGAAACTCCACGACGCGGGCGTGTGCGTCATTCGGCCGGTAGGATGTTCTGGTTGATGTGGAACACGTTGGCCGGATCGTACTGCGCCTTGATCTCGCTGAGCCGCTGGTAATTCGGACCGTAGGTCGCCCGGACCCGGTCTTGCCCCTCGTCCATCATGAAGTTGACGTAAGCACCGCCGGCCGAGTACGGGTGGGTGGCGTCCCAATAGTCCACCGTCCAGCGCTTGAGCGCCTCGGCGTTCGCCGGGTCCGGATCGACCCCCGCGATGACCTGCGAAAAGTTGACGTCCCGGTACGCCCAGGCAGTTTCGGTTTGGCCGACCCGGTGCACCGCACCGTCGATCGGGTAGAGGTGCATCGTGGAGTGCATCGTGGGCAGTTCCTCGGTGAAGCGGGCATGGGCTTCGACCGCACCGTCGGCCACCGTCCGGAAGAAATCACCACGCCAATACCACTGCAGCCCTTTGGGATACAGGCCATCGAAGGTGGACTGCAGCGCGGGGAACGGGGCCGCACCCAGACCATCGAAGGCCGGCTCCATTTGCCGGACCGGCGCGAAGACCTCATCGGCCCGCGCGGGATCGCCCGCGTAGCACCAGACCACGGCACACGCCTTCTGCAGGTGGAACGCCTCGGGGAACGGTGCCACCGGCGGGACGGTCATGCTTGCGAAAAACCCGTAGAGGTCCTCGTCCTGGGCGGGGATGAAGTCCCGGTACCACCTGAGGATGTCGGCGGCAGCCGAGGCGGGCCATGCCGTGGGACCGCAGATCACGGTGTGCACGGGATGCAGGCGGAACGTGAACGAAGTGACCACGCCGAAGTTTCCGCCGCCGCCGCGTAGCGCCCAGAACAGGTCGGGGTGTTCGGATTCGGACGCGGTCACCACGCGACCGTCGGCCAGCACGAGCTCGGCCTCCAACAGGTTGTCGATGGTCAAACCATGCTTGCGGGTCAGGTACCCGTGGCCGCCGCCGAGGGTTAGGCCGCCGACCCCAGTGGTGGAGATGATGCCGGACGGCGTTGCCAGACCGTGCGCGTGGGTCGCACCGTCCACCTGTGCCCACGTCGCACCGCCTTGAACCCGGGCGGTACGCCGGTCGGGATCCACGTCGACGCGGTTCATCGGTGACAGGTCGATGACGAGTCCGCCCTCAACGGAACCGAATCCGGGGCCGTTGTGACCGCCGCCGCGAACGGCCACCGCGAGGCTCGACGTCCGCGCGAAGTCGAGAGCACCCGCGATGTCGGCGGTGGACCCGCAGCGCACGATCACCGCCGGCCGCTTGTCGATCATGGCGTTGTGCAGCGCCCGGGCCTCGTCGTATCCAGGGTCAT
>DATKEW010000460.1:0-5093 GCA_035511785.1 Mycobacterium sp.
CCACGACGTAATCGTCATTGGTTCCGGTCCCGCCGGGTACACCGCGGCCCTGTATGCCGCCCGCGCCCAGCTGGCACCACTGGTCTTCGAGGGCACCTCTTACGGCGGCGCGTTGATGACCACCACCGAGGTGGAGAACTATCCCGGCTTCCGCGACGGGATCACCGGCCCGGAGTTGATGGACGAGATGCGCGAGCAGGCGCTGCGGTTCGGTGCGGACCTGCGGATGGAAGACGTCGAGTCGGTATCGCTGGACGGGCCGGTCAAGTCGGTCGTCACCGCCGACGGAGAGACTCACCGCGCCCGCGCCGTCATCCTGGCAATGGGCGCAGCGGCGCGCTATCTCCAGGTTCCTGGCGAGCAGGAATTGCTGGGCCGTGGCGTGAGCTCCTGTGCCACCTGCGACGGGTTCTTCTTCCGCGACCAACACATCGCCGTCATCGGCGGCGGCGACTCGGCGATGGAAGAAGCCCTCTTTCTGACCCGGTTCGCCAGCAGCGTGACGCTCGTGCACCGCCGCGATGAGTTCCGGGCATCGAAAATCATGCTCAATCGCGCCCGCAACAACGACAAGATCAAGTTCATCACCAATCACACCGTCGTCGCGGTGGACGGGGAGACAGCGGTGACCGGATTGCGGTTGCGCGACACCGTGACTGGTGAGAAGACCACGCTGGCGGTGACTGGCGTTTTCGTCGCGATCGGACACGAGCCGCGTTCGGCCTTGGTGCGCGACGTCGTCGACGTCGACCCCGACGGGTACGTAATCGCGAAGGGGCGCACCACAAGCACCTCGCTGGAGGGTGTGTTCGCGTCCGGTGACCTGGTGGACCGCACCTATCGGCAGGCGGTCACCGCCGCCGGTAGTGGGTGTGCCGCGGCCATCGACGCCGAGCGGTGGCTGGCCGAGCACGAAGAGTCAGACACGGCCCAGGAGACGCAGCAGCTCAAACCGTTGACGGTACCGACACATTGATTGGAGCACCACGATGACCAACGCCGAAAATGCCGGAGGCACAATACAAGTCTCCGACGCGTCCTTCTCCGCTGAAGTGTTGTCCAGCGATAAGCCTGTGCTGGTTGACTTTTGGGCAACCTGGTGTGGGCCATGCAAGATGGTCGCGCCGGTCCTCGAGGAGATCGCCAGCGAGCGAGCCGACCAGCTCACAGTCGCCAAGCTCGATGTTGACGCCAACCCGGAAACAGCACGCGACTTCCAGGTGGTGTCGATCCCCACGATGATCCTGTTCAAGGACGGTCAGCCGGTGAAACGCATCGTCGGCGCTAAGGGTAAGGCCGCCTTGCTGCGTGAGCTTTCCGACGCGGTTCCGAACCTCACCTAAACGCCGATTTACTTCGCGGCGCAACGCCGCCGCATAGCCTGGGGTTTTCCGGAAATCGAGAAGGATCTGCGACAATACCGGGTAGCTCCACCGCGTATGTCAAGCCTGTCAGTCTGTCCCGGAGGGCCTTTGGTATGTCGAGTCCGCGCCGCGAAAATGGCGACGCGCTGCGCTGTGGTGACCGCAGCGCCGCTGTGACCGAGATCCGGGCCGCGCTGGCTGCGCTGAACCTGCTGGACAATTCCGACGAAGACCTGATCACTGGCCAGCACGTGGCTCTTGAGCTGTTCGATGCGGAGCTGGACCAGGCCGTTCGCGCCTTCCAGCAGCACCGTGGACTGCTGGTGGACGGCGTCGTCGGCGAGGCCACCTACCGGGCGTTGAAAGAGGCTTCCTACCGGCTCGGTGCGCGAACGCTGTATCACCAATTCGGTGCCCCGCTGTACGGTGACGACGTCGCGACCCTGCAGGCTCGGCTACAGGACCTCGGTTTCTATACCGGCCTGGTCGACGGTCACTTCGGGTTGCAAACTCACAACGCTTTGATGTCGTACCAGCGTGAGTACGGGCTCGCCCCCGACGGTATCTGCGGTCCGGAAACCTTGCGCTCCTTGTACTTTCTGAGTTCACGAGTCACCGGCGGCTCGCCTCACGCGATTCGCGAAGAAGAGCTTGTGCGCCGATCCGGGCCCAAGCTTTCGGGCAAGCGGATCATTATCGATCCAGGCCGTGGCGGCGCGGACCACGGTCTGATCTGCCAGGGTCCAAACGGGCCCATCAGCGAAGCAGATATGCTGTGGGACTTGGCAAGCCGGCTTGAGGGGCGGATGACCGCCATTGGTATGGAGACCTTCCTGTCTCGGCCGACCATTCGCAGCCCGTCGGACGCCGAACGTGCCGCTACGGCGAATAACGTCGGCGCAGACCTGATGATCAGCCTGCGCTGCGAAGCTCAGAGCAGCCCCTCCGCCAACGGTGTGGCCTCCTTCCATTTCGGCAACTCGCATGGCTCGGTCTCTACCATCGGCCGCAATCTCGCCGACTTCGTTCAGCGAGAAGTGGTGGCGCGCACCGGTTTACGGGATTGCCGGACGCATGGCCGGACATGGGACCTGCTGCGACTGACTCGAATGCCAACCGTTCAGGTCGACGTCGGCTACATCACCAACCCACGCGATCGTGACATGCTGGTATCAACACAGACCCGCGATGCCATCGCCGAAGGTATCCTCGCCGCGGTCAAGCGGCTTTATCTACTGGGCAAGAACGATCGGCCCACTGGCACATTCACTTTCGCCGAGTTGCTCGCTCACGAACTGTCGGTGGAACGGACGACCAGGCTCGGCGGTTCCTAACCGTTCTCGGTGAACTGCAACGTGTTCCCTGCCGCCGACCCCGCCCCAACCGGCTCCTGTAGCTGAGCGTTCGCCAGCAGGCGCTCCAAGGCGGCCTCGACCTCGGCTTTCCACCCCAAACCCTTGTCCAGTTCGAGCCGCAGCCGGGGGAAGTACGTATGTGGCGCCACCACAACGAAACCCACGTCTTTCAAGAACTCCGCGTCGATGATGCAGTGGTCAACGGTGCAGTCGCCGAGGGCTTCCAACACCGGCCGCACGTCGGGATCCGCCGTGCGCGGATCCTGCAACTCGGAAGCCGCCGGCGTGCGGCCGAACGCTTCCAGTGCCCGTACTCCACGGCGGACCAGCTCGTCGATGACGCGAGCCAGCAGGCTGTGCGGCAACTCGTCAGCGGCCGGCCCGGGCTCGATGCCCATCGACGTCAGCAGCACCGCATCCGCGGATACCGGCGCGGTGGGAAATCGATGCGCTCGCGGGACCGCCCGCGGTGGTGCATAGAGGACGTACCCGAGGCACGGCGGCTCGGTGTGGCTGTGCTCGTCGGGGACAGCCGTCGCGACCTGTCCGCACGAGCCCCACTCCAGCATCACCATCGACAACCAGGCTTCCTTTTCGAATTCGGGATCGGCAAGGTGGTCCTGATTACCGAGGGTCGCGGGGTCGACCTCCCAGAAGACGCAGCGGCGCGCATGCTTCGGAAGATGCTCGAAGGCTTCGAGCCGCAACGGCGTGATTCGAGCAGACACTAGCCTCCTGGCTTCCGCGCGTACCGCAGCCCGGCTATCCCCAGGCTGACGTGCACCAGCAACCCCTCCAGGATAGGAGAGTTTGCCGTCATGGGGCCAGTATTCGCGCGGTCCCGCCCGCGGCGCGGCCGGGCCGCCTCCTGCCCGGCAAACAGCGGTCCGATGTATATCGAAAATGGTTGTCGCCCATCGGTTCTCTGTAAGCGTGCGGTGGCTGAGCCGGGTTGATTCGCGTCCCGAACCCTCACGGTGTCACAGTGACGTAATTACAGGGGATGGCAGATCATGGGTTGGACGGGGTCATCGCGTCGATGATCCGGTGCAGATCGTCCACCGAGGCGAACTCCACCACGATCCGGCCCTTGCGTTTGCCAAGGCTGACTGTCACCCGCGTATCGAAAGCATTCGACAGCCGCTCGGCAACGTCTTGCAGGCCCGGCATCTGGATCGGCTTGCGCCGCGGCGGTGCCGGTTTGGTTGCCTCGCCCCGATTGGCCAGCGTGACCGCCTCCTCGGTGGCGCGCACCGACAAGCCCTCCGCGACGATCCGGCCTGCCAGTTCCTCCTGCGCCTCGGGGCCGGCCTCCAGGGAAAGCAGCGCGCGGGCATGACCGGCAGACAGCACACCCGCCGCCACTCGGCGCTGGACCGCGATTGGCAGTTTGAGCAACCGGATCATGTTGGTGATCAGCGGCCGCGATCGGCCGATGCGCGACGCCAGTTCGTCGTGGGTGACATCGAACTCGTCGAGCAGCTGTTGGTAAGCCGCCGCCTCTTCCAACGGATTCAGCTGCACCCGATGAATGTTTTCCAGCAAGGCATCCCGCAGCAGACTGTCATCGCCGATCTCGCGCACGATGGCCGGGATGGTGGCCAGGCCCGCGTCCTGGGCGGCGCGCCAGCGCCGCTCCCCCATCACGATCTGGTACCGGGCACCGCTCTGTGTTCCGGTCACCGCCCGCACCACGATGGGCTGCAAGAGGCCGAACTCACGAATGGAGTGCACCAGTTCGGACAGCGCCTCCTCGTCAAACACCTGCCGTGGCTGACGTGGATTGGCCTCGATATCCGCCGGCGCGATCTCGCGGTAGACCGCGCCCACCCCGGCGGCGCCCTGCGCTGGGCCCCCGATCAGGACGTCGGCGGCCGCGTCCCCCATCCGCGGACCAAGGGTCGCCGGCCCCGAGTCGCCGTCGGCGGGGCCGGTGGGTATCAGCGAAGCCAGCCCGCGGCCGAGGCCGCCCTTCTTGCGTAACGGCTGCGTCATGGTCGTCCCTTCACGAATGCACGAATGGTTGTCAGTCGCGTTGCACGAGTTCGCGACTCGCGTCGAGATAGCTCATCGCCCCGCGCGAACCGGGGTCGTAATCGATGATCGTCATGCTGTACCCGGGCGCCTCTGAGACCTTGACGCTGCGCGGGATCACCGTGCGCAACACTTTGCTTCCGAAGTACCGGCGCACCTCTTCGGCCACCTGGTCGGCGAGCTTGGTCCGTCCGTCGTACATGGTGAGGATCACGGTGGTCACGTCGAGCCGAGGATTCAGGTGGGCCTTCACCATCTCGATGTTGCGCATCAGTTGTGACACACCCTCGAGCGCGTAGTACTCGCACTGGATCGGGATCATCACCTCGGGCGCGGCAAC
>DATKEW010000461.1:0-5207 GCA_035511785.1 Mycobacterium sp.
AGTCCATTCAGCTCTCCGCGGCTGAGGGTGGACAGGTTGGCGAGCATATGGGCAGTATGCACCCGCCTTGGCGGTGTTCCTGCCAACCTAGCCGCTGTCACCGTGGGGCCGATTTACCTTGACACTGCCATGCGCGCCTTCTCGGGTAGAGGGCGCGTGTCCGCGGGGTCGGGCAGATGGCCCGGATTGCGGGAGAGCAGGGGTGTTTACGGCCGCGGCGGTGGGAATCGGGGTTGCGGGCGAAGGTTCACCGGTCGCCCGGGTGTCCCGGCAGATGACGTTGCGGTGGTAGCGGCTGATCGTGCCTGTCGATTCGAGGTAGCCAAGCCGGTTAAGGAAGGAGTCGATGTCCTTGCGGCCCGACAGTTCCGGTGCCAGGCCGTGGTCGTCGCGGGCGCGTAGGCTTTCCGACAGCCGGGCCAGCGCGTTGACCTTCTCCCGGACCTTGGTGGCGCCGCCGCCGCGGTGCCGGGGTAGTTCCTCACTCGCCCATGCCTTGCCGGCCCGGGCCAGCCACGGCTGGCTGATCCCGGTGAACGAGAGCCGCCCCCGGTGGCCGAACACGGCCAGGTCCCAACTGTCGGCGGCCCGTTCATGACCGGGATCGGTCAGCGCCCGGCGGACATCACGGGCAACCGCGGTCAGCAACACCCGGGTGGCCTTGGTCGACACACCCTCGGTCGGGCAGGCGCCGATGGTCAGGGCCTGCTGCCGGCGCAGCGTGTCGCACACCGCCCGAAGGGTCACATCGAGAACCTTCGCCCCGCCCCGGACCCGTTGCTGGACACCGAACAGCACCTCGATCACCACCAACGGTGGCAGCCCGCGCAGGCTCACCTGGCCGCCCTCGGAGACCTCGGACTCGGTGAGCTGCCAGAGCCGGCGGTCGGTGGCGGGGTCGGTGGTGACCGCGGTGCGCCATCGCACATAGTGGGTCGGGCAGTAGCCGTGTTCGGATTCCGATCTGCGGGTGCAGGCCGCGACCTGGCATGGTCCCAGCGCCGTCAACGACCGAACCCCCCGGATCGGTCCCGGGCAGCGGGACGCCGATGCACCGCGGGTCGATGTAGGGGTAATGCGCACCGGTCGCGGCGGGTTCGGTGTGGTCTATCGGTGTTTGCAACAATCGCGGGATCGCACCGTTGCGGTCAAGGTGTTGACCGCCGACCTCGACGAGGACAACCTCGAGCGGTTTATGCGCGAGCAACGTGCCATGGGCCGACTCTCCGGCCACCCTCGCGTCACTATCCTTGATAGCCTCAATGATTTGGACTTGGTAGTATCGCCTTGACGGAAGGGGTGCGATGAGCCGAAGGCGGGCACTCGAGGACGAATTGGGCTTCCTGCTGGCGCGGGCGAGCGCGCTGATCGTCAAAGCCAGCAACCAGGCATTGGCACCACATGGGCTCAAGGTGCGCGCATACAGCGTGCTGTCCGTGGTGTGTGACGAACCCGGCGGCATCACCCAACGCCGGGTCAGCGACGAAGTCGGTCTGGACCCCAGCCAGGTCGTTGCCCTCGTCGACGAGCTGCAGAGTCGCGGACTCGTCACGCGGACCGCCGATCCGAACGACCGGCGAAACAAGTTGGTCGTCGCCACAAAGCGCGGGCGCGACCTGCGTGAGCAGGCGCAGGAACGCACCGCGGAGGTGGCCGCCCGGTATACGGCGGGCTTCAAGCCCCAAGCTGTGGAGCAGATGCGGACGATGCTGAACCAGATGGTCTTTTCGGAAGTAGTCGAGGTCGCATCCTGATTGCCTCGAGTCAACCGGCGAACATCGCGCGCAGTTGGTCCTTGCGGATCTTTCCGGTCACAGTACGTGGCAGCTCGTCAAGCAGCACAAGCGACTTGGGAACTTTGTACCGTGCCAGCCGCGCGCTCAGAAACGCATCGAGCTCTTCCCAGGTCAGTGTATAACCCTTTTCGAGAGTTACTGCGGCACAGCCGATCTCGCCCCATCTGTCGTCAGCAATACCAAACACCGCGCAGTCGACCACTCCCGGCAGTTCGTGAATTGCCTTTTCGATCTCGGCTGGATAGATGTTCTCACCGCCGGAGATGATCATGTCTTTGAGTCGGTCGACGACTGTGATGTATCCCTCGTCATCGCGCACGCCGACATCACCGGAGCGGAACCAGCCATCGGCGGTGAACACCGACTGGGTTGCGTCGGGACGATTCCAGTACTCGGGCATGACGTTGGGCCCCGAGATCTGGATCTCGCCCTGCTCGCCTTGGATGGTTTCGACGTTGCCGGCGTCGACCACCCGTACGTCGGTGAAGAAGTGTGGGACCCCGGCGGTGCCCAGTTTCCGGTCGGTCTCCGCAGGCCGGAGAATCAACGCACCGGGGCCGGTTTCGGTGAGTCCGTACGCCTGACATAGCGCGACGCCTCTCGCCGCGTAGGTGCGCAGGGTACGCAGCGGGACGGGCGCAGCAGCCGCGATCCATCTCCGGATCGAGGTGAGATCGGCGTCCTCCCAGGCGGGGTGTGCGCTCATCGCGTCGAGCATGGTGGGCACGCTGAACGAGTACGTCACCCGTTCGCGTTCGATGACACTGAGGGTGCGGCCGGGCTCAAAGCGCTCTTCGATCACCACGGTCCCGCCCTTGAGGAGGGTGGGCAGGGCGACGTAGTTCAGCGCGCCGGTGTGGAACAAGGGGGCGATGACCAGCGACACCTCGTCGCTGCACAGGTCGAGGTCAATGATCGGATTGAGCACCGCGAACGTCACGGTGTCGTGGGTGAGCACGACGCCCTTCGGATATCCGGTTGTGCCGGAGGTGTACATGATGAAGCACGGATCCTCGCGTCGCACTGCGACGTCGATGCGATCGGTGCTTGCAGCAGCGATGATCGTCTCGTATCCGACGGCGCCGGGGTCGGGGTCGCCGTCCAGCACCACGCGTTTGGAAATGCCAGCCTGCGGTGCCGAAGATGTCGCGACCTCGACCAGCGCGGCGGAATGTATCAACACGCACGCACTCGAATCGGTAAGCGCGTAAACGACTTCCGGCGCCGCTAGCCGTGCGTTCAGTGGGACCAGAACTGCGCCGAGCAGCCCGGTGGCGAACAACGCCTCCAGATATGCCGGATGGTTGGCGCTGAGCAGGGCGACCCGGTCACCGGGTGACACACCCAACTCCCGCAAGGCATGCGCGAGCCGGGTGACCCGGTCGTCGAGCGCCCGGTAGGTCGATCGGCGGTCGCCGAACACGATCGCGGTGGCGTCCGGTGTCTGGCGGGCCCGCCGGAACGGCCACGATCCGACGCCTTGGTTCAGCATTTGTGTTCTCCTCGAGCAGGCTCAGTCGCCGACCAGCCGGCGGCCGATGATTTCCTTCATGTCCTCCGTAGCGCCGCCGTAGATGCGGCGTTGCAGACCCACGGTCCCATGCGGTCATCGTAATCGTCAACTATTGATCGTGTCAATGATTTATGATTTAATGGGATTCGCGCGGATGAAGCTGTCACGATGTGGAGGATCTTGTGGACCTGAGCGGTAAAGTTGCGATCGTCACCGGTAGTGGCCGAGGCCTCGGTTTGGCTTACGCCAAGGAGCTGTCACGGCATGGGGCCGCCGTTGTCATCAACGATGTCGACGCTGAGACGGTCGATAGGGCCGCCGCGGAAGTCGTCGCCGAGGACGGTCGCGCGGCCGGTGTCGTCGCGCCCGTCGGCAGTAGCGGGAGTGCCCGAAAGCTCGTGGCGGCCGCGGTCGAAAACTTCGGTCGGCTCGACGTCATGGTCACCAATGCCGGCATTTTGCGTGACAAGGTGCTGTGGAAGATGAGCGACGACGACTTCGACGCAGTGATCGATGTCCACTTGAAGGGCACCTTCACCTGTGTCCGTGAGGCGGTGAACCAATTCCGCGCGCAGGGCGAGGGCGGGCGCATCATCTGCATCGGCTCACCCGCCGGCCAGCGCGGCAACTTCGGTCAAACGAACTACTCGGCAGCCAAGGCCGGCATCGTCGGCATGGTGCGCACCTGGGCGATGGAGCTGCAAGGCGCCGGCATCACCGCCAACGCCGTGGTCCCGGTGGCCGCCACCGCGATGACCGAGACCATCCCGTTTCTCGCGCCCTACATCGACGCCATGAAGAACGGCGAACCGCTGCCGCCGATCATCCGCCGTGAGGTTGGAATGGGTATCCCCGAAGATGCGGTCGGCGTCGTTGCGTTCCTCGCCTCCGACGCCGCCGCCGAAATTACCGGGCAGGCCATCGCCATCGGTGGAGATCGGCTGGGTTTGTGGTCGCACCCGACACTGACCGTCAGCGCATTTCATGATGGCGGCTTCTCGGCCGACGACGTCGCCGCCGAATGGCCGAAGACATTCGCCGTCCACCTGGAATCGGTTGGCGAGAAGTATCCCGAGGAGTTGACTGGCAAATGAGCAAATACGAGTACGGCATCGACTTCGGCGCAATCGATGCCATCGACATCCACACGCACGTCGAGATCGACGGGTGCGGGCACCGGTCGCTGGACGACGAGCTGATGGCCGCCTCGGAGCAGTACTTCAAGTCCGGGGCGGAACGCACCCCGACGATCCAGACCATCGCCGAGCACTACCGGACCCGCAACATGGCCGCGGTCGTGTTCACCGTCGACGCGGCCACCACAACCGGGCACCCCCCCAACTCGGTCGAGGAGATCGCCGAGGTGGCCGCGTCCAATAACGACGTGCTGATCCCGTTCGGGTCGGTTGATCCGTGGCAGGGCAAAGCGGCGGTGCGCCGGGTGCATCGGCTCGTCGAGGAGTTCGGGGTGAAGGGGTTCAAGTTCCACCCCAGCCTGCAGGGCTTCGAACCGAACGACCGCCGGTTCTACCCGATCTACGAGGCGCTCGTCGAAGAGCGGGTGCCTGCACTGTTCCACACCGGCCAGACCGGGATCGGGGCGGGGTTGCCTGGCGGGCACGGCATCAAGCTGCGCTATTCGGACCCGATGCTGGTCGATGACGTCGCCGCCGATTTTCCCGAGCTGACGATCGTGCTGGCGCATCCGTCGGTACCGTGGGTCGATTCGCAGATCTCGATCGCCACCCACAAGTCGAACGTCTACATCGACCTGTCCGGGTGGTCACCGAAATACTTTCCGCCGCAACTGGTCAAGGCCGCCAACGGCCTGCTGCGGAATAAGGTGCTGTTCGGCTCCGACTTTCCGGTGATCCAGGTCGATCGGTGGCGGGCGGACT
>DATKEW010000462.1:0-2804 GCA_035511785.1 Mycobacterium sp.
CCGCAAAGAGCGCGCGAGCCTGGCCGAGAGGCACGTCACCGATCATGAACGGGCAACCAGCGCGGTGGCGCGGCGTGTGGCCGTGTCCGCTCGGCACGCCGGGCAGCACCTGGGGATGGAGATCCGCCACTTGTCCCAGCATGCCTGGCTGAGTGTGCGGCACGCCAGCGAACATGTTGGCTTGGATCGCCGCCATGCGATGGAGCTCATCGCCCAGGAGCGTCGGCACGCGCGGGAAGATCGACGCTGAGCGCGAGCACCCGTTAACGAACCCTGCGACGGCGACCCCCCGCGCGTGCTCGGCCCACACGCGGAACGTCACGCCACCGGTGAATGGGATGGGTCAGTGTCTCGGCGGTCGAGCCGGCCCGATCCGACTGCGCGGGCGAGCGATCTTTCCAGCCGCGCGTGAGTATCGTTGGCGGCACTGTCGTCTCATTCCCGTACCAGTACGTCGTGGCCGGCCCTCGCGGCGATTTCGGCGATGCCGGCACCCATTGTGCCGCCGCCGATCACGTCGAGTTTGCTGATGTCGGTGCATCACACCCTTCGGCCGACCGGTCGACCCCGACGTGTAGATGAGCAGCGCAACATCGTCGCCGGGGTCCGCCGGAACCGCGGACAGCGTCACCGGGGCGTGGTCGGGGCGCGGCGGCGCCAGGTCGTCGACATCGAGGGTGGTAGTCAGGCGCTAGGCTTTGGAGCCGTTCCGAGTGGGTACCCCGCCGTGCAACATTGAGCCTCGATATGCAATATTGCAAGCACCCCCGTGTGAGGGCTAGGGAGCGGAGCGGTTTAGCAGCATGAGCGAGTTCGAGCAATTGGCGCGTGATGTACGGGGGTTCGCGACGGAAGTACGACAGCTGGGCTACTCGTCTGTGCCTAGAGGGTACGAGAACCCATTCCTTGAATTGTCGGAGCGCATGAACCGGCACGTCGACAATCTGGAACGGCACAGACACTAGGCGAGCCCGGGGGGACTCTCACAGAGCATCAAACACAGGCCCGCCGACGCCCGCGCGGCCGGGAGACCATCCTCGCCGAACTTCGGCTCCTGGCGGCCGTGCGCCGCCCCGTCCGCGAGCACGGTATCGAGCCGTCAAGTCGTCACGTCGACGAATTGCTCGACGAGCGCCTAGCGCACCGCGGCCGGGCCGGCCAGGACGCGGCAGTCGACACCCACCGGCGGCCCCTACATCATTGCGCCCCGCATTCACGAAACACTCCAGATGCCTTACTACATTGCTAAGATTGCAGGCGTTATACCCCGATTCGGCGGGACGTAGGCGTCCGGAATTGGGTCTAGGCCGGATGATGTGGGCGTCCGCGGTTACCAAATGTTCCTGGTCAAAGAGGTGCCAGAAAACAGCTCTGTGATGATCGGTTCCGGCAATGCCAACCACGACAGCCCACTGCTACCCCAACGTCCCGCTGCCCACCGGCACCGCCGCCGTCGACGACTGGCACCCCCACGACCCCCTGCCGTACAGGGTCGTCTTGGGCGCCGGCCGCGGCATTACCGACCACAACGTGGTCGTCCAAACCGCCGTGATTCAGTTTGCCGACGGCCGGATTGACGACGGCCGGATCAAGGCACCGAACGTCACGATCTCCCACGCCTGCTACAACGGACGGGGACTGAGCAGCACCCAGGCGCGCGAGCTGGCCGCGCGGGTGCTCGAGGCCGCCGACGAGCTTGACGGGTGGATCGAGTCGAGCCAAGCGGCTAGTCGGAACCAGATCGCCCTAGTCTGCGTCTGATAGTTGATCGGGCCGCCCCTGCTCTCCTCGGGGGCGGCCCGTTTCACCCATAAGCCAACGCTGTGGTCGCTTCGGCGCGTACCGTCGGGGACATGCAGCTCAACCGGCGACAGGTGCCCACGGGCACGTACTGTGGCGGCAACCATCCCAAGCAAATCGAATACCGCTACGCGCTGGTAAACGGCGAGGAAATTTCCGACGGCCAAAGCGATCCGCGCTGCTTCCGAGCCGGCTGCCCCGACAATGTTGCGGCTATGGCCAGAGAGCAGCGCGGTGGGCGCCCCACGCCGTAGTCCGGCCACCGGAACCAGATCGCCCTCAGTCCGCGTCTGAACAGTTGTTCGGGTATGTCGACGACGCGTGCCGTCCATGAGTCTGGTGGATGCGCTTGCTGGACGAGCGCAATTCCGCAACGCACGACACCTTGGGCTGCGCGTTTACGGCGGCTCAGTTCGGCGCGCACTGCCGCAGCGAACCGGACTCGTTGTGCTGCAGGTGAATCGGGGTCGGCGCCGGCGGGGGCCAAAGCGACGAACGGAATGTCGGTGGCCGCGGTCGCGATCCGGGCCGCCACCGAGCGCTCCAGCGCCGGTGCGGCGTCGGGACAATACTGTGCGGCGTATACGTCGTCGACGACCTCGGTGAGCAGGGCGGTGGTGTTTTCCAGCAGCCCCGCTTCGGGTTGGTAATCGCCGGTCACGCCGATGCCGTCGAGCATGCGTTCGCAAAACGCGTGGGTGGTGACAATGGTGGCCGCGTCGAAATTCGACAGGGCCTGCCGCAGCCGCGCCCATCGTGCCGCGACCTCGGCGTCGGTGCCGTCGGCCAGGTGGGCGATCACCTCGTCGGAGGAGGCGCGCGCGGTGGGCGGGTCGGCGAGGGCTTCTGCGCAGCGGCGAAATCGATCCCGGGCACGTTCCCGCAGTTCCTGGGTGGCCGCGCGGCTGAAGGTGACCAGCATCAGATGGTCGAGGTCGGTGATGTCCTCGGCGATGTAGCGGGCGGCCAGTCCGACGATCGCGTATGTCTTACCGGTTCCGGCG
>DATKEW010000463.1:0-2311 GCA_035511785.1 Mycobacterium sp.
CACTGGATCGATGACGTCAGCGAGTCGATGCTTGCCGATTTCTTCACGGTGATTCCGCAGACGCCCTCGCTGGTGCTAGTCACGTACCGCCCCGAGTATGAGGGTGCACTCGCGCAGGTGCATGGGGCACAGGCAATAGCCCTTGCGCCGCTTAGTGATTCAGAAGCTGCGGCACTGGTCTCGCAGCTGCTCGGCCCCGACCCCTCGGTTGGTGCGCTGGGCCAGAAGATCGCCGATCGGGCCGCCGGTAACCCGTTCTTCGCCGAGGAGATCGTGCGCGAACTGGCTGAGCGCGGTGTGCTGCAGGGGAAGCGCGGCACCTACATGTTGATGGTCGATGTCGCCGAAGTCAGCGTGCCAGCCACCTTGCAGGCCACCATCGCCGCGCGCATCGATCGCCTCGACCCGAAAGCGAAACGCACGTTGAGTGCGGCGGCGGTGCTCGGCGCGCGATTCGGCCTTGACCTGCTGACCGCTTTGGGTGTGGAACCGGCCGTTGACGATCTGGTGGCGGCCCAGCTCATTGACCAGGTCAGGTTCACCCGACACCCCGAGTATGTGTTCCATCATCCGCTGGTGCGCACGGTGGCCTATGAATCACAGCTCAAATCGGATCGCGCCGAGGTGCACCGGCGCATCGCCGCCGCCATCGAAACACGTGACCCGGCAGTGGCGGAGGAGAACGCGGCGCTGATCGCCGAACATCTACAGGCCGCCGGTGATCTGCACACCGCCTACGGCTGGCACATGCGCGCCGCAGCCTGGGCGACCAACCGCGACATCGCTGCGGCGCGACTCAGTTGGGAGCGGGCCCAAACGATCGCCGATGCCCTACCCACGGAGGACGCTAACCGAACCTCCATGCGAATTGCTCCGCGCACCATGTTGTGCGGGACTGCCTGGCGCGTCCATACACACGTTGCCGCTGCCCGATTCGATGAATTGCGTGAGTTGTGCGCCACTGCCGGCGACAAGGCGTCACTGGCCATCGGAATGGCGGGGCTGGTGGTGGATCACGCGTTTCAGGCCCGGGTGCGCGAGGCGTCGCAGCTGGCATCGGAAGCTTGGGTCCTCGCCGAGTCGCTCGGCGATCCGTCCTTAACGGTGGGAATGTCCTTCCCCCTGATCTACGCCAAGATTCATAACGCCGAGTGGTCTGATGTGCTGCGGTGGTCACACGCAGTCATCGACCTGGCCGACGGTGATCCGTCGAAGGGTGACTTCATTGTCGGGTCTCCGTTAGCGGTCGCCTTTGCGTCGCGGGCCATCGCCCGTTGGTGCCTGGGTTTTCCCGGATGGCGCGACGACCTGCGGCACGGCCTGGCCCTGGCCCGCAGCGCCGACCCATTGTCGTACGCCGCGGGCATCACCTACGCCTACTTCCCGGGGATACCCGGTGGCGTGTTGAGGCCGGACGATTCCGCGGTGCGCGGGGTCGAGGATGCCCTACGGATTGCCGAACGATCCGGTGATGATTTCGCTTTGTCGATCGCCCGGATGACGCTGGGCGTTGCGCTGATGCACCGCCAAACGGCTCCCGAGCGTGACCGCGGACAAAGGCTTCTGGTCGAGGTCAGCGAGGAGTTCCTGCGCCGGGGATATCTCCTGGCCGATCGACCCATCGTCGACGTCTACTTGGCACGTGAGAGAGCTCGGCGTGGAGATCGCAAAAACGCCATACCGGTCATGCGTGCCGCCGCCGACGACCTGGTCCGCCAGGGACAGCTGCTGCAGTGGGGCATTCCAGCGACGGGCGTTTTGGTGGAGACACTGCTTGATCCCGGCGCTGACGGCGACCTGGTCGAAGCGGAGGCCGCGATCGAGCGGTTAGCCGCCGCACCGACCGACGAAGGTCTAGCGCTGCGTGACATCTGGCTGCTGCGACTCCGCGCACTTCTGGCGCGGGCTCATGCTGATGCTGCGGCTTACGCGGACTTTCGGGATCGCTACCGCGACTTGGCGACATCCCTTGGCTTCGAAGGGCACATCGAGTGGGCCGAGGCGATGCCCTGACGGGTGCTGCTCCTTCTGGGGTTGTCACGTTCTGTTCACCGATATTGAGGGTTCGACCCGTCGGTGGGAAGCAGACGCGGATTCGATGCGGGCGGCCCCGGTGACGCATGACGAGTTGTTACGCAAGGCGATTGACGCGCACGGGGGAGAAGTATCACTGAGCGGACGTCACCCGATACCAACCTGACGCTGGTTGCGTTCAAGGCGGGGGCGTCGCAAGTTGTTGTTTGCGCACGGGTTACACACCGCCCCTTTTACCCCAGGACAAGATCCTTCGTGGGCATCGGCATGGTGGCCG
>DATKEW010000464.1:0-2725 GCA_035511785.1 Mycobacterium sp.
ACCAGTCCCCGCTAGCGGTGACCACCCACCCGTTCGACACCCGCCGCGGCGAAATGACGGCAAGCCAGTAGGTTAGGACACTCAATGCACATCGAAGCGAGGCTGTTCGAATTCATCGCCGCGTTCTTTATCGTCACGGCGGTGCTGTACGCGGTGCTGACCGCGTTGTTCGCCACCGGCGGTGAGGAGTGGGCGGGCACCACCGCGCTGGCGCTGACCGGCGGCCTGGCGTTGATAACGGCCACCTTCTTTCGGTTTGTCGCCCGCCGCCTGGATACCCGGCCCGAGGACTACGAGGGCGCTGAGATCAGCGACGGGGCAGGGGAATTGGGGTTCTTCGCACCGCACAGTTGGTGGCCGATTCTGGTCGCGTTGTCCGGCTCGGTCGCCGCGGTCGGTATCGCGCTGTGGCTGCCGTGGCTGATCGTTGCCGGAGTGGTGTTCATCCTTGCTTCGGCGGCGGGTCTGGTCTTCGAGTACTACATCGGTCCGGAGAAGCACTGATTTGCGACTCGAAGGTCACAATCCGGGCATCAGTTGAGTAGTGGCCCGGTCGCTAAACTTATTTGCCCCACTCGGTTCGGTAGGGTTTGCCCAGGCAATGAGAATTTCCCGAGCGCGCACAACGGTATAACCGCGAAGCCCCGCGCGCTGGTGATGCAGTTGGACAGGGCAGGCAGACATGAGCGGGCCGAAAACCCCGGGACGGGAACCTGACGAACCCCAACCCGCCAGCGAGCTCAGCCACGAACCCGATTCCGGGGCGCCCGGCGACGGATCGAGACCCCTCGGTGAACCCGCGGGCGGGCGGTTCGACGACAGCGCAGAACTGGCGGCGGCAGACGACACAGGCCAGACGGACGCGTACTCGCGGGCCTACTCGGCTCCCGAGTCGGAGCATTTCACCAGCGGCCCTTATGTGCCGGCCGACGTGGCGCTCTACGACTACGACACCTACGACGAGTCATCCGACCACGACGAC
This sequence comes from Mycobacterium sp., assembly GCA_035511785.1. GTDB lineage: Bacteria > Actinomycetota > Actinomycetes > Mycobacteriales > Mycobacteriaceae > Mycobacterium. The sequence continues at coordinate 983 of DATKEW010000464.1, forward strand.
GAGCACGCCGCACCCCGCTGGCCGTGGGTCGTCGGCGTGGCCGCCATCGTCGCCGCGATTGCGCTGGTGGTCTCGGTGTCGCTGCTGGTCACGCGCACCGACACCAACAAACTCGCCAACCCCGGCACCACCACCACACCGTCCACGCCGCCAATACAGGACGAAATAACGACGACCACGCCGCCGCCCCCGCCGCCTCCGCCCACTACCCAACCGCCGCCGCCCCCGACAGCTACGGAGACACAGACCGTAACGGTGACGCCCTCTCCGTCGCCACCGCCGCCCCCACCGGCGCCTGCCCCGGCCCCGCCCCCGGCTACCTCAACGGCGGCGGCGCCTCCGCCCCCTCCGACGACACCGGCCGGGCCGCGGCAAGTGACCTATTCGGTGACCGGCACCAAAGCGCCGGGCGACATCATTTCGGTGACCTACGTCGACGCCTCCGGTCGGGCACGCACTCAGCACAACGTGTACATCCCGTGGTCGATGACCGTGACGCCGATCTCGACGTCCGACGTCGGCTCCGTCCAGGCGTCCAGCCTTTTCCGGGTCAGCAGGCTCAATTGCTCGATCACCACAAGCGACGGAGCCGTGCTGTCGTCGAACAACAGCGACGCGCCGCAGACGAGCTGCTGATGGTCAGCAGATATTCCGCATATCGGCGTGGGTCGGACACCATTCCGCCGGACGTCATCGATCGCATCCTGGTGGGCGCGTGTGCCGCCATCTGGCTGGCGTTGCTGGGCGTCAGCGTGGCCGCCGCCGTCGCGCTGGCCGATTTGGGTCGGGGCTTTCACCGGATGGCCGGGAGCTCGCATACGACGTGGGTGTTGTACGCCGTCATCATCGTTTCCGCGCTGATCATCGCCGGGGCGATCCCGGTGCTGTTGCGGGCTCGCCGCATGACCCAGGCCGATCCGGCCTTATTGGTGACCGCGCCTGTACCGGGCAGGCCACCTATAAGGCCGGGCGCTCCCACGGCGCGCGCCGTGGCAGAGCGGGCGCGCCCGCACACGGTGCAAGCGGCGGGGCCGGCCACCGAATGGTCCGGTGCGGCGGTGGACCGAGTCTGGTTGCGCGGCACAGTCATCCTGGCGGGCACGATGGGTGCCGCCCTGATTGCGGTCGCGGCGGCGACCTACCTGATGGCCATCGGTCACGACGGCCCGTCGTGGGTCGGCTACGTGCTGGCCGGCATCGTCACAGCGGCGATGCCGGTGGTCGAGTGGCTATATGTTCGGCAACTGCGCGGCCTGATCGCCGACCAGTAGCCGGTGCCCTGACGTGTGAGAAGCGCCGCCGGGCTAGTGCTCGCCGTGCTCGCCGTCTGGCGAACCGTTGATGCTGTCCTGGTGCTCCCGTAGCGCGGTCAGGGCACGTTGTTCGGAGGCATGTGCCGCCTCGCGCAGCGCCGTGTCCTCGGACGGCGGATCGGCGAACAAGAAGCTGCCGCTACCCGGCGTTCCGCCCGAGCCCAGCTGGTTCATCTTGTTGGGCACGGGAGCACCCTGGTACTCCAGCGGTATCGGGTGGCCATGGGCGTCGACCGGGCCGAGGGGCTGGTGCAGCTCGATGTAGGCGCCCTGCGGCAGCCGCTTGATAATGCCGGTCTCGACGCCATGTTCGAGCACCGCGCGGTCACTGCGCTGCAGCCCGATGCACCACCGATAGGCGATGAAGTAGACGAACGGCGGAAGTATCACCATGCCGATACGCCCGATCCAGGTCGTCGCGTTCAGCGAG
>DATKEW010000465.1:0-13043 GCA_035511785.1 Mycobacterium sp.
GGCGGCCCAGAGCATCTCGGAGACCACCGGCGGATCGAAACCCAACCCCAGCCCGTGCGCGACGGGCATCGGCGGAACCGGCTCGGCGGCCGCTTCGTAGGCGGCGAGCAGCTCGCGAGTCGGCGCACCCGGACGGCAGGCAGCAACCATTCTGTCGTACAGCGTGTTTGACCGTTCGAATAGCTGACGGACAGATCCGTTGGGGGTGTTGCCCGCCGGCCAAGTCCGGCCCACCTCGGCGACATAGCCATCTGCCAGTGCGCCGGCAGCGAATGCGACAAGGTCGCCCGACCGTACCTCGCTATGGGCGCGCGCGCGTCGCCACGGATGCTCCCGCGAGGTCACCCATGCGGCGTCCTGGGTCGCCGGTGTGCTCACACCGCCGGCCGCCATGGCCTCCAGCGTGGCCCCGGCTAACGTCTGCTCGGAAACCCCGGGCCTTAGTTCGCCGACGGCAGCGGCGAGTCCGGCTTGGGCGACGCGAAGCGCCCGGCCCATCGCGGCGATTTCATCCGCCGTCTTGATGCGCCGCGCCGCACGCATGGCCAGCTCGGCGTCGACGATTTCGGCATTCGGAAATGCATCGGGCAGCAACGCGGCGAAAGTGGGTGTGATCGCGTCGGTTCCGACTCTGCGCGCCGTTTCGGCCCCGTCGATCTTCTTCAATACATCGATGAGGGTCATCGGATTCCAGGCCAGCCCGTACAGGTGAGCGTGACCGATTTCTTCGGGGACTCCTTCGTCATCGGTGCTGTTGAGGTAGATGTCTCCGGTGGCGCGCACCACGACACACATCGGACCAAACGGTCGCGTTCCGGCTATCCACAGCTGGGGAGCGCCCGTGACGTAACGAATGTTGGCTTGCCGGCCGAGAACGACGATGTCGAGGTCGTGTGCGTCCATTTGGGCCAGCGCCCGCTCCCGACGTCCGGTCCGCAAAGCCCTGGTGTCGGGCGAAACTTCAGTCGCCATAAGGGGAGTAGGGGTAGTCGGTAATCGGCGTGAAGCCGTGTTCGCTGATCACCACGATCTCCTCACTGCGATAGCCGCCTGTCCCGTCCTCCCACACCACGGGTTCCAGAACCAGGACCATGCCGGGCGGAAAGACGAAGTTGTCGTCGAATTCCTCACCGAGATCGGTTCCGATCATCGGGTTTTCGGCCGGGTAGGTGCCGATGCCGTGGCCCAGGTAGAAGTGTGGCAGCCAGGGTTTGCGGCCACCGTTGGCGGCGATCGCCGCGCGCGCGAGATCACCCGACGTGGCGCCGGCTTTGGTCACCGCAAGCACGGCGTCCAGGATGGCCCGCCACTGACGGAATTGATCTTGTTGCTTCTGTGTGGGTTGCTCGCCGACCAACCAGGTGCGGCCGAAGTCTGAGCAGTATCCGGCGTAGGTGATGCTGATATCGGTCCACAGCACGTCGCCGGCGGCCAGTTCACGATCGGTGGGGAGCAGCGGCAGCGCGAGATCGCCATGCGTCGTCCACACTCCGGCTTCCCGCGAACTCGGCATCACCTGCCAGATGGCCTCCAGCATGTTGGTGGTGGCGCCGAGCTCGAAGGCGCGCCGCACCAGCGTGGCTGAAAGGTCAATCTGCCGTACGCCCGGTGCCAACGCCTTCTGCACATCCACAATGGCTTGTTCGGTGATGCGGGAAGCCCTGCGCAGGCAGGAAAGCTCATCGGGGGTTTTGACCAATTGCGCGGCGCCGACCACGATCGCCGCATCCATTGGCGCGCCCGTCGGGAACAGCCTGGGCGTCGCCCGCCGCATCGCGCCGGTCAGCTCGTCGACGGCAACGGTCGCTCCCGGCGGGATCAGCCCGGCCAGCTCACGGGCGAAATGCTGGACACCCTGGTCGAATTCGAGATAGGCGGGGCCGTGAAGATGGTCGTCGGGCACCGGTGACTCGGCGGGCGCGCCGCTGCGGTGCGGCATGAACAGATGCGGATGTTCGTCGTCGGCCAGCACGACCGCGACCGGGCGTTCCACGTGCGAGAGGCCCGCATCCAAAAGCGGCCAGCTAACACCTGTCGCATACGTGACGTAGCCGTTCATCAAGAGGATCAGTGCGTCGACATCGTGGTCGGCCATTGCGGAGCGTAGCCGTGCGCCGGTCTCCGAACGCATACGCGCCCAGTCGGGCTCGTCAGGGATGACGATGACCGGGCCGCGGGCGGCGAGGGAGTTCGTCATCGGCAGATACCCAGGAAGTTTCTGATGTTGCCGCCGACAATGCGAACGGCGTCCTCGGGCACGACGGCGAACCCGCCGGACAGATCCGGCACTTCCAGCGTCAGGTCGGGCTTCACCATGTGACGGGAAGCTCGTAGACGCCGTAGGCCAGCGCGTCGTGCTTGAAGGGAAGCTGCTCGACGGGCACAGCCAGCCGGAGCGTCGGGATGCGGCGGAACAACGTGGGCAAGGCAATCTGTAACTCCATACGGGCCAACTGCTGGCCCACGCACTGGTGGCGGCCGTAGCCGAACCCGACGTGTGGGCCGTCGTCGCGTCGCAGGTCCAGCCGGTCCGGGTCGGGGAATTGGCGACCGTCCCAGTTTGCCGGCGCAACGTCGAGGATGATGCCCTCGCCGGCCCGGATGGTCTCGCCGCCGACTTCGATGTCCTCCACGGCGATGCGGCGCTGGCCGGTCTGGATGATACTCAGGTAGCGCATCAGCTCCTCGACCGCGGTGGCGATGACCCTGGGATCCTCGGCGTCGCGTATCAGCGCCAACTGGTCGGGATGCTCGAGCATAGCTGCGACGCTCAGGCTGATCATGTTGGCGGTGGTCTCATGACCGGCGATCAGCACGCCGAGCGCCAGTTGCGCGGCCTCGCGCACGCTGATCTCTTGCGCGTTGACCCTCTCCGCCAGGTCGGACACCAAATCCTCTGAGGGACTTTGCATCTTGGCCCGAATCAGGTTGGCGATGTATTTCGCCAACGAGGCGGCCCCCTTAGCCGTGTCCTCCTCGGTCGCGTAGCGCCCCGTGCCTCGTTGAGCTTGTTCCTGGAAGAATTGGGCGTCCTCGTAGGGCACGCCCAGCAACTGGCTGATCACCAGCGATGGGACGGGCAGCGCTAAGGCGCTGACGATGTCGCCCGGATTAGGGCCGGCAAGCAGGGCGTCGACGCGATCGTCAGCGATCTTGCGCACCGCGGGGCGCAGCGCTTCGACCCGCTTGAAGGTGAAGGGTTTTGACAGCATCCGGCGGAAGCGCGTGTGCTCCTCGGCGTCGGAGGTGAACACCGAGCGTGGCCTTTTGTGGACGGTCGCCAGCATTCCCTCGTTCCAGTGCGGATACCCCGGTAGCCGGTCGTCGACACTGGTTCGGGAATCGGTGAACAACGCGCGTATCGCGTCGTAGCCGTGAATCAACCACGGTGTGCTCCCGTCCCAGATCCGCACCCTGCTCAGCTGCTTGGTGTCGTTGAGTGCCAATGCCTTTGGCGGTGGAGCGAACGGGCAACCCGGTGCCCGCGTCATCGGGAATTCGGGGGCATCGGTCGCGGTCGAGACTTCGGTCATCATGCTCCTCGGTTTTGCCCTGCCCTGTCGCCTCCGGTGGCTAGCCGCCTGCCGCGCTCACGTGGACCGGCGCGCGCCACAGCCCGACAATTGCGTCGATGAGTCCCTCGCCCGCGACCGGCCAGCTGGAACGCGATTGTGGACCGTGCTCGGCCAGCGCACCCTCGTGCTCGGCGCAGGTGTGCATCAGTAGGTTGCGGACCATCACGATTCGCTCGAAACGCACTCGCTTGGGCAGGTCGGGAAGGCACTGGTTGATGCCGTCGATCGTCTGCACCAGCAGCGGTGACATGAGTGCGTCCTTGGTGACGACATGGCGATACGTGGGATCGGCCATCGCCTGGGCGGCGAACCGTGCGTACCAGCTCGGGGTGCCCAGCGCCGCCAGGTGGTCGGTCAGTGGGCGCACCAACGTGCCCACCCAGTCCCGTAGTTCGGTCGATTCGCCGATATCGATCAGCATCCGCGCGCGCAGCTCCTCGATCGGCTCGCGGTGCTTGCTTTCGATCGCTCGGAGGAGGTCGGTCCTTGTCCCGAAGTGGTAGCAAGCCGCAGCGTTGTTGCCTTGTCCGGCAGCTTCGCTGATCTGCCGGTTGGACACGGCGTACATGCCACGCTCAGCGAACAGCCACTCCGCGGCAGACAAGATCGCTTCTCGGGTACCCGTAGACCTGTCGGAGCGCACTGTCCGCTCGGCTTTCACCGTCTCAGTGAACACCGCACGTAACATTAAATCAAGCAATTTATTTAATGCTGGCCTGCCTAGGCGTCGTGGCACGGCGCCCCACAGCCGTCCACTGGCACGGCGACCCCGGTGACCAAAGCGGAATCACCGGAAGCGGCCGTATGCCGAAATCCTCCGTAGCCAAGGTGATTTCATCGGAATACAGTGAACGCGTGAATCCGCTGCAGCGGGTGGCGCGTAACCCGACGGTATACCGCTGGCTGGTGCTGCGAGGGCGGGCGACCGCCGAATCTCTCGAGTCCCTGCTCCGCTTTCTGAGTGGTGGGCGAGTCGGTGTTCTGGACCTTGCCGACCTGCCCAACGTCCAGATCACCACCTCAGGGCGCAAGACGGGCCTTGCCCGGACGGCGACGGTCCAGTACGTGGCCGACGGGGATGGACTGGTGCTGGTCGGTTCCAACTGGGGTCGGGAGCATCACCCGTCGTGGTCGGCGAATCTCAAAGCGACAGAACGCGTCATCGTTCGCAGACGGGGCGAGCGTTTCGTTGCGAAAGTGCGCTTGCTCACTGGAGAGGAACGCGACAAAGCATGGGCCACGGTCCTGGCCCACTGGCCGAACTATCAGATCGCCCAAGCTCGCGCCGGCGGGCGCCAATTCCGTCTGTTTCTTCTCACTCCGACCGGATGACGCGCGTTTCGACCCGGCGCTCTAGCCGGCGAGTCCCTTCTTGATGGCGGCATCTTGTTTTTGGCCGACATCGGTCACGAAGTCGGGCGGCACGAGTGAATCGGGCGGACCATCGAATTCCAATTCCGCAAAGGCCCTGCCCTCCGTGAACATCAGCACGCTCACTCCCTTGGTGCCGTCGGGTGAGGGACCCGAGATCGTGGTTCCGCGGGTGCCAATCGCGATCGGTTCGGGTTCTCCGTGGACATAACCACCCGATGTCGCCTTTGCCGACTCCAGTGCGCGGGCAGCGGCGCCGGGATCCTTCGAGATCTGGATGCTGTCGACTATTAGGTGGGTTCGCTCTTGGTTACTGAACGTGGTCGTAACGCCGGGTTGGCCGTTCGGGTTGTTGATCGGGGGAGAACCCGTGAAAGTTTCGGGTGCATTGATATCGCTCGCCTGGATCAACAACCCGGTGTAGTCGGACGGCGCGGGTGCCGACGTCGACAGCGAGCTGTGGCCTTCCGCGACCGAGGTCGGTGAACTCGGTCTTGCCGGCAATGATTTTGCACCGCTGCCGCAGCCGGCCAGCGATGAGGCCGCCAGCGTCATACCCACGGCGGCGACCAGCGTCGGAGAAATCCTCATGACACCTGGCTGGTGATGTGAGTGAGCAAGTCCCGAGCGGGTCCGACGGGCGGGGTGCGGCCCCCGACCCAGATCGCCCGGAGCTCGCGTCTCAGGTTCAATTCGGGAACTGCCACGGTACGCAGACGTCCGATTGCCAGGTCGTCGGTAACCGCCAGCCTGCTCAGCACGGCGGGTCCCGCGCCCGCGACGACGGCGGCACGCACTGCGGCGGCAGAGGACAGTTCGAGGGTCGGATGCGCTTGCTGCAGCGAGTCACCCAATGCTTGGGACAACGCCGCGGTCAACGAATCGCGCGTCCCCGAACCCGGTTCCCGGGTGACAAGGCGCGTTTGACTCAGTTCGGCCGCACTTACTGTCCGCTGCCGGCGTGCCCACTTGTGATCGGCGGGCACGACCAACACAAGCTCGTCGTGTCCGACTACTCTGCTGCGCAAAGTTGTTGGTACATACGGGGTTTCGATGAACCCCAGATCCACGGTCCCGTCGCGTACCGCGGCGATCGCCTGGTCGCTATTGGTGGCGGTCATGATGACTTCGGGAGTGGTGGCGCCCAGTCGATTTGTGGCAACCTGTAGCGACACCAACCAGCGCGGCATGAGTTGCTCGGCGATCGTGAGGCTGGCCGCCACTTTGACCCGCTTGCGCCGTTCCGATCGCAGTGAGGTCAACCCGGCATCCACGTATTGCGCGACGTCGAGCAATCGATCCGCCCACTCGGCGACGACGACTCCGGCGGGTGTCAGCTGCGATCCACGCGGGGTTCTGACGACCAACGCCACGCCGGTCTGCGCTTCGATCGAGGCCACTCGTGCCGATACGGCCTGCTGCGTCAGCCCGAATTCCCTTCCGGCGGCGCCCAGACTGCCAGTCCGGGCGATGGCCAAGAAAATCTCGAATGCGGACAGTTCGGGCATACGAGCGCTAAGTGGCATGACCACCCTCCCGTCGCGCGCATACAAGCCGGTCTTGTGAGATCTCGCGCAGACACAAGTAAAGCTTGTGAGCCCACTAAATGAAACCCTCTACTCGCGGCGACTCAGATGGGTAATCATCGTTATCAAGGCCACCCGACCGAAGAGACAGTGACAAATGATCGCCATGACGAATCCCACAGCGCTGTGGGGCAAGCGCGCCGACATGATCGTCCGCGGGCACTTACCGTACAACGCTGAGCCGCCCGCTCGGGTATTGGCGAGTAGCGACATCACTCCGATCGACACGTTCTATGCGCGCAATCACGGCCCACTCCCCGACATCTCGCCCCAGCAGTGGCAACTGAGGATCGACGGGTGCGTGGACGAGCCGCTAACCCTGACCTACGACCGGCTGACCACCGAATTCGATCAACACAGTGTGGTGGCAACGCTGGCATGCGCCGGCAATCGCCGTGCCGAGATGCTGCGGGTGCGGCCGATCCCGGGTAAAGACCCGTGGGCGCACGGGGCGATCTCAACCGCGGAGTGGCGCGGCGTACGCCTATCAGCCGTCCTCGCGGCAGCAGGAGTGCACCGTGATGACAACTTACACGTTGCCTTCGAAGCCCCGGACGTCGCCCAGGAAGCTCGGCCCGTCCAGGCATACGGCAGCTCGATCCCGCTGAGTAAAGCGCTGTCGCCGGAAGTGCTGCTGGCGTTCCGGATGAACTCCGAGCCGCTTCCGCGCGCGCACGGCGGTCCGGTCCGCGTGGTGGTGCCCGGATACGTCGGCGCCCGCAGCGTCAAATGGGTCACGGCCATCAGGGTGCAACCCGACCCGTCGGAAAACTACTTCCAGGCCCATGATTACCGCATCCTGCCGCCCGGGGCCGACGCCGACACCGCCGCGCCGGGCGAAGGGATTTCGCTGTCGTCACTGGCCCTCAATTGCGACATCCTCAACCCCACCGACGGCGACCACGTACCGGCGGGAGAGCTGATCATCCGCGGCTATGGGATCGCCGGCGACGGGCGCAGCGTTGAGCGCGTCGACATATCCGTCGACGATGGGCGCACCTGGCAGCAGGCCGACCTGCACCCAGCGCCCAGTAAATGGTCATGGCGGCCGTGGTCGCTGATCGTCGACGTCAAACCGGGACCGTTGAACATCGTCGCGCGTGCCTGGGACGATACCGGTGCACTGCAGCCAGAATCAGCGGCGTCCCTGTGGAATCCGCGCGGATACGGCAACAATGCCTGGGCCCGCGTCCCTTTGCGTGTGGTGTGAAGGCCGGCGAACCCAGCTCAGCCGCCCAGCCCCTTCTTGATGGCCGCGTCTTGCTTCTGGGCGACATCATTGACGAAGTCCTGCGGCGGGAGCGAGTCGGTCGGGCCATCGAATTCCAGCGTGACGAACGCCCTGCCCTCGGTGAACAGCAATATCGTCACACCCTTTGACTTGTCCGGGGCGTTCCCCGACAGCGTCGTTGCGCCAGTGCCGACGTTGGCAGACCCCGTCTGTGGGTCTTTGATGGCGTTACCCTGCCCGCCCTTTGCCGCGTTCAATGCATCGGTAGCGGCGGCGGGGTCCGCCAGGACCTGGATGGTGTCTTTGATCGCATGGCTGCCGTCCTGGGTGCTGAACGTCGTCGCGATGCCCGGTTGGCCGTTCGGATTCTTCACCGGCGGGCTGCCCGTGAATTGCACCGGTGCGTCGATATCTGTCGCTTGGATCAGCAGCCCGGTGTAGTCGGTGGGTTGCGCCGGGGCCGAAGAAGTCGGTCCTGAACTACTGGTTGCCGACGCGGATGACGACTTTGACGTCGATGTCGGCGACGACGTCTTGTTACCGCCGCACCCCGCCACCGACACCGTCAGCGCCGTTGCTGCGGCCACGCCGGCGACGACCATCCGGGAAATCCTCATCGCACCGTGCTCCTTCCGGGCTCCTTATGGCGACGCACTGGACTTCGTTCGCCCGAAACGCACAGTACATTGCGGGTGTCCACCAAGGTCCCGGTGGCGGCATGCGGGGTTATTCCAGCCGGTCTCGCAGGGATTGCAAGGTGCTGGCCAGGATGCGCGAGACTTGCATCTGTGACACGCCGATTCGCTCCGCGATCTGGCTTTGCGTCATCGATTCGAAGAACCGCATATGCAAAACCTCACGTTCGCGCTGCGGTAGCGCGGTGAGCAGGACGCGCACCGCTTCTCGGTCGGTGATGCGGTCGATCTGTGGGTCGATCGAGCCGATCGCGTCGGCGACCCGGCGTGGCTTGCCCGAGTCATCGGGGCCCATGGGTGTATCCAGGGACTCGAGCTGGTAGGCATCGCCCGCAACGAGGCATTCGATGATCTCCTCGCGCGAAACTCCAAGCGCTTGCGATAGCTCGCTGGCCGTGGGCGCTCGCCCCAGCGTTTGAACTAAATCACACGTCGTCCTACTGATCTGGATGTGTAGCTCACGCAACCGCCGCGGCACACGCATGCCCCAGCTGTGGTCGCGGAAATAGCGCCGGACCTCGCCCATCATGGTGGGAATCGCGAACCCGATGAAACTGGGTCCCTTGGCGGGGTCGAACCGATTGATGGCGTTCATCAGCCCCAGGCGCGCGACCTGGGTCAAGTCGTCGAGGCTTTCGCCGCGGCGCCCGAAGTGACGAGCCACGTGGTCGGCCAGGGGCAGGCATCGGGCGACGATACATTCCCGCTGTCGCCGGTATTCGTGCGATTCACCTGGCAGCTGGCGTAGAACGAGGAACATGTCCACGACGTCGTCGTACGAATCTTCGGATGTGCCCGCCGATCGAGCAGGGCGGGGCGGGGCAATTACGGGGGTCATCGGCTGGACCGCCTTCTGAAGGCCCCACGGGTCGTGAAAGCGGTTACGCGCGAACAGATTCGCATTGCTGGCACACTCCCTCGAAGTGGTGTGCAGCGAGACTGTGCGCACAGTCGTCTCGCACTGCACCCGTAAGGACGGGTCGGTTCATCAACAGCGCACGCGGTACCGAGGGGAAGGTGACCGGGGGTTTATCGCCGGAGCGACGCTAGCCCAGCAGCCCTGTGAGCTGATTGGCCGCTTTGAGCTAAACGGCGACTTGTCCAGGACGGACGTCGGCTCTCATGGTACCCCGGATCCGACGAACACGCGTCCGCCCATGTGAGGCCGGTCAGGAGCTCTCGGTGCCCCATCGGAAGCCACCGGCTCGCGGGTTGCGCGAGCAGGACCAGTCCGAACGAGTCAGGACACCCCAGTTGGAGCCCGCTTGACCGGTCGAGTACTTCACCTGCCTGTCGGTAAAGGCCTGCTGTGGGTCGGTTGGGTACCGTTCGGGCTAATGTCTGCGAACCGCGCCAAGCCGTGTACTTCAGCTCACTGTCGAGGACGACGCTCGCACAACGCCGTTCGGAGCCGGTGCCCATGAGCGATCAGAGCCTACTGACCGGCTGCGGCGCGGTGGTGTCCGGCGGCAGCCGTGGCATCGGACGCGCAGTCACCGAGCTGTTGTGCAACCTCGGCGCCGGCGTGGTGGTCAACGGGCGTGACGCTGATGCCGTGCAGGAGACCGTTGCGGCGATCACCGCGTCGGGAGGACGAGCCACCCCCGTGGTCGGAGCAGCCGACGACGAGCGAATTGCCACCGCGCTCATCGAAGAATGCACGAGCACGTTCGGGCGAATAGACATCCTGATCAATTGCGCCGGGATCGCGGAGCCGCCAGGTTCCTCGATTCTGGATATTTCACCCCACGCATTTGACCGCCTGATCGGCGTCCACCTCGGCACGGCGTTTCACACCTGCCGGATCGCAGCCCGTGTCATGGCCGCTCAGGGGCAAGGATCGATCATCAACACCAGTTCTGCGGCATTTCTCGGCGACTACGGTGGCACCGGCTATCCGGCGGGCAAGGGCGCCGTCAACGGGTTGACGATGGCCATGGCCGCGGAATTGAAAGGCTATGGTGTGCGAGCCAACGTGGTGTGTCCCGGCGCCAAGACACGGATTTCCACCGGCGTGGAGTACGAAGAGCACATCGAGGACCTGCACCGCCGTGGATTGCTCGACGAAATGACCATGCGGGCAGCCCTCGACGCTCCTCCCGCCTCATTTGTGGCCCCGATCTACGCGTATCTCGCCAGCGACTTGGCGTGCGACGTGACGGGTCAGATCTTTGTTGTGGCAGGTGGATTCGTCGGCCGCTTCGACCGGCCAACGCCGTCGGTGTTGGCGTATCGCGATCACCACGACGCCGAACCGTGGTCGGTTGCGGACCTGGACAAGATGATCAGCGCGGCGGCAACCAAACGATCGGCCGGAAAAGCGCGAGAAGCGCGGCGTACGCAATAGCGATCACCGTCGCACCGGCCGGGCTGATCCGCATTGTCGAGAGCGACCTCGACGGCCCAATCGAGCTGGCCGCTTCCTTGAACCGATTCACGCGCGCTTACGTATCCAAAAGAGTGACGAGCGCAAGCTTGGTATCCGGCTACCCACCGGCCGAACCGCTCAGGGTCGGAGGGTGGATGGAAGATCGTGATCGCGGAGTCCCCAGCAGTCACATGAGCCGTCTACCAACCCCGTTCAGCTGCGCCACTGGTTATTCAGACACGGCGGCGAAACGAGCTGCAAGCTGACGTCGATCATGCCCGGCTACGAAGATCTGGAAGAGCCACTGCCGGTGGCGGAAGTGCCGTCGACGCGGCCGCTTCGAGTCCTTGTCGTCGGCGCCGGCGTAAGCGGCATTTCCGTCGCCAGGGGATTGCTGCGCGACGGCCATGACGTCACCGTCTTCGACCAGCGCACCGACACGCGGGCAGGCGGCGGAGCCGTGACCATCTGGTCCAATGGCGAGACAGTTCTGCGGCAGCTTGGCGTCGACATGGCCGGCGCCGGCCAGCTGCTCTCTAGCGTGCGGGTGACGACATCAAAGGGTCACCGGCTTGCCACCTTGGACGTGAGCGCGATGGTGAAGCGGCTGGGTGCACCCGTTCGGATGGTCCCACGTGGGGTCCTCCTGGAAAGGCTGCTGGCCGGCTTTCCGATGGATCGCATTCGATGCGGCTCCCGCGCAGTCAGGGTCGCCACCACGTCCGACGGCGCGCAGGTCGAGTTCGAAGACGGCGGCTTGGTCGAAGGCGACTTGTTGATCGGTGCCGATGGTCTGCACTCGATGGTCCGGGATGTCGTCGGCGCCCCCGCGCCCGAGCCGACCGGCTGGTGTAGCTGGCAGGGACTCCTCACCCTTCCGGAGCTGCCCGACAGGCATGTCGCGCACATCGTGATCGGTGAACACGGAAACACCGGCGTGTGGCCGGCGGGAGGTCCGGATGTGCAGTGGTGGTTCGATATGCCATGGTCCTACGGCTTCGTGCGGCCGCACCGTCCGATCGAGGTGATCCGGTCCAATTTCGGTGGCTGGTCCGGCCCCGTCGACCTGGTGCTGGCGAAGTTGACCGACGAAGATCTGGTCGGTTCGCCATACCCTCATTTTCGGCATCCGATTCCTCAAGCGATGGATGCCGGCGCGGTGACGTTGCTCGGGGACGCCGCGCACACCATGCCGCCTACCCTCGCACAAGGAACCAATCAGGCTCTGCTCGACACAATGGTGTTGTGCAAGGCGCTTTCGGATTTGCGCACCGGGGCCGACGGCCGCCGCGCAGAACTTTCCAGGGCGCTGCGCTGGTACGAGAACACCAGGCGACGCCGGGTGAGCGCGGTGTCCCGGGTGGCGTCGCTGCAGGTGGCCCACGGTGAGTCGGTGCTAAGACCGGCGGCGATGATCTCGGACTGGTTCCACACGTGGGCGCTGACCAAGTTTGTGCGTTGGACCAGTCACCCCCGGATGTCCGCGGAAATCAATCGCGGCCTCGGGAGCCCAACTCCGATCGCGGCGTGCCGTCGGTGACCAAGGCCAGAACCGCCGAGCCCCAACCGGTCCGCATCCCGGTCGACGCGGTGCGTGTCCGGGGTGATTTCGACGCTCCCTCACGGTGGCTCTGGCTCGTCAAGTGGTGCGTGCTGGCCGTCCCGCACTACCCCATACTGATACTTCTCTACCTGGTGTATCCGCTACTGACGATCGTTGCCGGCGTGGCGATCTTGTTCACCGGACGGTATCCGCGCCCCATCTTCGACTTCAACGTCGGAGTGCTGCGCTGGTCGTGGCGGGTCATGAATTACCGGTTTCCGATGAACAGCACCGACAAGTACCCGCCTTTCACCCTGAAGTCCCGGCCGGACTACCCAGGCGATCTCGACGTCGACTACCCAGAGCGGCTCACGAGTTGGGCCGTCCTGGTGAAGTGGTGGTTGTTGGCCCTGCCGCAGATACTCCTGTGCTGGGCGATGGAGCCCCTGCTTCAGGTGCTTACCGTCATCGCCGCGATAACGTTGTTGTGCACCGCGACGATCCCGCGGGGCATGTTCGATCTACTCATGGGTATCGTTCGATGGCGCTACCGGGTGGCGGTGTATGTTTCGTTGATGCGTGACGAATATCCGCCGTTCCAACTGGATCTAGGTGACAGCTAACGCGGGTAACCGGTTGTTCCCCTACGTATATCGGTTCGGCCAGCCGATCTT
>DATKEW010000466.1:0-14985 GCA_035511785.1 Mycobacterium sp.
ATCGCGGCGTGCGCGCGGTGCACACCGTCGCACCCAATTCCATCAGGGCCACCGAAAATGTCGGCGCCGTTTCGTCGGGCGGCAGCAGCGCCGAGACGTCGGCGTGGTCGCGCGTCGCAGAGGGTGTGCCGGCGTCGGCCACGCCGTGCACGGCCCGGGCCACCACCCGTCGCACATTGGTGTCCACCACCGGCACCGGCCGGCGGTAGGCGAAGCAGGCGACGGCCCGCGCGGTGTAGCTACCGATACCGGGCAACCTCAGCAAGGTTTCGACGTCGTCGGGAACCACATCGCCGTGCTCACCGGCGATGACCGTGGCGCACTCGTGCAGCCGCTTGGCCCGCCGCGGATAGCCCAGCTTCCCCCAGGCGCGCAGCACGTCGGCCGCGCTGGCCGCGGCGGTGGCCGACGCGGTGGGCCACCGCCGCACCCAATCCGGCCAGATCGCCAGCACCCTGGCCACCGGTGTCTGTTGCAACATGAACTCGCTGACCAGGATCTGCCACGCACTGACACCGGGCTCCCGCCACGGCAGTTCGCGGCGCGACCGGTCGTACCAGTCGATGAGTTCGTTTGGGGGGACCTTCATCTGGATGTGCGGCATGATGTGTGCCATGCCAAACACCACCCCGGTAACCGCATGGAAAACACTCAAAGAGGGTAACGAGCGATTCGTCGCTGGCAGGCCCGAGCATCCCAATCAGAGCGTCGAGCGGCGGGCCAGCCTGACCGCCGGGCAGAAGCCGACCGCGATCGTGTTCGGGTGCGCGGACAGCCGGGCGGCGGCGGAGCTCCTCTTCGATCAGGGCCTGGGGGACGTGTTCGTGGTTCGCACCGCCGGGCAGGCCATCGATTCGGCGGTGCTGGGCTCCATCGAGTACGCGGTGACCGCCCTCGACGTGCCGCTCATCGTCGTCCTCGGCCACACCAGTTGCGGTGCCGTCAACGCCGCGATAGGGGCGCTCGATGACGGCGCGGTACCGGCCGGTTTCGTGCGCGACGTGGTGGAGCGGGTCGCGCCGTCCATCCTGATGGGCCGCCGCGACGGGTTGAGCCGCGTCGACGAGCTCGAGGAGCGGCATGTGAGCGAGACGGTGGCACAGCTCGTGGCGCGTTCGACGGCCATCGCGGAGCGGGTGGCGGCGGGCACGCTGGCGATAGCGGGTGCCACCTATCAGCTCGCCGACGGACGGGCGGTGTTGGTCGACCATGTGGGTGATATCGGCGAGTAACACCGCTTTGGACGCAGAACCGGCGAGCCCCTAACACGGCGGTTGGCCAGCTAACATCGCGACACGCCGAGGCGGCTCGGGCAAATCCGCGTGACCTGGGCCTACGGTGTGAACGTGCTGGATCTGGAACCGCGTGGCCCGCTACCGACCGAGATCTATTGGCGGCGCAGGGGCCTGGCCCTTGGCATCGCGGTAGTCGCGATCGGGATCGTGGTCGCCACCGTCATTGCCTTTATGAGCAACAACGCGGGTGCAAAACCCGCCAATGCCGACAAACCCAACTCTGCTCAAAGCAAGCCGGGATCGCCCGCACCCGAGGCGCCTCCCCCGGCTGGGCAGGAAGGGGTTACCCCGGTGGCGCCACCGCAAGGGCAAAATCCGGAGTCCCCCACGCCCACCGCCGCGGTGCAGCCGCCGCCGGTCCTGAAGGAGGGCGATGACTGCCCCGATTCCACGCTGGCGGTCAAGGGCCTGACCAACGCGCCCCAGTACTTCATTGGTGACCAGCCGAAATTCACCATGGTCGTGACCAACATCGGGCTGGTGTCCTGCAAGCGCGACGTCGGAGCCGCGGTGCTGGCGGCATACGTCTACTCGCTGGACAACAAGCGGCTGTGGTCCAACCTGGACTGCGCGCCTTCCAACGAAACCCTGGTCAAGACCTTCACGCCGGGTGAACAGGTGACGACCGCGGTCACTTGGACCGGGATGGGGTCGGCGCCGCACTGTCCGCTGCCGCGGCCTGCGATCGGGCCGGGCACCTACAACCTCGTCGTACAGCTGGGCAATCTGCGCTCGCTTCCGGTTCCGTTCATCCTGAATCAGCCGCCACCGCCGCCGGGTCCGGTGCCCGCGCCGGGTCAGCCGGCGCTCGCCCCGCCGCCTGAGGCACCGCCGGGGGGTGCTCCCGTTCCCGCGGGGTAGCCGAGCTCAGGGCCCTTCAGGTCAGAGGGTCGGCGATCGTCGACTCCGCCAGCTGTGACAACCCCTCCCGCACGTGACGGGCCCACATCGCGCCAATGCCTTCGACCGATTGCAGGTCGTTGGCGCTGGCCGCCAGCAGGCCCTGCAAGGTCCCGAATGCCCTGACCAACAAATCGACGTGGGCGAACTGCAGCCGCGGGATCTCGGCCATCGCGCGGTAGCCACGCGGGCTCAACGCCGAGTCTTGGGCCTCCGTGGTCGTCGGATATCCGAAAACCTTTGCCAGCGAAGTGAAGTCGAGCAGTTCGGTGTCCGACAGGGCGTCGAGCTCGTCAAGGGTGGCGGTCATTTGCGCTTGGGATAGCGGCTCGGGGCTGGCGTGATAGTCACGCACGATCAATTCGCGGGCGACGTCGTTGCCGCCCAGCAGCTCCTCGAGTTGCAGCCGCAGCTGACGCCCGTCGGTGCCGAGTTCGACGCAGTCGTAGTCGATCGCCAGGCCGATCCGCCGGACCAGCTCCAGCCGCTGCACCACCGTCATCACATCGCGCAGCGTGACGAAGTCCTCGATCTCGGCTCGCGATAATTGCCTGCTGACCTCGTCGAGCCTGGTCTTGTACCGTTCCAGGGTCGCGATGGCCTGATTGGCCCGCGACAGGATGGTGGCGGAGTCCGCCATCACGTGCCGCTCCCCGGCGACGTAGACGGTGACGATGTTCATCGAGTGGCTGACCGAGATCACCGGGTATCCGGTCTGGACCGCGGCCCGTTCGGCGGAGCGATGCCGGGTACCCGATTCGTCGGTAGGGATGGACGGATCGGGGACTAGCTGCACGTTGGCGCGCACGATGCGGCTGCCGTCGGTGGACAGCACCACGGCGCCGTCCATCTTTGCCAGCTCGCGTAGCCGTGTCGGCGCGTACCGGACGTCGAGAGCGAAGCCGCCGTCGCAGATGGCCTCGACGTTCTCGTCGTTGCCGAGCACGATCAGCGCACCGGTACGGCCGCGCAGAATGCGCTCCAGGCCGTCCCGGAGGCCCGTGCCCGGCGCCAGGCGGGCGACAGTCTCACGCAGGGTCGGACGGGTCACAGCGTGCATTGTGCGGCCCCGTCGGGCTATGCGTCCAGCCGTTGCTGCCCTCGGGGCGTACTGCTGCGGTGGTCGGCGATGTCGATGACGTGCTCCAACGCTGCGACGATGGTGGGTGCGATCAGCGCGCGCATGCCCGGCGGTGCGTCGGATCGGGAGCCGCAACCCGGCGGGATCAGCGCGATGTTGAATCCCTGGCGCGCGGCTTCGCCCAGCCGCCGCTCCATGCCGCTGACCGGTCGCAGGTCGCCCGCCAGGCCCACCTCAGCGATCATCACCGCGGTGGTAGGTAGCGGCAGGTTCGCGTATGCCGAGGCCAGCGCGATCGCGACGGCGAGGTCCGACGAGGGGTCGGTCAACCGCATGCCGCCCACGGTGGACAAATAGATGTCGTTGACGGCGATGGTCAGCCTGGCGTGCTTTTCCAGCACGGCGGTGATCATCGCCGCCCGCGCGTGGTCGATGCCGCTCACGGCGCGGCGCGGCGAACCGCCCGACGGCGTCGCGAGCAGCGCCTGGACTTCGCCGATCAGCGGTCGCTTTCCGTCCAGCGTGACCGTGATGGCGGTGCCGGGCACCGGTGTGGGCCGCCGATCCAAGAAGAGGTTCGAAGGATCGGCGACGCCTTCAATTCCGTTGTCGTCCAGCATGAAACACCCGACTTCGTCGGCAGCACCGAATCGATTCTTGATCCCGCGGACCATCCGCAGCGTGCCGTTGCGGTCGCCTTCGAAATGCAGCACCACGTCGACGAGATGTTCGAGCGAGCGCGGTCCGGCGATGGCTCCGCCTTTGGTGACGTGGCCGACGAGGATCAGCGCGATGCCACTGGCCTTCGCGGCGGCGGTCAGCCTGGCCGTAACCGCGCGCACCTGCGTCACGCCGCCTGCGACGCCGTCGGCCTCGGTGGTGGACATGGTTTGCACTGAGTCCACGATGACCAGCGCGGGCTTGACCGTCGCAATGTGATCGAGCACGGCATGCAGGTCGGATTCCGTGGCGAGGTAGACGTCGTCGCCGCCGCAGTCGATCCGGTCGGCGCGCAGCCGGATCTGGCCGGCGGACTCCTCGCCGGAGATATACAGCGCGCGCCTGCCAGACTGCGCCCAGCGGTGGGCAACCTTGAGCAGCAATGTCGACTTACCGACGCCGGGATCGCCCGCCAGCAGCGTCACCGAGCCGGGTACCACGCCGCCCCCGAGCACCCGGTCGAGTTCATCCACGCCCGTCGACCGGTGCCGGCTGACGTTCGGCTCGATGGAACTGATCGGAACGGCTTGCGAAGCCGGACCCGAAGCAAGACCCGCGGAACGACGGCCATTGCCACCGACCGCGGTGAGCGTCGCTACTTCGTCGACGGTGCCCCACGTGCCGCATTCCAGGCAGCGCCCCACCCACTTGGCGGTGACATGGCGGCACTCCGAGCAGCGGTATTGCGAGCGCATATTTGCCACGCCATGACGGTATCGGGCCGGTGTGACAAGCCCGGTGTCCCGGAGCGGCGAGGCCCGCTCAGACCGGCTGTGGCCCCAGCCCGGCCGAAATCGGCACCGTCACGCTGGCCTGCCCGGCCTTCTCGAAATTGAAAGTGAAGTTGTACGTCAGGCCGTTCGAGATGGGCTTGGCCAAATTGACGGTCGCCTTGGCCGCATTGCTGGAACCGATGGGCCCCGGCGCCACCTTTTGGCCTTCGGGCGTACCGATGAACAGCATCCCGCTGGCGGGCAGTCGCGCGTCGCCGCTGATCGTCACCGTGCCGATGTCAGTGGTGACGCCGACCAGCCTGTCGGGGACATCCGGCGACTGATTGACGGCGACCAGCACCAGGTCCACCGTTTTGCCCGGCTGGAGGAAATCACCGGTCTGCACGGCTTGCATGCGGATGTCGCGCAGCGCCACGTTGTTGAGCGTGACCTTGTTGCCGTTGACGGCGGGCTCCTGGGTGGCCATCTGAGAGATCTGACCGGCTCCGCAACCGGTAAGCACCGCGACGGCCAAGGCAACCAGCACTGGGAGGCTGATCTTGAAGCGGTTCACTCGGTGCCTCCTGCCGGGCATCGCGCCATCGTGACAGCGGTTCGATTATGCAACTATGCACAGTAGTAGGAACGTCCGAATAGCGGTAGCGCAGGGCGCCAGACCAGCACAGCAGGCCTTCTGACGGGGTCGCCGCAGGGACCGAATAAGGACGTTGGTACGCTGTCACCTTGCATGTTCCGCTCCGCCTGTCAACCCCTAGTCTGCACGTGTTGTGCCCCTGACCTGCATCGTTGTTCCGCACGGGTCGGCCCGCCGTGCTAGGATGAACTAACGAAAGGGGCTCGAATCAGATGATCTTCAAGGTCGGCGACACCGTTGTCTATCCACACCACGGTGCTGCGTTAGTCGAGGCGATCGAAACCCGGACCATCAAAGGGGAACAAAAAGAGTATCTCGTCTTGAAAGTGGCGCAGGGGGACCTGACAGTTCGAGTGCCCGCCGAAAACGCTGAGTACGTGGGTGTCCGCGACGTCGTCGGCCAAGAAGGCCTCGACAAGGTTTTCCAGGTTTTGCGCGCACCACACACCGAGGAGCCGACCAACTGGTCCCGCCGCTACAAGGCCAACCTGGAAAAGCTCGCCTCTGGTGATGTCAACAAGGTGGCCGAGGTAGTACGCGATCTGTGGCGTCGCGACCAGGAGCGCGGGTTGTCCGCCGGTGAAAAGCGCATGCTCGCCAAGGCACGGCAGATTTTGGTCGGTGAGTTGGCGCTAGCCGAGAGCACCGACGACGCCAAGGCGGAGACCATCCTCGACGAGGTTCTGGCCGCCGCTTCCTGAAAGCCCTGAGGCTCTGGTGGTCGGGGCGGCGGGCAGCGTAGTCGCAGTAGTCCCGGCCGCAGGGTCGGGGGAGCGGCTGGCTGCAGGCATTCCGAAAGCATTTTGTGAACTCGACGGGCACACCCTGCTCGAACGTGCCGTCGCCGGCCTACTGGAGTCCGGGGTAGTCGGTCATGTCGTGGTCGCTGTCCCGACTGACCGCATCGACCAGGCCAGGCAGGTCCTGGGCGAACGAGCCACCATCGTGGCGGGCGGAGCCGACCGTACCGCATCCGTGAGCCTGGCCCTGTCGGCGCTCGCTGCGGCCACAGCGCCGGAGTTTGTCCTGGTGCACGACGCCGCCCGGGCGCTGACCCCACCGGAGTTGATCGTGCGGGTGGTCGACGCGTTGCGGGCCGGCCATGGCGCCGTCGTGCCGGTGCTGCCGCTGCATGACACCATCAAGGCCGTGGACGCCAACGGGGTGGTGCTGGGCACGCCGGAGCGGGCTGGGCTGCGATCGGTGCAGACTCCGCAAGGGTTCGCTACCGACCTGCTGTTGCGTGCCTATCAGCGCGCCGTCCACCTTTCTCGGGCCGATTTCACTGACGACGCGTCCCTGGTCGAGCACCTCGGCGGCCAGGTTCAGGTGGTCGACGGCGACCCGCTGGCGTTCAAGATCACCACCCAGCTGGACCTGTTGCTGGCCGACGCGATTGTGCGCCGGTGAGCGAGCTGCCGCGCGTCGGTCTGGGCACCGATGTGCACCCGATTGAACCCGGCCGACCCTGTTGGCTGGTGGGGCTGCTGTTTCCCGACGCCGACGGCTGCGCCGGACATTCCGACGGCGACGTCGGGGTCCATGCGCTGTGCGACGCGGTGTTGTCGGCCGCCGGGCTGGGCGATATCGGGGCGGTCTTCGGGGTCGACGATCCGCGCTGGAAAGGCGTCAGCGGCGCCGACATGCTGCGCCATGTCGTCGACCTGATCGTGCGGCACGGCTACCGGGTCGGAAACGCTGCTGTGCAGGTGATCGGCAACCGGCCAAAAGTCGGCCCGCGCCGTGACGAGGCGCAGCAGGTGTTGTCGGGCCTGCTTCGGGCGCCGGTATCGGTGTCGGCGACGACCACCGATGGGCTGGGCCTGACCGGGCGCGGCGAGGGTCTGGCCGCCATTGCTACGGCGCTGTTGGTCCCCACCGGGTAGGCCCGCCGAAGCCCGGGTAAACCGGAAATAGCAGGTAAGCTGGCACGTCGTGACCGATCGCGCCCGCTTGCGGCTGCACGACACGGCGGCCGGTGCCGTGCGTGATTTCATTCCGCTGCGCCAGGGCCAGGTCTCCATCTACCTGTGTGGCGCCACGGTGCAAGGTCTGCCGCACATCGGCCATGTCCGCAGCGGGGTGGCGTTCGACATCTTGCGCCGCTGGCTGATCGCCCGCGGCTACGACGTCGCGTTCATACGCAACGTGACCGACATCGACGACAAGATTCTGAACAAGGCCGCTGCGGCCTGCCGGCCGTGGTGGGAGTGGGCGGCCACCTACGAGCGCGCGTTCAGCGCTGCCTACGACGCCCTCGACGTATTGCCGCCGTCGGCAGAGCCGCGGGCAACCGGGCACATCACACAGATGATCGAGTTGATGGAGCGCCTGATCGAAAAGGGCCACGCGTATACCGGCGGCGGCGACGTCTACTTCGACGTGCTCAGCTACCCGGAGTACGGCCAGCTGTCCGGACACAAAATCGACGACGTCCACCAGGGTGAGGGCGTGGCCAGCGGCAAGCGGGACGAGCGCGACTTCACCTTGTGGAAGGGCGCCAAGCCCGGCGAGCCATCGTGGCCCACTCCGTGGGGCCGGGGACGCCCGGGCTGGCACCTGGAGTGCTCGGCGATGGCCCGAACTTATCTAGGTCCGGAATTCGACATCCATTGCGGTGGAATGGATTTGGTTTTCCCGCACCACGAAAACGAAATCGCGCAGAGCCGCGCCGCCGGGGATGGCTTCGCCCGCTACTGGCTGCACAACGGCTGGGTGACGATGGGCGGAGAGAAGATGAGCAAGTCGCTGGGCAATGTGTTGTCCATACCGGCGATGTTGTCGCGTGTGCGGCCTGCCGAACTGCGCTACTACCTGGGCAGCGCTCATTACCGGTCGATGCTCGAATTCTCCGAGACAGCCCTGCAGGACGCGGTCAAAGCCTATGTCGGGGTTGAGGATTTCCTGCACCGCGTCCGCAGCCGGGTCGGTGCCGTCGAGCCGGGCGAACCGACGCAGAAGTTCGCCGAGGCACTCGACGACGACCTGGCCGTCCCGATCGCGCTGGCCGAGGTACACCACGCCCGCGCGGAGGGTAACCGGGCACTCGACGCCGGCGACCACGAAGGTGCGTCCGCGCACGCCGGCGCAATCCGCGCGATGATGGGCATCCTGGGCTGCGACCCGCTCGACGAACGCTGGGAATCCCGCGACGAAACGTCGGCCGCACTCGCGGCCGTTGGTGTGCTGGTGCAGGCCGAACTGGAAAGCCGGGAAAAGGCTCGCCAACAACGCAATTGGGCACTCGCCGACGAGATCCGGGACCGGCTCAAGAATGCCGGCATCGAGGTCACCGACACCGCCGACGGGCCGCAGTGGACGTTGGGCGGTGACGGCAAGTAGATGGCCGGCAACTCGCGGCGCCGGGGGGCGGTGCGCAAATCCGGCACCAAGAAAGGCCCAACCGTCGGCTCGGGCGGCCAGCGTCGCCGCGGGCTGGAGGGGCGCGGTCCCACACCGCCGGCGCACATGCGCCCCAACCATCCCGCCGCCAAGCGCGCCCAATCCCAGTCGCGCCGGCCGGCCAAGCGCACCGATGAGACCGAATCGGTGCTCGGCCGCAATCCGGTGCTGGAGTGCCTGCGCGCCGGCGTCCCGGCGACCGCGCTCTACATAGCACTGGGTACCGAGGCCGACGAGCGCCTCACCGAATCGGTGGCCCGCGCCGGGGATTTGGGTATCGCGATCCTCGAAGTGCCGCGGACCGATCTGGACCGGATGACCGCCAACCACCTGCACCAGGGCATCGCATTGCAGGTGCCGCCCTACAACTACGCCCATCCAGACGATCTGCTCGCGGCCGCTACCGATTCGCCGCCGGCGCTGTTGGTCGCGCTGGACAACATCTCCGATCCCCGCAACCTCGGCGCCATCGTTCGTTCGGTCGCGGCGTTCGGCGGCCACGGCGTGCTGATCCCGCAACGGCGCTCGGCGTCCGTGACCGCGGTGGCCTGGCGCACCAGCGCAGGGGCGGCCGCCCGCATTCCGGTGGCGCGGGCCACCAATCTCACCCGGGCGCTGAAGGGTTGGGCCGCCAGCGGGTTGCGCGTCGTCGGGCTGGACGCCGGCGGTGACACCGCGCTCGACGACGTGGACGGCACCGATCCGCTGGTGGTGGTCGTCGGCTCGGAGGGCAAGGGGCTGTCACGGTTGGTGCGGGAGACCTGCGACGAGGTGGTGTGCATCCCGATGGCCGGTCATACCGAGTCGCTGAACGCTTCGGTGGCCGCCGGGGTCGTGCTCGCCGAAATCGCCCGTCAGCGAAGGGGTTAGCGGCGTTGGCGGGCCGGCTCGCGCGCCTGTGTGCCGCGCTGGCAAGCGTTGCGATTCTCGCACCGCTGGCGACGGCGTCACCGCAGGCGCCCGGGTTCGACCTGCAGGCCCATCGCGGCGGCCGCGGCGAGACGACCGAGGAATCACTGCGGGCGTTCGCCAAATCGCTCGAGCTTGGCGTCAGCACACTCGAACTCGACATCGTCGTCACCAAGGACGGGCAACCCCTGGTCTGGCACGACCCGACGATCGACGCGGAAAAGTGCTCCGACACAGGGCCGGTGTTTGCCGGCGACCCGGACTATCCCTACGTCGGAAAGCTCGTGCACGAGCTGGCCCTGGTGCAGATCCGCACGCTCGACTGCGGCCGGCAGCTCGCCGAGTTTCCCAGCGCTGAGGTGGTGCGGGGCAACAAGATAGCGACCCTGCCGGAGGTATTCGCGCTCGCCGACTCATATCGGGCTTCGTATCCGGTCCGCTACAACATCGAAACCAAGGTGGAAGCCGATAGACCGGGCAGGTCGG
The DNA here is from genome assembly GCA_035511785.1 of Mycobacterium sp. GTDB lineage: Bacteria > Actinomycetota > Actinomycetes > Mycobacteriales > Mycobacteriaceae > Mycobacterium. The sequence goes on from DATKEW010000466.1 coordinate 10,162, forward strand.
CCGGTCCGCAGGAATTCGTCGACGTGATACTGGCCGCGGTCAGGTCGGCTGGCAAGGCCGACCGGGTGGAGATCCAGAGCTTCGACTGGCGAACCCTGCCCATGGTGCACCGGGCCGAGCCGTCGATTCCGTTGGTGGCCTTGTACGACGAGGAGACCTGGGCGCCGGATTCGCCGTGGCTGGACGGCATCGACGCCGCCGTCGTCGGCGACCCGATGATCGGGGCGACGGTTGTGGGCGCCAGCATTGTCTCGCCCAGCTACACACTCGTCACCGGCAGGCCGTATATCGATCACGCGCATTCGTTGGGGCTCAAGGTGATTCCGTGGACCGTCAACGACGCCGACGCAATGCGTGCGCAAATCGCTGACGGCGTCGACGGCATCATCACCGACTTCCCGACGCTGCTGCGCGGCGTGCTGGCCGAACTCGGTATTCCGCTACCGCCGCCCTACCATCGGGGCTAGCGCGGGCTCCCCGTCGAGCTGTGCGGTGTCGTGTTGGGGTCCGCGGTGGTTGGCGCGGACGACGCGCCAAATCACCTCTGGACGTAGCAGTCGCGTCGCGGGGTCGAGCAGCGATGTCACTCTGAAGAACTGATCGACGATCGCGGCGTCGGATTCCGCCGCGGCGAGAACACGATCGACGTACCCGGTGAACACCCGTGTGACCAGCGGTGGCGTGCCGTCGATTTCGGGGAGCGCAAGATCGGGGTTGGTCGACAGTTGCCAGGCCTGGCGGATCGGCGCCGCTGCGGCGCGGAAGAATCGCCGCGCCAGGTCCCGGGTGCCCCATGATAGACAGTCACGCAGCACCAACGCCTCGAGCGCGGCCACCGCCATGCCCTGGCCATATACCGGGTTGAAGCTGCAGACCGCGTCGCCGGTGACCAGCAGGCCCTCGGGGAAGCGCGGCATCTTGTCGTAGCGGCGCCATCGACTGCACGGCATCTTGTGCCGCACCGGCTCGCCGATGGGTTCGGCGTCTCTCACCGCGGCAAGCAGGTGCGCAGGCGCAGAGTCCTCCACGAACTCGCACATAGCCGCAAGGTCGCAGGCCGGCTGGTGGCCGGCCATGCCGATCACACTGAACAGCCACGTGTCGTTCTCGCAGTGGAGCAGGCCGACCGCTCTCGGCTGGCCCGGTACGATCCCGACGAGGAAACCCAGCTCGTGCGGCGCATCCGTTGCGATGCGCAGCTGCTGGCTCGTGTAGGTCAAATGCACCATCACGCGATCCTCAGTCGGGCGGTCGTACCCCAGACCCTCCAGCCACGTCGGGGTGTGGGCGGCGCGCCCGGTGGCATCGACGACCAAATCGGCGTTCAACGTGGTGCCTTTGCCGGTGCGGCAGCTGACCACCCGTGCGCCCGTGACGCGGTGGCGGTCGAGCGTCGAGGTCAACCCCACGATCTGGTGCTCGTCGAGCAGGGTGACATTGGGGATATTGCGCACTCGCTGCCGGACGTGACCCTCCAGGAAAGGCCGCGTCGCACTGTAGCCGGTAAACGAGGGGGCGCTGCCGCGGCGTGCCACGAGGTGCCCGCCCACGTTGTAGTACAGCCGCGACAGATCCCGGCCGTCGAAGTACTGCGCACCGTCGAGGACTAACTCGTCGAGGATGCCCGGGAACAGCTCCTCGATCACCTGGGCGCCGCGGGCCAATAGGGCGTGCAGGTGCCGGCCCTGCGGCACACCCCGGCGACCGGCGCCGGTGTCGGGCAGCGGGTCGCGCTCCACCACCGTGACCGTGTCGAAGAAGTCGGCGAGCGAGCGCGCGGCCAACAGGCCGGCCATGCTCCCTCCCAACACCACCGCGTGACTGCCGATCGTGGCCCTGATGTCGGCCTCACTGTTGGCCATAGCCCACCGCCTTCGCCGAGCCGCTAACTGACGAAAGCCATGCTCACAGCAAACCGCGGGCGCCCGATAGAGTAGCCAGCTACGCGACTAGTGCGCTTGCGTTGCTCATCGGCCAACTGAAACGCGGATAAATTGGCCCGCCCGACGCGGGCCCACCGCTATAGTCGCCGAGTGATCAGCGGCGAACCGCTGACCGGGCGCGAGAGCGAATTGCGGCTCATTCGCCGTGCCCTGGGCGGGGCTGGCAACCACTCCGGCGTGATGATCGCCGGAGCGGCCGGCGTGGGCAAGACCTGGCTGGCCCGCGAAGCGCTGCGGCGCGCCGAGGCGACGGGCGAGCGCACACAATGGATTGTCGGCACCGAATCGGCGCGTGCGTTGCCCCTGGGGGCCTTCATCGGCCTGTTGGGCGAGGCCATGTCCGATCCGCTGACGAACGTGCGCCGCGTGATCAATTCGTTTGTCGCTCAACAGCGCCGGGGTCGTGTCGTGGTGGGGGTTGATGACGCGCATCAGCTGGACGGATTGTCCGCCCTTGTCGTTCATGAGCTGGCGCAGTCGGGCGGGGCGCGGCTGGTGGTCACAGTGCGCACCGGCAGCGAGGAACCCGATGCGGTGACGGCGTTGTGGAAGGACGGGTTGCTGGTTCGCCTTGATCTCGAACCGCTTTCGGCTGCGGCGACACGCGAGGTGATCGAGAGCACGCTGGGCGGCCCGGTCGATGCGCGGAGCGCGACCCGGTTCCGAAAGCTGACCGGTGGAAACACTCTGTTCCTTCGGCAGTTGCTGGCCGATCAGGTAGCGGCCGGGCGGATGCGGCAATCGGCCGGGGTCTGGATGTGGGACGGCGACGTCGCGGTCTCCGCGAGCCTGTCCGACACGGTGGGGCGCCAGCTGGGTCGGCTGAGCCCGCGGCTGGCGATGGTGGTCGACACGTTGTCGCAGTGTGAGCCGTTGGCCGTTGATGTGTTGTGCGATTTGGTGCCTCGCCGCGACTTGGTGGCCGCCGAGCGAATGGGCCTGGTCAGCGTCGAACGCACCGGCGGCGGGCCGATGGTCCGGCTGGCGCACCCGCTGTTTGGTGAGCTACGCCGCGCCGGCGCCGCCGAGATGTACTTGTCGGCAATCCGGGGCAGGCTGGCCACCCGGCTGGCCAAAGACGGTGACGCCGACATGCAGGCCACCGTGCGCCGGGCGCTGCTGACCCTCGAGTCGGATCTCGATCCTGACCCCGACCTGTATCTGGAATCGGCGCGGCATGCCATGACGCTGCTGGATCTGGATCTCGCCGACCGGTTCGCCACCGCCGCCACGCAAGCCGGGGCACCCGAAGCGGCCGGGGTGCGGGCGATGAACCTGGTGCTGCTTGGACGCGGCGAGCCGGCCGAGGCGGCGCTGCGCGACATGGCCGACGGCGACCTGCCCGACGGTCATCACTGGGCGACCGTGCGGGCGCACAACCTGATTTTCAATCTCAGCAAGCCCCAAGACGCGGCGGTGATCTTGGAAGGCCTTGCCGCCGGTCCAGAGACCCCGGCGCAGACGGCGGAGCGGTTGGCGGTGCAGGCCTGTCTGGACGCGGTGTCGGCGCGCTGCGAACTAGCGGCCGAAAAGGCCCGGGCCGCGCTGGATTTCCCGGCTCTGCCGGGCTTTCACGCGATGACGGCCTCGCATGCGCTGATCATGGCCATGGGGGCGCTGGGTCAGGTCGATGAGCTCGCCGGCGTGGCCGAGCAGGCGCTGCGGCGCGCGACGACGTCGTTTCAGGCGTCCCACATGCGGTTCTGGTTCGGCGCCGTGTACGGTCGCGCCTGCCGGCTGACCGGGCGCATCGACGAATTCGTCAGCACCGCAAAGCAACTGGCGGACTCGGCGCGCGACATTCCGGGTCTGGCTTATGCGAACCTGGCCTTACTGTTGGGCAACGCCGAGCTGGTTCGCGGCGCGGTCGCCGACGCGGCCCGGCTGGTGCACGAAGCGGTCGCCGGGGCGGAAATACACGCCATCAGAACGGGTTTGCGGCCGGCGAGCTACTTCGCGTTGGCCGAGGCGCACGCCAAGCTCGGACAGGCAGGCGAGGCGAACGACGCGATCGCCGCGGCGCGGTTGTGTGTGCCGCCGGACTTCCTGTTCATGCATACCGCGTTGTCGCTGGCCAGCGGGTGGGCGATGGCAGCAAGCGGCCGCCTGAGCGAGGCGGTCGCGAGCGCGCAGGAGGCGGCACAACTTGCCCGAGACCGCGGTCAGCCCACCCATGAGCTGGCCTGCATACAGGCCGCAGCGCAATGGGGCGACGCGTCGGGGGCGGCGCGGGCCGGGGAGCTAGCCGAGGCATTGTCGCTCCCGCTGGCCGACGCGATCGCGTTGCATACGAGGGCTCTGCTGGCCGGGAACGGCGAGGGCCTGCTGGCCGCTTCGGCGGGCTACCGGGGGGTCGGTGATCGGGCCGCGGCCGCCGATGCTGCGGCGCAGGCCTCCGTCGCGTTCGACGAGAGCCAGCAGCACAAGCGTGGGCTCTACGCCGCGGCGCTGGCCAGGGAATTGGCCGACGAATGCGGTGGTTTGCGCACGCCTGCGCTGCGGACTCCAGCGGGGCTCAAGTTGTCGGGTCGCCAGCGCGATGTCGTCGAACTCGTCGTGGCCGGGCTGTCCAACCGCCAGATCGCCGAGAAGCTGGTGATGTCGGTGCGCACCGTGGAGGGCCACATTTACCGGGCCTGTCAGCGGGTGGGGGCCGAGTCACGCGAGGAACTGGCGTCGATCATCCGGTCCCGACCGGGCGGCGCGTCAAGCTGACGCACCGCGTCTGCGCGTGGTTCGAGTAGCCGACTACTCGTGTGCATCGAGAGAAGTCGGACGTCCCGTGCCCAGATCGAGATGCTCGAGCAAGAAGTGGGCGCGTTCACGCTGGCGCCCGAGAATCCGCTCCCCTATTGCCGCTAATAGATGGTTTTCCGGCCCT
>DATKEW010000467.1:0-15750 GCA_035511785.1 Mycobacterium sp.
GTGCTGCCGGTCAACCAGACCACCGCCCAACTGAACTGGCCGCAGAACGGCACGTTCGAAAGCGTGGAAGCACCGTTGATCGGCTACGTGGCCACCGAGCTGAACGTCAGCGTGCCGTGTGCGGCTGCCGCCGGGCTGGCCGGACCGCGGAACGCCGGCAAGACGGTGCTGTTGTCGACGGTGCCCAAACAGGCCCCGAAGGCCGTCGACCGCGGGCTGCTCATCCAGCGCGCCAACGACGACTTGGTGCTTGTGGTGCGCAACGTCCCGGTCGTCACCGCGCCGTTGACTCAGGTGCTCAGTCCGTCGTGCCAGCGCCTGACCTTCACCGCGCACGCCGACAGGGTCGCCGCGGAATTCGTCGGACTCACGCAGGGGCCCAAAGCCGAACATCCCGGGTCGCCGTTGCGCGGCGAGAAAAGCGGGTATGACTTCCGGCCGCAGATCGTCGGCGTGTTCACCGACCTGGCCGGGCCGGCGCCGCCGGGCCTGACCTTCTCGGCGACCGTCGACACCCGCTACAGCAGCACCCCCACGCCACTGAAAATGGCCGCGATGATCCTCGGGGTGGTGCTGACTGCCGCCGCGCTGGTCGCGTTGCACGTCCTCGACACCGCCGACGGCACCCGGCACCGGCGCTTCCTTCCATCGCGCTGGTGGTCGATCAGCGGTCTGGACGCGATCGTGACGGCGGTGCTGGTGTGGTGGCATTTCGTCGGCGCCAACACCTCAGACGACGGCTACATCCTCACCATGGCCCGGGTGTCCGAGCACGCCGGGTACATGGCCAATTACTACCGGTGGTTGGGAACCCCGGAGGCGCCATTCGGCTGGTACTACGACCTGCTCGCGCTGTGGGCGCACGTCACCACCACCAGCGTCTGGATGCGGCTGCCGACCTTGGCCATGGCGCTGACGTGCTGGTGGGTGATCAGCCGCGAGGTCATCCCACGTCTGGGACATGCCGTCAAGAGGAGCCGGGCCGCGGCGTGGACGGCGGCGGGCATGTTCCTGGCGACGTGGCTGCCACTCGACAACGGGCTGCGGCCCGAGCCGATCATCGCCCTGGGAATCCTGCTCACCTGGTGTTCGGTGGAACGCGCGGTGGCCACCAATCGGCTGCTGCCGGTTGCGATCGCCTGCATCATCGGCGCATTGACCCTGTTCTCCGGACCGACCGGTATCGCATCCATCGGCGCCCTGCTGGTTGCGATCGGGCCGTTGCGAACCATCGTGCACCGCCGCTCCAAGCGGTTTGGGACGCTACCACTGCTGGCGCCGATTGCGGCCGCGGTCACCGTCACCGCGATCCTGATCTTCCGCGATCAGACCCTGGCCGGCGAGATGCAGGCCACCGCGCTTAAGCGTGCTCTCGGGCCCAGCCTGAGCTGGTTCGACGAGCACCTCCGCTACGAGCGGCTGTTCATGGCCAGCCCAGACGGGTCGGTCGCCCGGCGCTTCGCTGTGCTGGCGCTGGTGCTTGCGCTGGGCATCACCGTGGCAATGTCGTTGCGCAAGGGGCGAATTCCGGGCACGGCCGCCGGACCAAGCCGCCGCATCGTCGGCATCACCATCATCTCGTTCTTGGCGATCATGTTCACCCCCACCAAGTGGACACACCACTTCGGGGTGTTCGCCGGACTGGCCGGGTCATTGGGGGCGCTGGCCGCGGTCGCGGTGACGTCCACGGCAATGCGCTCACGCCGCAACCGCACCGTGTTCGCCTCCGTGGTGCTGTTCTTGGTGGCGTTGTCATTCGCCAGCGTCAACGGCTGGTGGTATGTGTCCAATTTCGGTGTGCCATGGTCGAATTCGTTCCCGAAATGGCACTATGCCTTCGCCACCGCGCTACTCGGTTTGACCGTGCTGGTGTTGCTGCTGGCGGCCTGGTTCCACTTCGTCGCCCCGGACAACGGGCCTCCGAGAACCCGCGATGGCGCCCAAGTGGCCGGAATCATTCAGTCCCCGTTGGCAATTGCGGCATGGGCGCTGGTGATTTTCGAAGTGCTATCGCTGACCCTGGCGATGACCGATCAGTATCCGGCGTGGTCGGTGGGCCGGTCCAACCTCGAGGCGTTGACCGGCAAGTCGTGTGGACTGGCCGAGGACGTGCTGGTAGAGCAGGACCCCAACACCGGCATGCTGCCGCCGGTGACGGGCCCGGTGGCTGATGCCCTGGGAGCGGGCTTGTCCGAAGCGTTCACGCCCAACGGTATTCCCGCCGACGTCCGCGCCGACCCTGTGATGGAACGTCCGGGCGACCGCAGTTTCGTCAACGACGAAGAGAAGGTCACCAGCAACCAGGCCGGCACCGAGGGCGGCACCACGCCCGCACCGGGAATCAACGGCTCGCTCGCCCAGTTGCCCTACAACCTTGATCCAGCCCGCACACCGGTGCTGGGCAGCTGGCGGTCCGGTATCCAGGTGCCCGCCAGGTTGCGGTCCGGTTGGTACCGACTGCCCGCACGGGAGACGGCGGGGCCGCTGCTGGTGGTGTCGGCGGCGGGCCGGTTCGACCCCCGCGAGGTGCAGCTGCAATGGGCCACCGACGACGGCGCGGCCAGCGGACACCCAGGCGGGTCATTCCAGTTCTTCGACGTCGGGGCATCGCCGGCCTGGCGTAATTTACGGCTGCCCATGTCGGCGATCCCGAGCAGCGCCACCCAGGTCCGCCTGGTCGCCGATGACGAGGATCTGGCGCCGCAACACTGGATCGCGGTCACGCCGCCGCGAATTCCACAGCTGCGCACACTGCAGGAAGTGGTGGGCTCGGCCGACCCGGTGTTCCTGGACTGGCTGGTTGGTCTGGCATTCCCGTGCCAGCGACCGTTCGGCCATCAAAACGGTGTTGTCGAAACCCCGAAATGGCGCATTCTGCCGGACCGGTTCGGCGCCGAGGCCAACTCACCGGTCATGGACAACAACGGCGGTGGCCCGCTGGGCGTCACCGAGTTGCTGATGAAGGCGACCACGGTGGCCAGTTATCTGAAAGATGACTGGTCGAGAGACTGGGGTGGTTTGCAACGGTTGACGCCCTACTACCCAAACGCCCAGCCCGCCCGTCTCCAGTTGGGGACGGCGACGCGCAGTGGCGTGTGGAGCCCGGCCCCGCTGCGCAGGGGCTAGCCGGCACACGGACTACAGCCCGGGCAAGCACAGGCCGGGGATGCAACCAAGATTCGGCGGTGGGTTGGTTCCCTCATAAACAAAGTGACCGCGATTGGCCTGGAACCCGTAGTCGACCCAGTACCAGGTGTGGCAGACGTTCATGTCCCAGACGACGTCGGTCTCGGGCAAGTGTTGCCCCGGGCACCATTGATAGGGGCCCCGCGCGTTGGCCTGGGCGGTGCCTGCGGCCAGCCCCACTCCGGCCACCGCGAGGCTACTCGACAGCACCGCCCCGGCGATGATCCGCTTCAAGTATTGAGGATTGGTCATGGTAGGTTCCTTGTCCTTCCTTCCGTTGCTGTCGCGAGTGAATACCGTCCACGCTGCTACCGATCCCAATGATGTGAGAGCTCGCGGTTACCGGCAGAGAACGCAGCGGAAGAAAGAGCAGGGGTGCGGCGCAGCGTCCATGGCGTGGGCGGTTCCTGTGGCCAAGCCAACGCCGGCGACGGTGGCGGCCGGTTCGTCGGAGTTTTCTCGCTTCGCCTTACCGACAGCCAGAAGTCGGGCGCGAACCACTTGCGCAGGTTTTTGCGAGATTCTTGCGGAATTCTTGCGCTCGCTACGCGGGACCGATAGAAGGAATGGAGCACGTCGAAGGGGTCGCGCCGATGACCGCGAAAGAGGAACCCGCTCAATCCATGATGAGCATGGCCCGCGCCGAACGGGCCGACCTCGCGGAATTCCTGGCCACCCTGACACCGCAGGACTGGGAGGCACCCAGCCTTTGTTCCAAGTGGAGCGTCAAAGACGTTGTCGCACATGTGATCAGCTACGAAGAACTCGGCACCCTGGGGCTGCTGAAGCGCTTCGCGACGGGCTGGATCGTGCGGGCCAACCAGGTGGGCGTCGACGAGTTCGCCGACCTGAGCCCGCAGCAGCTACTGGAATTTCTGCGCAACCACCTCCAACCGCGTGGACTGACAGCAGGTTTCGGCGGCATGATCGCGCTCGTCGACGGCACGATCCATCACCAAGACATCCGCCGCTCACTCGGTCGGCCGCGCAGCGTACCGAACGATCGGCTCGAGCGGGTTCTGGGCCTGGTGCCCGGTAACCCCAGACTCGGCGCCGGACGCCGGATCAGGGGACTGCGACTCCGCGCCACCGACATCGACTGGGCACATGGCCGCGGGCCCGAGGTGACCGGACCAGGCGAAGCCTTGCTGATGGCGATGGCCGGCCGCCGCGCAGCCCTTGCAGATCTCGACGGCCCAGGCCGCGCGACTCTGGCTGCCCGGCTGCCCGAATAACCTTCAGCCGGAACGGATTTCGACGGCGAACTGCTGGCTGCCGATGCGGATGCGGTCGCCGTCGTCGAGCGTAGCGCTGCCCCGGATGCGCTGGCCTTGCACCTCGGGACCCAGCAGTCAGGGGCCGCCGGGCTGAACCCGGTGGCCGCGAGAGCCGGTGCTGGCTTAGAGCGCGGGCAATACGCCCTTGGCGACGATTTCGTTCAGCAGGTGTGTCACCCGCCCGGCACGGTTGTTGGCGTCCGCACCGGACTTTGGCTCGTCGGATTGATCGCGACCGCCGACGGCGTCCACGTCAAAGCGGTTCTTGGTCGGTGCGGTCAGGGCGTCCTCCCCCTCGGGGGCGCGGCACCCCCTGCGTGAGGGCCAGCGTTCCCTCAAGTCATCCGCTTTAAACCAAAAACTGTGACGAATTCTTGAAGCTGTGCGAATCGCGCCCTGCGATCAGAACCTGTATTGCCGGCGGCCATCCCCGCGTCCATCGCCGGGCTCCATAGCGCCGTCCCCTACGATCGAGGCTCGTGCCCCACGACGGTAGCGAGCGATCGCAGCGGACCCCACGGTTGGTCGCCGTCGTCGCGGGCCTGGCGGGTCTGCTGTTGTGCGTAACCGTACCGCTACTTCCGGTAAAGCAGACCACGGCGACCGTGCTGTGGCCTCAGGGCAGCGCGGATGGACACGTCACCCAGATCACCGCCCCGCTGGTGTCCGGGGCACCGCGTGCGCTCGACATCTCGATCCCGTGCTCGGCGATCGCCACGTTGCCTGCCGACGGCGGTTTGGTGCTCTCGACCCTGCCGGCCGGCGGGGTGGATACCGGCAAAAACGGACTCTTCGTGCGTGCCGACAAAAACACGATCGTCGTCGCGTTCCGGGACACCGTGGCCGCGGTGGCACAGCGCCCGGCCGTCGCCGCCGGCGCCTGCGCCGTGCTGCACATCTGGGCCGATGCCGGCGGGTCCGGCGCGGATTTCGTCGGCATTCCCGGCGCCTCCGGGATGTTGCCGTCCGAAAAGAAACCGCAGGTTGGCGGGATCTTCACCGATCTGAAAGTGCCCGCACAGCCGGGGCTGTCGGCCCGCGTCGACGTCGACACGCGGTTCATTACGGCCCCCACCGCGACGAAGAAAATCGTGATGACCGCGGGTGCGCTCGCGGTGCTGGTCGCCATCATGGCGTTGGCCGTGCTGGACCGTCACAGCCGTGGCGGCACGTTGGTCAACTGGCGGTCCCCGATCGCCTGGCTGTCCCGGTACCGACCACGTGAGCACTGGGCCACGTGGTGGCGCGTCGGGATCGCGACCTGGCTCGCCGACGCCGGGGTGACCGCGACGCTGCTGGTGTGGCATGTCATCGGCGCCACCTCGTCGGACGACGGCTACAACCTGACCATCGCCCGGGTCGCGCCGAAGGCCGGCTACGTGGCCAACTACTACCGGTACTTCGGGACGACGGAAGCGCCGTTCGACTGGTATCTCGCGGTGCTGTCCAAGTTGGCGTCGGTGAGCACCGCCGGCGTATGGATGCGGATACCGGCCACGCTGGCCGGGATCGCTTGCTGGCTGATCATCAGCCATTGGGTGCTGCGCCGGCTGGGACCTGGAAGGGGCGGCCTGGCGGCCAACCGGGTGGCCGTGTTCACCGCGGGCGCCGTGTTCTTGGCCGCGTGGCTGCCGTTCAACAACGGCCTGCGGCCCGAACCGTTGATCGCCCTCGGCGTGCTGGTCACCTGGATGCTGGTGGAACGCGCGATCGCGTTGCAGCGACTGGCTCCCGCCGCGGTCGCCATCGTGGTCGCGATGCTCACCGCGACCCTGGCCCCGCAGGGGTTGATCGCCGTCGCGGCACTGCTGACCGGGGCACGGGCCATCGCCCAGACGATCCGGCGACGCCACGAGACCGACGGCTTGCTGGCTCCCCTGCTGGTGCTGGCGGCGTCGTTGTCGCTGATCCTGGTGGTGGTGTTTCGCAACGAAACGCTGGCCGCGGTGGCCGAGTCGGCACGCATCAAATACAAGGTCGGGCCGACGATCGCGTGGTACCAGGATTGGCTGCGCTACTACTTCCTCACGGTGGAGAGCAACGCCGAGGGATCGATGACGCGGCGCTTCGCGGTGCTGGTGCTGCTGCTATGCCTGTTCGGAATGCTGGTGGTGCTGCTGCGGCGCGGCCGGGTGCCGGGGTTGGCCAGCGGCCCGGCCTGGCGGCTGATCGGCACCGCCGCGGTTGGCCTGCTGCTGTTGACCTTCACACCGACGAAGTGGGCCGTGCAGTTCGGTGCATTCGCCGGACTGACCGGCGCCCTCGGTGCGGTCACTGCGTTCACCGTCGCCCGGATCGGGCTGCACAGCCGCCGCAACCTGACGCTGTACATCACCGCACTGCTGTTCGTGCTGGCCTGGGCAACCTCGGGCATCAACGGCTGGTTTGAGGTCAACAACTACGGCGTCCCGTGGTACGACATCCCGCCCGTCATCGCCAGCCACCCGGTGACGTCGATGTTCCTCACCCTGTCGATCCTCACCGGGCTGCTGGCCGCCTGGTACCACTTCCGCATGGATTACGCCGGGCACACCGAAGTCAAGGACAACCGGCGCAACCGCGTCCTGGCCTCCACGCCGCTGCTGGTGGTCGCGACGATCATGGTCCTGGGCGAGGTCGGCTCGCTGGCCAAAGCCGCCGTCTTCCGCTACCCGCTCTACACCACCGCCAAGGCCAACCTGGCCGCAATTGCATCGGGGCTATCGTCCACCAGTTGCGCGATGGGCGATGACGTGCTGGCCGAACCAGACCCCAATGTCGGTCTGCTGCAGCCGCTTGGCGGGCAGCAATTCGGCCCCGCGGGCCCGCTCGGGGGAATCAACCCCGTCGGCTTCAAACCCGGAGGGGTGGGCGATGACCTGAGGTCCTACCCGGTGGTGACCAAACCGGGGGTGGTGAATTCCGACGCGTCACCCAACAAGCCCAACGCCACCATGAGTGACTCCGCGGGCACGGCCGGCGGGAAAGGCCCGGTCGGGGTGAACGGGTCGCATGTGGCATTACCGTTCGGCCTCGACCCGACCCGCACACCGGTGATCGGCAGCTACGGCGAAAATTCGCTGGCCGCCACCGCGACCTCGGCCTGGTACCAGTTGCCGCCGCGCAGTCCGGACCGGCCGCTGGTGGTGGTCTCCGCCGCCGGTGCCATCTGGTCGTACAAAGAGGATGGCACCTTCACCTACGGGCAGTCGCTGAAATTGCAGTGGGGCGCCGCTCGCCCCGACGGCACCACCCAGCCGCTCGCGGAGGTGCAGCCGATCGACATCGGGCCGCAGCCGGCGTGGCGCAATCTGCGGTTCCCGCTAACCTGGGCGCCCCCGGAGGCCAACGTGGCACGCATCGTCGCCTACGACCCGAACCTCAGTTCCGAGCAGTGGTTCGCGTTCACCCCGCCGCGGGTCCCGGTGCTGCAGACCCTGCAGCAATTCATCGGATCGCACACGCCGGTGCTGATGGACATCGCGACGGCCGCAAACTTCCCCTGCCAGCGGCCGTTCTCCGAACACCTTGGCGTCGCCGAACTTCCGCAATACCGCATCCTGCCTGATCACAAACAGACGGCGGCGTCGTCGAACGGGTGGCAGACCAGCGAGGCCGGCGGTCCGTTTCTGTTCACCCAGGCGCTGCTGCGCACGTCGACGATCTCTACGTACCTGCGCAGCGACTGGTATCGCGACTGGGGATCGGTCGAGAAGTACTACCCGTTGGTGCCGGCCGATCAGGCTCCGAATGCCGTTGTCGAACAGGGTGTGGTCACAGTGCGCGGCTGGAGCCGGCAAGGACCGATTCGGGCCCTGCCATGAGCGTCACCACCGTCAGGAACCGCAAAGATACAGCGGCCCCCCGTCAAGATGTGCGGGTGACGCGCTGGGTCGCGACGATCGCGGGGCTGATCGGTTTCGTCTTGTCGGTCGCCACACCGCTGCTGCCCGTCGTGCAGACCACCGCGACGCTCAACTGGCCACAGAACGGCCAGCTGAATAGCGTTACGGCACCGCTTATTTCGCTGACTCCGGTGGACGTGACGGCCACCGTGCCGTGCGCTGTGGTGCGCAGCCTGCCGCCCGACGGCGGAGTCGTGCTGAGCACCGGCCCCAAGAACGGCAAGGACGCGGCACTCAACGCGTTGTTCGTCGTCGTCAGCCGCCAACGCGTCGACGTCACCGACCGCAATGTGGTGGTCGCCAGCGTGCCGCGCGATCGGGCGGCGTCCCCGCAGTGCCAGCGCATCGAGATCACTTCCACACGCGCAGGCACCTTCGCCACCGTCGTCGGGTTGACCGATCCGTCGGGCAAGCCGGTGCGCGGTGGTTTCTCCGATCCCAACCTGCGCCCCCAGATCGTCGGGGTGTTCACCGATCTGACCGGTCCCGCTCCGCCCGGGCTGAAGCTCTCGGCGACCATTGACACCCGGTTCTCCACCACCCCGACGACGTTGAAACTGGCTGCGATGGTGCTGGCCATCGTGTCCACCATCGTCGCGCTGGTCGCGCTGTGGCGCCTGGACCAGTTGGACGGGCGCCGCATGCACCGGTGGATTCCGACCCGCTGGCGAAAGTTCACGCTGATCGACGCCACGGTGATATTCGGGTTCCTGCTGTGGCATCTAATCGGCGCGAATTCCTCCGACGATGGCTACATCCTCGGCATGGCCCGGGTCGCCGACCACGCCGGCTACATGTCCAACTACTTCCGCTGGTTCGGCAGCCCGGAGGACCCGTTCGGCTGGTACTACAACCTCCTGGCGCTGATGACCCACGTCAGCGACGGCAGCCTGTGGATGCGACTGCCGGACCTGGTCGCGGGGCTGGTCTGCTGGCTGCTGCTGTCGCGTGAGGTGCTGCCCCGATTGGGGCCGGCGGTGACGTCCAGCAAGGCCGCGAACTGGGCGGCGGGCATGGTGCTGCTAACCGCGTGGATGCCGTTCAACAACGGTCTTCGCCCGGAGCCGATCATCGCGCTCGGTTCACTGATCACCTGGGTGCTGATCGAGCGGTCGATGTGCGCCTCTCGGCTAACGCCCGCGGCACTGGCGGTGGTGACCGCCGCGTTCACCCTGGGGGTGCAGCCCACCGGCCTGATCGCGGTGGCCGCGCTGGTGGCCGGTGGCCGTCCGATTCTGCGAATATTGGTCCACCGGCATCGCTTGGTCGGCACCTGGCCGCTGGTGGCCCCGCTGCTGGCGGCCGCCTTCGTCATCCTGACCGTGGTGTTCGCCGACCAGACCCTGTCAACGGTGTTGGAAGCCACCCGGATTCGCACCGCGATCGGCCCGAGCCAGGCATGGTACACCGAGAACCTGCGCTACTACTACCTCATCTTGCCGACCGTCGACGGTTCGTTGTCGCGCCGCTTCGGGTTTTTGATCACCGCGCTATGCCTGTTCACGGCGGTGTTCATCATGTTGCGGCGCAAGCGGATTCCCGGTGTGGCCCGTGGGCCGGCGTGGCGGTTGATGGGTGTCATCTTCGCCACGATGTTCTTCCTGATGTTCACCCCGACCAAGTGGGTGCACCACTTCGGGCTGTTTGCCGCGGTGGGCGCGGCGATGGCCGCGCTGACCACGGTGCTGGTGTCGCATGAGGTGCTGCGCTCGTCGCGCAACCGCATGGCGTTCCTGGCCGCGGTGTTGTTCGTGCTGGCGCTGTGCTTCGCCACCACGAATGGCTGGTGGTACGTCTCCAGTTACGGCGTCCCGTTCAACAGCGCCATGCCGAAGCTCGCCGGAATCACCATCAGCACAATCTTTTTCATACTGTTCGAGATCGCGGCACTCTGGGCGACATGGTTGCACTTCGCGTCGCGGGGTCACGGCGAGGGCCGGCTGGCGCGGACAGTGACGGCAGCGCCGGTGCCGATCGCGGCCGGATTCATGGCGCTGGTGTTCGTCGCATCTATGGTGGCCGGAATCGTGCGCCAGTACCCCACCTACTCCAACGGCTGGGACAACTTGCGTGAATTCGCCGGGGGCTGCGGACTGGCCGACGACGTGCTCGTCGAGCCGGACAGCAATGCGGGCTTCATGCCGCCCCTCAAAACAGGAGAGCCCGGCAATTACGGCCCGTTGGGCCCACTGGGTGGCGTCAACCCAATAGGATTCAGCCCCAACGGCGTACCGGAACGTACCCTGGCCGAGGCGATCCGAGAGACTTCGGTGCCGCAGCCCGGGACCGATTACGACTGGGATGCGCCGACCAAGCTAACGGCACCGGGCATCAACGGGTCCGTGGTACCGCTGCCCTACGGCCTCAATCCCGATCAGGTTCCGCTGGCCGGTAGCTACACCACCGGCCCTCAACAGCAGAGCAGGCTAGCGTCGGCGTGGTACCAGCTGCCCAAACCGGACGACGGGCATCCCCTGCTGGTGGTGACCGCCGCGGGCACGATCGCGGGCAAAAGCGTGCTGCACGGCCACACCTCCGGCCAGACCGTCGTCCTCGAATACGGCAAGCCCGGTCCGGGCGGTGACGTGGTGCCGGCTGGGCGGCTGGTGCCCTACGACCTGTACGGGGAACAGCCGAAGGTGTGGCGCAACCTGCGCTTCGCCCGGTCCCAGATGCCCGTCGACACGGTTGCGGTCCGGGTCGTCGCCGAGGATCTATCCCTGACGCCGGAAGACTGGATCGCGGTGACGCCGCCGCGCGTGCCGGAGCTGCGCTCCCTGCAGGAGTACATCGGCTCGTCGCAGCCTGTGCTGATGGACTGGGCGGTCGGCCTGGCCTTCCCGTGCCAGCAGCCGATGCTGCACGTCAACGGCGTCACCGACATCCCGAAATTCCGCATCACGCCGGACTACAACGCCAAGAAGCAGGACACCGACACCTGGGAAGACGGCGTCAACGGCGGCCTGCTGGGCATCACTGATCTGCTGCTGCGCGCCCACGTGATGTCCACCTACTTGTCCCGCGACTGGGGCCGCGACTGGGGTTCGCTGCGCAAGTTCGACACCATCGCCGACGCCCATCCCGCGCAACTTGACCTGGGCACCGCAACCCGCAGCGGATGGTGGTCGCCGGGAGAGATCCGCATCAAGCCCTGATATCAAGCGTGCAGCACGCTAAAGCGCGTGTATTGCATGAGTATTTATTATCTGCGCGGTGGTAATTCGGCATCCGTCAAATAACAGCCAATAATTTACGTTTCAGTAATTCGCTGCCGGACGTTTAATGCCGGCCAATAGGGGTCAATACCTACTTCTCCTGTGGGGAAGCTAACAAAGCCGTAAAAAGGGGGCCCAATGCACACACTGAGACGCGTGGGGATATGCGCAGCAACACTGACTGTGGTGATCTCCCCGGCGGCGACATTTGAAATCATCAAGGCCGCCGCCGAGGGCGGCACGACGGTGAGCTTGGACAGCGATCTTCGCAGTTGCGACTTCAGCCTGATGACCACGGGGGCGATGGTTCCGCGTCCGGCGCTGGGCACCGGTTCAGCCGTGATACATACGGCCGGGTCAAAAGCGATCGCGGAAGTGCATCTGGTGGACGCCCCCGACCCGGGTACCCATTTCGACGTCGGCCTGATTCAGGAACCCCGTCCGTCGTCGGCTACTTGCGGGCCCGGGGATCCCGGCACTGCCTTTACCGGAATGGACACCGACGCGGCCGGCAGCGCAACGGTGACCGTTCAAGACACCCTCCGGCAGGGCACGACGGGCGTCTGGGTGATTATCGAGCGCCCGGATCCACATTCCCAAAATCCGGCGGAGTTCTACACGTCCGAGTTTTTGGCACCGATATAAGCCGGCGCTGATCTTCTTTGCGGACTTTGATTTTCGCGGCCTGTGGCGGCGGTGCCACAGCAGACCACGCGGGATGAAAAACTGGGATATATGGTCTCGATGCGCCTGTGTCTCGCATCGCTGGTCGGTGCCGTGGCGGTCGCTTGCGCCGGCCCGCTTACGGCCAGCCCGTCGCCTGATCGGCTGAACTATGTCGCGCTGGGCGACTCCATGGCGGCCGCGCCGGGCGTGCCGGACCCCGCTCCACCCACCGGATGCCGCAAGTCGACCAACGACTACCCCTCGGTGCTGGCGCGGCGGCTCACGGCGACCACGTTCACCGACGCCACCTGCACCGGCGCGACCACCGAAAACATCACCGATCGCGCGCAAGAGACGACGAACGGGATGATCGGACGCCAGATCGACGCGGTCCGTGCGACCACCGACCTCATCACCATCACCGTCGGGGCCAATGACGTCGGGCTGGCCGCCGACGCCGAAGGGTGCGAGGTCAAATCGCCCAACCCGGCGCCGTGCACCGGGGGTTTCGTGGTCGGCGACGTCGACCGGATTTCGGCAGCGATCGACGGGCATGTGCGGGGGTGGAGCATGCTGATCGACGAGGTTCGCGCCGAGGCGCCGAACGCACGGATCGTTTTCGTGGGGTACGGGACCCTGATCCGGCCCGGTGGATGCTTTCCCGGGCAGCCGGTGTTGCCGCACGACTCGGACTACTTGCAGGCCAAACTCAATGAGCTCGACGACCGGCAACGGCTACTTGCCGCCGGCAAGGGGATCGACTATTTCGACGCCCGGCCGATGTCGCAGGGCCACGACATATGCGCCCCACCGGCTGACCGCTTCTTTGAGGGATATGGGGTGAAGGATCCCGCGGTTCCCTTACACCCCACCGCCTTTGGCGCCGCCGCGGAGGGCGACGCACTCGCCGGATTTATCGGGCCGGCCGGCGCGCGGCGCTGAGCGTCTTCACCCCGCGTTTCGGCTGTAATACCGTCGCGACATGAGCACCTACGACGTCGAGGCAGTGGACAGGCTGCCCTTCTCCACTGAAGAAAAGGCGCAGCGCTACCGGACGGCGAACTACCGCGGAGCCGTGGGTCTCAATTGGTACCTCACCGACCCCACGCTGCAGTTCACCATGGCCTACTACCTGGGGCGCGATGAGCTGGCGCTGGCACAGCGCCACCTGACGCAAATGGGTGAGCTGATGGGCGGACCGGTGGCGCGCTGGGCCGACGAGACCGACCGCAACCCGCCCCGGCTCGAACGCTACGACCGCTGGGGGCACGACATCAGCCGCGTCGTGATGCCGGCATCGTTCACGCAATCCAAACGCGCGGTGCTGGATGCCCAGCAGGCGCTGCGCGCGGAGGGGCGAGCCGCCAAGGTGAGCTCGTCACTGGCGATGTTCGCGTCCAACTATCTGCTCAATCAGGCCGACATCGGGATGGGATGCGCGCTGGGCACCGGGGGCGGCATGGTCCAGTCGCTCGTCGCCGCCTATGCGCCGCCCGACGTGCGAGAGCACGTTCTGGCCAAATTCGACTCCGGCGAGTGGGCGGGCGAGACCGCGCAGCTGCTGACGGAACGCACCGGCGGCTCCGACCTCGGCGCGCTGGAAACAACGGCTCGAAGATCAGGTGAGCGTAGCGGCGACGCATGGCTGCTGAACGGCTTCAAATGGTTTGCGTCCAACTGCGCGGGGGAGGCGTTCGTCGTGCTGGCCAAACCCGAGGGCGCGCCCGACTCGACCCGCGGCGTCGCCAATTTCCTCGTGCTCCGCACGCGGCGCGACGGTTCGCGTAACGGCGTGCGGATCCGGCGGTTGAAGGACAAGCTCGGCACCCGCTCGGTGGCCTCCGGCGAGGTCGAGTTCGTCAACGCGGAAGCCTTTCTGCTGTCCGGCGAACCGAGCGCCTCAGAAAGCCAAGCGGGACCCTCCGACGGCAAGGGACTCGGCCGCATGATGGAACTGACCAACGCCGCGCGTCTCGGAATCGCCTTGTTCGGGCTCGGTAACGCGCGCCGCGCCCTGGTCGAGTCGCTGTGCTACGCCCGGCAGCGGTCGGCGTTCGGCGGCGCGCTCATCGACAAGCCGCTGATGCGGCGCAAGCTGGCCGAGCTGATCGTCGACGTCGAAGCAGCGCAGGCAATGGTTTTCGACGGCACCGGAGCCACCAACCATCGTCAGCCCCGAAGCATTCGGCAGCGCATCGCCGTGCCCGTCACCAAGCTCAAGGTGTGCCGGCTGGGGATCACTGCCGCGTCCGACGCGATCGAGATCCACGGCGGAAACGGCTACATCGAGACCTGGCCGGTAGCGCGGCTGCTGCGCGACGCGCAGGTGAACACCATCTGGGAGGGCCCCGACAACATCCTGTGTCTCGACGTGCGGCGCGGTATCGAGCAGACGCGGGCGCACGAGACGCTGCTGGCGCGGCTACATGACGCCGTGTCGGTTTCCGACGACGACGAAACCACCGGCCTGGTCGCGCGTCGCATCGAGGATCTCGACGCCGCGATCACCGCGTGGACGAAACTGGACCGCAACGTGGCCGAGGCGCGGCTGTTCCCGCTGGCCCAGTTCATGGGAGACGTCTATGCCGGTGCCTTGCTCACCGAGCAGGCCGCCTGGGAGCGGGAAACCCGCGGCACCGACCGCAAGGCGCTCGTCGCCCGGCTGTATGCGCAGCGCTATCTCGCCGACCGCGGGCCGCTACGGGGTATCGACGCCGACTCCGACGAGGCGCTCGAGCGGTTCGACGAACTTGTCGGGGGAGCGCTCGCGCTGTGAGGCTAGATCGGAAGCAGCGAGTGCTTGCGGCTCACCCGCCACCACAGCTGCTTGTCTCGCAACAGATGTAGCGACTTGCGCAGCAACAGTCGGGTGTCGTGCGGCTCGATCACTGCGTCGATGAACCCGCGCTCGGCGGCGATCCATGGGATCGCCATGTTGAGGTTGTAGCCCTCGATGAAGTCCTTCTTGATCTGCTGCGCCTCGGGTGTGGTCGGGTCCGGGAAGCGCTTCATCAGCAGTTGCGCGGCGCCCTCGGCGCCGATCACCGCGATGCGCGCGGTCGGCCAGGCGAAGTTGAAGTCGGCGGTCAGCTGCCGAGACCCCATCACGGCGTAGGCGCCGCCGTAGGACTTGCGGATCGTGATCGTCACCTTCGGCACGTCAGCTTCCACCACGGCAGACAGGAACCGGCCGCCGCGCTTGATGATGCCGTTCTTCTCCTGCTCGGCCCCCGGCAAGAATCCGGGGGTGTCGACGACGAACACCAGGGGGATTTCGAACATGTCGCAGAACCGGATGAACCGGGTTGCCTTGTCGGAGGCTTCGTTGTCGATCGACCCGGACAGGTGCATGGGCTGGTTGGCGACCACGCCGACCGGACGCCCGTCGACCCGGGCGTAGCCGGTGATGATCGCCGGCCCGGCCTGCGCGGCGACGTCGAGGAAGTCGCCGTCGTCGAAGATCCGCAGCAGGATCTCGTGCATGTCGTAGGCCATGTTGTCGGAATCCGGCACGATCGAGTC
>DATKEW010000468.1:0-21893 GCA_035511785.1 Mycobacterium sp.
GCGACACCGTAGGCCACGACACTCAAGCACATCCGAGCGCGGCTGCGCGACGAATTCGGTTTTCCCAAGTCCGAGATACACGCCCAGGCCTACTGGAGCGCCGGGCGAGCGATGGGCATCCGCCGCGGCGACGAGCCGGACGCCACCGTCGCTGCGGCACCGGTTCCCGATGACACACAAGGGGAAAGCATTGCAGTAGTAACTCGCCGGGGGTCGACGCTTCGGCGAATTCTGGCGGCAGCGGCGCCGGGCCGTGGAGTGGCACATCGTCGCTGACACGACCACCGTGGTTAGCTGCGGGTCTTGCGGTATGCCTTACAGTTGATCGGTCGACCGACCGTTTGATGCTGGAGGCCTGCGTATGAGCGCTGTGGTGTCGATTCCGCGGTACCCCGCCGATGTAACCCCCGAATGGTTGTCGGCCGCGCTCAGTGGACGCCGCGCACCTGTCGAGGTGTCGCACGTCGACGTGGTTGCCATCGGCACCGGCCAGACCGGGGCGACCTACCGGGTGACGGCCAGATATGCGACAGATCCCGGTGACTTGCCACCAACATTCGTGATCAAACTGCCGGCCCAGGACGACACCGTGCGCGACCGCGTCACCATCGGTTACCGCAGCGAGTGCGCGTTCTACACCACGGTCGCCGACCGGGTGCGGGTGCCCACGCCGCGGTGCTTCTACTGCGAGATCACCGAGGACGCCTTGGACTATGCACTTCTGCTCGCCGATCAAGCGCCCGCGGTGCAGGGCGATCAGATCGCGGGCTGCGGCGAGCAGGAGGCGCGACTGGCCGTCGTGGCGCTGGCCGGATTGCACGGGCCCAGCTGGTGCGATCCCGTCTGGCTGGATCTTCCCGGCCTCGCGTTTCCCGTCCCGGACGAGGCTTCCGCTAAGGGCCTTGGTGAGGTGGCGAAGATGAGCGCCGATATCACCCTGGAAAAGCTCGGCGATCGAATGAGCGCCGAGGACCGCGAGACCTTCACTACAGCAATGGGTTTGGTGACCCCCTGGCTCTTTGCCGAGCGGGATCGGTTCGCGCTGCTGCATGGGGACTATCGGCTGGACAACCTGTTGTTCGATCCGGGTCGGAACCGGGTGAGCGTGGTTGACTGGCAGACGCTCGGCGTGGGCCTTCCGGCAAGGGATCTCGCCTATTTCACGGCAACCAGCCTGAATTCGCCGCTGCGCTCGGCAATCGAGGACGACCTTGTCGAGGAGTATTACCGCGCGCTACTGGGCCACGGAGTCACCGGCTACGACCGTGAAACTTGTTGGCGCGATTACCGGCTCGGGATGATCCAGGCCCTGCTGATCTCGGCCCTCGGTTTTGCCTTCGCCACCGCCACCGAGCGCGGCGACGACATGGTGCTGACCATGTTGGGGCGGGGCTGTCGGGCGATCCGTGACTTGGAGACGGTCGAACTGCTCAGCTGACCGGCCGGTCGCGGCACGGGATCAGTTCTGTGTGGACGTCACCCTGCCCGTGAGTCGGCCGCTCATCGCTGTGCCGCCCTGACCAGGTTCGACCCGATGATGAGACGCTGAATCTCGCTGGTGCCCTCGTAGAGCCGTAGCAGTCGCACGTCGCGGTAGATCCGTTCGACCGGCACGCCACGCATGTAGCCGGTGCCGCCGTGAATCTGCACCGCGAGATCCGCGACCTTGCCGGCCATTTCGGTGCAGAATAACTTCGCCGCCGACGGCGCGACCCGGCGATCCTGGTTGGTGACCCACAGCCGGGCCGCGTCGCGGACCAGCGCGCGGCCGGCCAGCACCCCGGTCTGCTGGTCTGCGATCATCGCCTGCACCAATTGGAAGCTTCCGATCGGCGTCCCGCCTTGCGTCGCGGTGGCGGCATACGACACCGATTCGTCGAGTGCGCGTTGGGCGGCGCCCACCGCGAGCGCCGCGATGTGCACCCGGCCGCGCGCCAAAGAGGTCAATGCAGCCCGATAACCGAGGTCTTCGCTGCCGCCGATCAGCGCGCCGGTCCCCACTCGGACGTCGTCGAAGATGACATCGGCGGTCCACGCTCCTTCCTGCCCCATCTTGGCGTCCTTGGCGCCGACCTCGACGCCCGCGGCATCCGCGGGAACCAGAAAGACTGCGATCCCCGGGCCGCGGTCGTCGGCCGGGCGGGTACGCGCAAACACCACAAACAGGTCGGCGACGGGCGCGTTGGTGATGAAGCGCTTCTGCCCGGAAATCACCCAATTATCGCCGTCGCGAACGGCTTTGGTTCGTAGGCCCGCCGGGTTCGATCCCGCGCCCGGCTCGGTCAGCGCAAACGAGGCGACGACCTCGCCCGACGCCATCGGCTCCAGCCAGCGCTTCTTCTGCTCGTCGGTGCCGAAGCCGACGAGGACCTGTCCGGCGATGCCGTTGTTGGTGCCGAACATCGACCGCAGCGCCAGCGAGGTGTAGCCCAGCTCCATCGCCAGCTCGACATCCTGAACGAGGTGCAGGCCAAGGCCGCCCCACCGCTGGGGAATCGCGTAGCCGAACAACCCCATCTTCTTGGCCTGGTCGCGGATATCGTCAGGCACCCGATCGTCTGCCTGGATCTCCTGCTCGCGTGGGATCACGGCGTTGCGGACGAAGTGACGGGTCTGGTCAAGGATCGCTTGGAAGTCATCGTCGCAGACTTCGGCACGTTCGGTGCCGTCAGCGGTGGTCATGTACTAGACGCTCCTCGTTGGCAGGTGGCGCTCGACCCCGTGGGTGAGGCATCTCAACCGCCCCTGGTTGGGCCCCGGCTCCGGGCAGGATCCTATATGAAATATGATATTCGAGCGACCGTGCCCCCTCAGGGCGCAACCAAGCACAGGTAAGGATGAGTGATCTTCAGTGTCGTTGCTGAGCGGTCAGGCTGCGGTGGTCACAGGTGGTGCACAAGGTCTGGGTTTCGCGATCGCGGAGAGATTCGTTGCTGAGGGCGCACGCGTCGTGCTCGGAGACGTCAATCTCGAGGCGACCGAAGCCGCGGCCAAGCAGCTGGGCGGTGACGAGGTTGCCGTGGCGGTCCGCTGCGATGTGACTCAAGCGGCCGAGGTCGAGACCTTGATCCAGACCGCGGTCGAGCGTTTCGGCGGCCTGGACATCATGGTCAACAACGCCGGGATCACCCGCGACGCGACGATGCGCAAGATGACCGAAGAACAATTCGATCAGGTCATCGACGTGCACCTGAAGGGGACCTGGAACGGCACCCGGCTGGCGGCGGCGATTATGCGGGAAAACAAACGTGGCGCCATTGTGAACATGTCGTCCGTGTCCGGCAAGGTCGGCATGGTCGGCCAGACCAATTACTCGGCGGCCAAGGCCGGGATCATCGGGATGACCAAGGCTGCCGCCAAGGAGCTGGCCTATTTGGGCGTGCGCGTTAATGCGATCGCTCCCGGCTTGATTCGCTCTGCCATGACAGAAGCTATGCCGCAACGTATTTGGGATCAAAAGGTTGCCGAGGTTCCGATGGGCCGGGCGGGAGAGCCCAGCGAGGTCGCCAGCGTCGCCTTGTTCCTGGCCTCCGATCTTTCCTCGTATATGACCGGCACCGTTATGGAAGTCACCGGCGGCCGGCACATCTGAGCGCCAGACGAGAGGTAGCGATGCGCGAAGCCGTTATTTGTGAGCCCGTACGGACACCGATCGGCCGCTACGGCGGAATGTTCAAGTCGCAGACCGCGGTCGACCTGGGCGTCGCGGCGCTGAAAGGGCTACTCGAGCGAACCGGACTCACGCCCGAGGCGGTGCAGGACGTCGTTCTCGGGCACTGCTATCCGAGCAGCGAGGCGCCGGCGATCGGCCGAGTGGTGGCATTGGATTCCGGCCTGCCCGTGACGGTTCCCGGCATGCAGGTCGACCGCCGGTGCGGGTCGGGCCTGCAGGCGGTGATCCAGGCGTGTCTGCAGGTGGGCAATGGCGACCACGACCTCGTGGTCGCCGGCGGATGCGAAAGCATGAGCAACGTCGCGTTCTATTCCACCGATATGCGTTGGGGTGGTGCCCGCGGCGGTGTTCGAGTGCATGACGGGCTGACTCGGGGGCGCACCACTGCCGGCGGACGGCAGTACCCGGTTCCGGGTGGGATGCTTCAGACCGCCGAGAATTTGCGCCGCCAGTACGGCATTTCGCGTCTGGAGCAGGACGAGCTCGCGGTGCGGTCACACCAGCGTGCGGTGGCAGCGCAGAAGGACGGCATCCTCGCCGAGGAGATCATTCCGGTCGGCGTGCGCACCCGGCACGGTGAGGAACTGGTCGACACCGATGAGCATCCGCGCGCCGACACGTCGGTGGAGTCATTGGGCAAGCTCAAACCCGTTCTGCTGGCTGAAGATCCGGAGGCCACGGTAACTGCCGGCAATGCCAGCGGACAAAACGACGCGGCGTCCATGTGTGTGGTGACGACTCGCGAGAAGGCAGCCGAACATGCGCTGAGGCCGTTGGTCCGCATGGTCTCGTGGGGGCTGGCTGGCGTGGCACCCGACATCATGGGCATCGGTCCAGTGCCGGCGACCGAAGTTGCGCTCGCCAAGGCGGGCCTGGAACTGTCCGACATCGACCTCGTCGAACTCAACGAAGCCTTTGCCGCACAAGCGCTCGCGGTGATGCGGGAATGGAACTTCGGCGCCGCCGACCACGAACGAACCAATGTGCACGGTTCCGGAATCTCGTTGGGCCATCCGGTCGGCGCGACCGGTGGCAGGATGCTAGCCTGCCTGGCGCGCGAACTCAATCGGCGTGAAGCGCGCTACGGGCTGGAGACCATGTGCATCGGCGGTGGACAGGGGCTTGCCGCGGTCTTCGAACGGGTCGCGCCGGCGTGACCGAGTTGCCGCTGAGCGGCCTTACCGTCGTCGAGGTGTCGAGTTTCGTCGCCGCACCGCTGTGCGGCATGACGCTGGGACAGCTTGGTGCGCAGGTGATCCGAATCGATCCGATCGGCGGCGCCTCCGACGTGCAGCGCTGGCCACTGGCCGCAGACGGCACGTCGATCTATTGGACCGGCCTGAACAAGGGAAAGCGTTCGGCCACCATCGATCTGCGCTCGCCCGAAGGGCAGGAACTGGTTCAGCGACTGATCGTTGAGGGCGACGGCATCGTCGTCACCAACGCCGCCGGTCTGTCGTGGCTCAGCCACGATCTATTGGCTGCCAAGCGTTCCGACGTGATCCATGTTCAGCTGCTCGGGCGTGGCGACGGTTCCACAGGAGTGGACTACACCGTGAACGCGGGTATCGGATTCCCGCTCGTCACCGGACCGGCCGATCACGCAGGTCCGATCAACCACGTGTTGCCGGCCTGGGATGTGTGCTGCGGCCTGTATGCCGCACTGGCAGTCGTCACCGCCCTGCGCCGCCGCGACCAGTCCGGGGTGGGTGCGCGCATCAGTCTGGCGCTGGAGGATGTCGCGCTCGCCACGGCGGGAAATTTGGGACTGCTGACCGAGCCTCAGGTGAACGGCACCCAACGCCAGCGTCTGGGCAACGCCATCTACGGCCAGTACGGTCAGGACTTCACCAGTCGTGACGGGGTCGCGTTCATGGTCGTCACGTTGACCGGGAGGCACTTTCGTGACCTGGTCGGGGTGACGGGCACCGGGGCCGCGGTGTCGGCGCTCGCCGAGGCTCTGGGCGTGGACTTCGCCCGCGAAGGGGACCGCTACCGGTACCGCGACGTGCTCTCCGGGCTGTTCGCCACCTGGTTCGCTGATCGCACGGCCCAAGAGGTGACCGGGGCATTGTCGAAAACCACCATTTTGTTTGAGCGGTACAGCACCTTCGCAGAGGTCGCGGAAGGCCCTAAGGTGACCGCTAACCCACTCTTTTCCCGGCTGCACCAACCCGGTGTCGGAGACTATCTCGCCCCCGGCATGCCGGCCGCGTTCGATGGCAGCCATCCCGCCAGCGCGCCGGCGCCCGCCCTGGGACAAGACACCGCCGGCGTGCTCGCGCGGTACTTGGGATTGACGACCGCCGACATCGGGCGCCTGACGAGCGCGCAGACTATCGGCTGCTGAGACAACGGAAGGGAAGAACAGCGCATGACCAAACTCGCGCAGACTCTCGGCCTGACCGAATTTCAAACCGAGATCATCGCTACGGTAAGGCAATTCGTCGACAAGGAAGTCATTCCCAACGCACCCGAACTCGAACGCGGCGATACGTATCCGCAAGAGATCGTCGACCAGATGCGGGAGATGGGTCTGTTCGGCCTGATGATTCCGCAGGAGTACGGCGGTCTGGGGGAGTCGCTGCTCACGTACGCGCTATGCGTCGAGGAGCTGGCGCGCGGCTGGATGAGCGTGTCCGGAGTACTCAATACCCACTTCATCGTGGCGTACATGCTGCGTCAGCACGGCACCGACGAGCAGAAGCAGCGGTTTCTACCGCGGATGGCGATCGGTGAATCCCGCGGTGCGTTTTCGATGTCGGAGCCCGAGCTGGGCTCCGATGTGGCCGCGATCCGCACCCGGGCCAAACGGAATTCCGATGGCACCTACACCATCGACGGCCAAAAGATGTGGCTGACCAACGGCGCCACGTCGACGCTGGTGGCTGTGTTGGTGCGCACAGACGAAGGTTCGGACAAGCCGCATCGCAACTTGACCGCGTTTCTTGTGGAGAAACCGGTCGGTTTCGGCGAAGTCGCGCCGGGTCTGACGATTCCCGGCAAGATCGACAAATTGGGCTACAAGGGGATCGAAACCACCGAGCTCATTTTCGACGGCTGCCAGGCGAGCGCCGACGACATCCTCGGCGGTACGCCGGGACAGGGGTTCTTCCAGATGATGGACGGCATCGAAGTCGGCCGCGTCAACGTGGCGGCGAGAGCCTGCGGCATCGGCATTCGTGCCTTCGAGCTCGCGGTGCGCTATGCGCAGCAACGTCACACCTTTGGCAAGCCGATTGCCGAGCACCAGGCCATCGCTTTCCAGCTGGCCGAGATGGCGACCAAAGTCGAAGCCGCACACCTGATGATGGTCAATGCCGCGCGGCTGAAAGACTCAGGAGAACGCAACGACGTCGCGGCGGGCATGGCCAAATACCTTGCCAGCGAATACTGTTCGGAGGTCACGCAGCAGAGCTTCCGGATTCACGGCGGCTACGGTTACTCCAAGGAATACGAGATCGAGCGGCTGATGCGCGATGCGCCGTTCCTGCTCATCGGCGAAGGAACGAGCGAAATCCAGAAGTCCATCATCAGCAAGCGGCTACTCGCCGAGTATCAGGTCTAAGCGATGACTATTCCGGATTTCGCTGCGCGGCCACAACTTTCCGAGGACGTCGCGCGCTTCGTCCGCAAGAGAATCTTCGACGGCAGCTACGCCGCGGGGTCCTACATTCGCATGGACCAGCTGGCCGCGGAATTGGGAATCAGTGTCACGCCCGTCCGTGAGGCGCTGTTCGCGCTGCGCGCCGAAGGCTTGATCACCCAGCAGCCCCGCCGCGGCTTTGTGGTGTTACCGGTCACCGGGCGCGACCTGGCCGACGTCGCCAACATCCAGGCGTACGTCGGGGGCGAGCTGGCTGCGCGCGCCGCGACGAACATCACCGACGTCCAACTGCGCGAACTCAAGCACATCCAGGCCGAGCTCGAAGAAGCCTATACCGGTGACGACCACGAGAAGACGGTTCGTCTCAACCACGAGTTTCACCGGGCCATCAACGTTGCCGCCGATTCGCCCAAGCTCGCCCAGCTGATGTCGCAAATCACGCGCTACGCACCTGAGTCGGTGTTCCCCACCATCGAGGGGTGGCCGGAACAGTCAATGAAGGACCATCGCAGGATCTTGTCCGCGCTGAAAAAGCGCGACGACAAGCTCGCGCGGGCCGCGATGTCGGAGCATCTCGCGGCCGGGGCGGGTCCGTTGATCGACCACCTCGTCGCACGCGGGGTGGTTGCTGAAGCGTCTGGCACCGCGGCGGGCTAACGCCTACGCTGCCTTTAAGGTGGGCCCGTCGTAGGGAGAGAAAAATGCCCCTAACGCTCGTATCGCGCGCATCGGCCGTATTCGTCGCCTGCGTGACCGCCATCGCATTCGCGCCGCCGGTCTTTGCCGATCCGATGGACCCGATCCCCGGGAACGGTGTCTTCGTGGTGGGGCCTGACATAGCGCCAGGCCTTTACCGCACGGCCGGTTCGGCGTCGCCGTTCGGGGTTTGGATAAACAATGTGCCGACCCAGGACTCGATGTGCGCGTGGTTCACCTACAGCACGCCTGATGCGAACCATGACCATGTACTCCAGACGAATATGTCTGTCGGTCCGATGTTCGCGAATATCAACACAACTGTGAAGGCCTTCGAGTCGCGGAACTGTCAACCCTGGACGCGGCAGTAACTCGCGCTATCCGCGCCACGCCAACAACTCTTCGAGCTCCGTGAAGTCGTAACCTTCGTCGGTCGGGTGGATCTCGGTGGTGAGCAGGGTGACTCCCTCCTTGGCGAAGGCGTCGGCATACATACCGGGCTGCCAGCCGACCGAGCGCTCGATCGCCGCGGGGTCGCGCCCGGCGTTTTGCGCGTGCTGGTTGACCAGGTCGTTTTTCTGACGGAACGTTTCCACGTTGAGGAATGAGTGCCAGATGTCGGCGTGCCGGCCGACCAGCGGCAGGGTCTTGCGTTCGCCGGCACCCCCGATCAAGATCGGAATGCCGCGCACCGGGGCCGGAATCAGTTGACCTAAGCGGCTTTTGACTCGACCGACGCCGTCGATGAACTGGTCGATCCGCGACCCGACCGTGCCGAATTCGTATCCGTAGACTTCATAGTCCTTGGGATACCATCCGGCTCCAAGGCCCAGGATCAGTCGCCCCTTGCTGATGTGGTCGACGGTGCGGGCCATGTCGGCGAGCAACTCGGGGTTGCGAAAGCCCATGCCGGTCACCAGCATTCCGATCTCGGCTCGGTTGGTGATCTCCCCCCACGACGCGAGCGCGGTCCATCCCTCGAAGTTGTTGACGTCGGGTTGTTGCTCGTCCAAGCGCGACTCGTTGTTGACGATGGTGGCAAACGGCTTGTGGAAGTGGTCGTATCCGAAGATCGCGTCCGCGCCGAGATCTTCGGCCCGCAGTACGGCGTCACGCCACGACTGGTAGCTGGGCGCACCTCCGGGCCATGCGGCCGGTGGGCTCAGCCCATCGCAGATCTACCATCACTTCCGCGGCAGGCGTGGACTGTTACAAGCCGTCATCGCGCGTCAAACCGAGACGATCCTAGCGATCCAAGCCCCGCTGCTGACGAGGCGTGACCGAGGTGATCTCGAACTCGGCGCCGATCCCGACGCACTTGCCTCCGCGCTGCTCACCGCACTGCAGGGCGGGTTATTGATGACGCAGATCCGGCGGGAAACCACTGATCTCTACAACGCGCTGAGCGCCGTTATCGCCCCTTCGGTACTTACACGATTTAGAGTAATTGCTCTAATCAGCCGACCAACATGTCGCGCAACCGGCGAATGTCGACCTTGCCGGTGGATCCGCGTGGAATGTCGTCGTCGGAATCCAACAACAACCACACCGTCGGCACCTTGAAGGCGCTTAGCAGCGTTCGGGCCGTCAAATGCAGCTGTTCGGTGGTAAGGGGTCTGCCACACACGATAGCCGCACCCACTTGCTCACCGGCCGCGCCGGGCACGTTGGTGACGACGGCGCCCTCGACGCCGTCGATGCTCCGCAGCGCCCGCTCGACCTCACTGGGATAGACGGTGGCCCCGCTGATTTTGAACATGTCGTCGGATCGGCCGTGGTAGAACAGGAACCCATCCTCGTCGAGGTGGCCGAGGTCGCCGGTGGGATAGAAGCCGTCGACGGTAAACAGGTCTTCGCGGCTGCGACCGCAAATGCCGCGCAGCGTGTGCGGCCCCCGGATCTGGATCATGCCAACGGTTCCCGCCGGAACCGGCTGGCCGCTGTCCGGATCGACGGCGCGAACCTCCATGCCGGAAAACGGTTTTCCACAGCTGCCCCATGCTGTGGCCGGCATGTCCGTGTCGGCGGGATAGCCGCAATACGGTCCGAACGCCTCCGTCATGCCGAACAGCGTGGCCCGTGCCCCGCGTGCGGCCCGCTGCTCGGGCGGCAGCAGGGCTTCCAAGCTGCCCGGCCGCAACGCCGAAAGATCAGCGCCAACCGTTTCCGCGTGCCGTGCCAGCGCTTCGGCCTGATCGGGCCAGCCGCGAAACAGCGTGACGCGCTCGGTTTCCAGCAGTCGCAGGGTGGTTTCGGGTCGCGGGGTTTCTTCGGTCACCAGCGTGGCACCGGCCAGTAGCACGGACAGTATTCCGCTGCCGAAGCCGCCCACCCAGAAGAACGGCATCGGCAGATACAAGCGGGTGTCGGAGGTGATGCAGCGCGCCGCCAGGCCCGACTGCACCGCGCCCAACGCGCTGCCGTGCGAGTGCGTGACCCCATTGGGTGGCCCGCTGCTACCCGAGGTGAACATGATGACCAGCGGGTCGGCGGCGGTGACCGTCTCGGTCATGGCGTCTACGATCCCGCGGGCCGCTTCACTGGGGGTGGCGCGGGCAAACCGGTTGACCGTCCAAACTTGGCGTAAGGCGGGAAGTTCGAGTTGCGGCACGGGTCGTAGGTCGTCCAGGTAGCGGTGGCCACGGAATTCCTCGACGCTCACCAGGAATTGCACCGAAGCGGCCCGCAGCTGCGTGATCAGTTCGCCGGCTTTCAGCAACGTGCTCAACGGAACCAACACAGCGCCAATGCGGGTCAGGGCGACGGCGACCTGCACCCAGCGCACGCTGTTGGGCATGATCAGGCCCACCCGAGTGCCCTTGCCCACACCGGCGTCGACGAACCCCGCGGCCAATTCGGCTGTGGTGGTGCCGAGTTCGCGATAGCTGATGCGGGATGCCGGATCGATCACCATGGGCTTGGCGCCATGATCGGCGGCTTGCAGCCGCACCAGCTGATCAACGGTGTCAGGCATCGAACAACCGCTTCAGTTGCTGTGCGTCGACCTTGCCGCTGGACAACAGGGGAACGTCGTTCTGCGACAGGGCAATGAAGCGCTTGGGGATCTTGTACGCCGACAATTCGTCCGTGAGCCGCTCGCGCAACACCGCTTCGTCGAAACCGGGACCGACGACGGCCGCGGCAACCAGCTCGCCCCGTTCGGCGTCGGGTATGCCCACGACGTGAGCCTGCCTGCCGGTGACCTTGTTGATCGCCCGTTCAACCTCGGCCGCCGAAACGTTGGCGCCCGCCGTTTTGATCATCGCGCTGAGCCGGCCGACGAAGTACATGAAGCCGTTGGCGTCGGCGCGCACCAAATCACCGGTGTGGAACCAGCCGTCGGCGTCGAAGCAGTCTTCGCGACTACGTTTGTGATACCGCTGCATCACGTACGGCCCGCGGATGCACAGTTCGCCGATCGCGCCGACGCCGACGGTTGCTGCGGTGTCAGGGTCGATGATCTTGGTCTGGAATCCCGGTGCCGGCTTGCCGAACGATCCGCGTCGCTCCTCGGGTTGGTCGGATTCGTCGTCGCTGATCAGCAGGACGCTGCCGGCTTCGGTCATGCCCAGCATGTTGTGCCGCAGTTCTGGGTCGGCCGGGCGGGCACCGGGCGGCATGATCGGGTACAGGTTGCCGCGCCGCATCGACGACAGATCACGCTCGGCGAAGCTCGGGTGGTTGGCCAGGTGGGCGATCCCGGCCGTGAACCCGTTTGTTACGTTTGGTTTTTCGGTTTCGAGCAGGTCGAGTGTCGCACCGGCATCGCTGGCAATGGAGCACACCAGCGTCGACCCGGCGACCAGCGAGGCCAACAGGCCGAACGCGAACCCGCCGATCCAGAAGAACGGTGAATTGCAGAACAGCTTGTCTGCCGTCGTTAAACCACGAATCGTGTTGAGGTTCTGTTGATGTCCGAGCAGGGCGGCGTGCGTGTGCACCACTCCCTTAGGCGCGCTGGCGGAGCCCGACGTGTACACGATGGTCAACGGATCGCAGCCATCGACGTCGTCTTGCATCGCCGCCAGCAGCGCGGGATCGACCGTCGCGGCCAGCCGATAAAACCGCTCGATATCCCGGATGCGTCGCACCGCATCCGGGCGGTAGCTGATCCCGGCCTGGCGCAGCTGCGGTACGGCCGTGGCGAACAACCGCTGGTCGGAATCGAACTCTGCGTTTACCAGCTGAGCCAGTTGGTCAACATAATCGTGAGAGCGAAATGACGCGGCACTCAACAGAATTTCGACGTCGCTGTCGACCAGCTGCTCGCGCATCTCACGGGCGGTGACGAAAGTGGAAAACGGGATCACCACAGCGCCGATTCGTGCGGCCGCGAGCATCCCGACGACGAACTCGGGGCCGTTCGGGTAGAGCAGGCCTACATGGGTTCCCTTGCCGCCACCGTGGGCGATCAGTCCGCGGGCAAGCTCTGCCGACCGGCGATCGGCGTCGGCGTAGCTGATGCGCTCGGCGTCGCAGACAAGGAGCGGGTGGTCACCGCGAGAGTGCGCTTGGTGTCGCAGGATGCCGGCGACCGTCAAGTCACCGGGCATGGTCGCGCTGCGCGGCGGATTCAGTGAAGAAGCGGTGCACCGCGCTCAGATCGGCTTTACCCGACGGAGTTCGCGGGATCGCGTCGACGATCGCGATTTCGGTGGGAATCTCGTAGCGAGCCAGTCGCGTTCGCAGATATTCCACCAGCGCATCGGCGTCGGTGGATTCCGACCCGCGCACTTGCACCATGGCGACCGGCGTCTCCCCGAGTCGCTCGTCGGATCGCCCGATCACCGCTGCGGCCGCCACCGCCGGGTGGGCCTCGAGCGCGAGGCGCACGTCGTCGGGCATGACCTTGAACCCACCCCGGACGATCGCCTGATCGGCCCGCCCGAGTATCCAGACAAAGCCGTCGTCGTCGATGCGTGCCATATCCGTGGTCCGCATCCACGTCGCCGACGGGCCAAGTTGTGCCGGTTTTACCTCCAGCAGGCCGACCTGGTTCGGCTCGCGCGCCGTGCCGTCATCGTCGACCACCCGCAGCTGCGCGCCCGGGTTGGCCCGACCGACGCTACCGCGTTTGGCGCGCCAGTACTTCTGGTAATCGTCGAGGGTCCAGCCGGCGACACCGCCGCCGAATTCGGTTGCGGCATAAGAGGTCAAAACCGGAATGCCGTACTTGTCGGTGAAGGCGTCGGCATCGTCGGCCGATAGCGGAGCCGTGCCACAGGTGACCGCGCGGATGCTGTCCAGGTCGGCTCGCGGCAGGCCTGAGTGCAACACCGTCCGCAACGCAGCCGGTACCAGCGATACCGCACGGGGCCGGTGCCGGCGCACCGCGTCCGCCCACGCATTGAGCTCGAATCGTTCCAGCAGCACGAAGGGTCTTGCCTCGGCGATGCATTGCAACACCCGGAACACACCGCCGATATGCACCAGCGGCGAGTTGACAATCGCCACGCCGCGTCGCAGCTCCGTCGGCGGCGGTGCGTGGCCAGGATCGGGGCCCATCACGCTGTGCGCCAGCATGTCATAACTGAGGTCAATTCGTTTGGGAGGACCGGTGGTTCCGCTGGTCAACATCCGCACCGCCACGCCGGGCCGGGCAGCGAACGCGGCGGTGTGCCGCGGAGACCGGGCAGCGTCGTCTAAAAGAGCCGAAATCGCGAACGTCGGGGTCTCGGGGGTCGCCAGCGTCGCGAGATCGTCGGGTTCGCCGAGGACCAGAGGCAGTCGCAGTGCGGCGATATCGGCTCTGGTGCGCTCATCGCCGCGAGACTGGTTGATGGTGACCACGGTCCCGCCAGCCAGCAGCACACCGAGGAATGCCGCCACCTGCCCGGGCCGGTTGCGCAGCAGTATCCCGATCCGCGGGTCAGCGTTGTGTTCAAATGTCAATGACGCGGTGCGCCTCGCCGCCTCGGCGACTTGACCCCAGGAGAGCCATCGACCGTCGTACTCGATTGCGGGCGCGTCTGGCTGCAGCCCCAGCACATCGGCAATGCGTTGACTCAGCGGGTGATCGGCCATCAGCGGATCTTCGGTTCGCTCCTGTCCGCCCCGCCGTCGGCGTCGTTCTGGGCGGCCAGTTCAGCGGCGCCGAGCGGATTGCCCAGCCGGGTATAGATGAGCCCCTGCTCTAAGGCGGCTCGGTAGGGCTTGTCCAGCGACTCCCAGATCGCTTTCACGGTGCCCTGGGTCGCAGACGGCGGCTTGGCGGCGATCGCCGCCGCGATCTCATGAGCCCGGTCCAACAGCTGGTCCGGCGGCACCACCTCCGACACCAACCCGATCCGCAGCGCGGTGTCAGCGCTGACCCGTTCATCGTTGCCCATCAGCGCAATACGCAACGTCTCGCCCAGACCGATGCGCCGCATCAGGCCGATCGGCTCCAATGCGCATACCAGGCCGGCCGACACGTGTGAATCGAAAAACGTCGCGTCTGTTGAGCAGATGACTACATCGGATTCGTTGATGAAGTAGAACGCGCCCGCGGTGCATATCCCCTGAACGGCGCACACCACGGGCTTCCACATCTTTTGCCACTTGGGGCTCAGCGCTTCACCGGGATCTTCATGGTTCCAGATGTTTTCGGGTTGGCCGTAGGGCGTCTTGACGTCCAGACCGGCGCTGAACGCCCGGCCGCCCGCTGCTCGCAGCACAACCGCATGCACCGACTCGTCGAGTTTGACGATGCGCCAGGCTCGGACCATCTCCTGACACATGGTTCGGTTGAACGCGTTGAGCTGCTCAGGCCGATTCAGCGTGATGGTGGCGACGTGGTCGGCGGCGTCGACGTCGAGCCGGATGGTCTCGAAGGGCGGCGGACTCATCGGCACTGCCAATCCGGTGGCCGCTTTTCCACAAAGGCGTTGGGCCCTTCCAGCGCATCCTCGGTCCGCAGGACGCGCTCGCGGAATGCTTCGGCAAGCATCTCGGCCTCGTGCAGCGGCAGATCCAGGCCCTTGAGGATGGCCAGCCGCGTCCCCCGAACCGCCAGCGGCGCATTGGAATTGACAATGCCGGCGATCTCGTGGGCCCGCTCGAGCAGCCGATCGTGCTCAACGACTTCGCTGATCAATCCCAGGTCGAAGGCGCGCTCTGCGCTCATCCGCTCGTGCTTGCCCATCAACGCCATCCGCAGCGCGACCGATCGTGGCAGCACCCGGGCCAGCCGCACCAACTCACGCCCGGCCACCAGTCCGATGCTGACGTGGGGATCGAAGAACGTTGCGCGGTCGGACGCGATGACGATGTCCGAAGTGGTGACCCAGTCGAGGCCGGCGCCACAGCACAAACCGTTGACCGCGGTCAACAGCGGCTTGGCCATTCGGCGGAACGGGGGTGTGCCCTCCTGAGGTGCTTCCCACTGTTCGTACGTCGAGAGATACGGCCGTTCGTAGATCACCTTGCCGTCGCCGGGAATGGCTTTGACGTCGGCCCCGGTGCAGAACGCGCGACCGGTGCCCGTCACGACCAGCAGCCACACCTTGTCGTCGTTCTCAGCCTCGTCGTAGGCGGCCCGGAGTTCGGTGATCATCTGTGGGCTGAGCGCGTTGAGAGCGTCCGGACGGTTCAGCGTGATGGTGGCCGTGTGCCCGTCGACGTCGTAGTTGATCGTGTCGAACGAGTCAGTAGGCATCCCTGCTCCTCATCGGCCACGGAACTTCGGAGCTCGTCGCTGCTGGAAAGCTTCCAGGCCCTCTTTGAAATCGCTTGTCCGACAAGATAGTTCCAGATTGAAAAGTTCCTGTGTCAGGGATTGGCCCAGTGTTGCATGCTGACCGAAACCCAGCCCCTGCTTGGCCAGCCCGAGCGCTACCGTCGGTCCGCAGGCCAGCCGTTCCAGCAGCTCCTCGACGGTGCTGTCGAGTTCCGACGGGCTTACTGCTTGGTGAATCAATCCCCAATCGGCGGCATCCGTCGCGCTGACTTTTTCGCCGAGCAGCAGCATTCGCCTGGCCCGGGCCAGGCCGACCAGTCGGGGTAGCAGCCAGGTCGAACCCGAATCCGGGCTGAAGCCACGGTCCACGAACGGCTCCCAGAACACGGCGTCAGTGGCGGCGACGGTGAAGTCAGCGGCCAGCGCCAGGTTGCAGCCAAACCCCACCGCCCATCCCCGCACGCTGCAGACGACCGGCAGCTGAATGCTTCCGATGAGCTCGATCACGCGATGGGCGGCATGGGGAATCCGTCGCACGAGATCACCGGAGCGGGGACGTTGCCGATCGTTGGTGGCCACCCAATCGGCACCGGCGCAGAAGTCGTCTCCGGCGCCCCGGATGTGGATCGCCCGTAACGAGTCGTCGGCGGCGGCATCGGTCAACGCGTCGACCAAAGTCCCGATCATCAATTGGGTCAACGAGTTACGCCGAGATGGGCGATCGAGCGTGACCCGCAGAACCGCGCCGTCTCGGTCCGCGGTCACCGAACCCTCGGCGCCGGCCCTTCCGGCCTCGTGACTCACCGTCGAATCCGGCCTTTCTCCGCCGATACAGTTACCCATACAGTAGGCAATGCGATTGATACGCTGTATAAGTTAGCAAGGAAACGCTGCCGACGGAAATAGCCGGGCGCAACCCGGCGAAAAGAGGGTCGCATGGCCATTCAGGAAGGGCAAGCCATACCCGCTTCGACGAGCACTCACGATGCCAAATCGGGAGCCAAATTCGGCGAGGCGCCACTGGCGCAGACAGTGGCCGCCGCCGGCGCCATGCGGCGTCTCAGCTCACTGCTGCTCAGCCTCGAGCACGACCACCCGGCGGTGGACGCCATGCTGGCGAAGTTCGCCGAATGGGAGAGCGAGCTGGCCGGCGCCGCTCCGCAGGACAACGCGCCCCGAATCGGTGTGATGGACGACGATCCGCGGCGGGTTTACCTCAATCACGCCACCGACATCGGTGCCTACAACCCGTGCTTTCCGGAGTACCGGTTCGACCATCTCGATGCCGCGAAGGCCGGCGGCCGAGTTTTCTTCCCCCTGGTCTATGAGGGGCCGCCCGGGCTGGTGCATGGCGGTTTTCTCAGCGTCTTTTTCGACTGCGTCATACAGCATCAGAATTGCGTCGCGGGCCTTTCCGGCAAGACGCGATCCCTGCTCGTGACGTTCCGCCGACCGGCGCCGGTACTGACCGAGCTGCGTTTTGACATCGTCCGCTCGCAGGTCGAACGGGGGATCACGTCGACGGCACGGCTATTGCTCGACGACGAAGTGCTCTGCACCGGCGCGGTCAACACGTTGGCGTCACCGCCGGAGAAACTGACCGGATTCAAATTCGGCAGGCGGCGAAAGGAGTCCGACAGATGACTGCCTCCAGCGCCCCGGACGATCGCGTGCTTTTCGAGGTCGATCCGGAGCGGCGAATCGCGACGATCACCATGAACAATCCCAAGCAACGCAACTCCTATGACGCCGCCATGCGCGACGCGCTGGCCCGTTGCTTGGATCGCGTGGCCGACGACGACGACCTCACCGTGGCGCTGCTGCGCGGCGCCGGAGGAGTGTTCAGTACCGGCGCCGACATGAACAACGCGTACGGCTGGTACGGCAAGCAGGGCACAGCCGGTCAAGACGATCCGGCGGCCAAGCGCCGCCCCAGTCAACGCAGACGACTCACCGTAGACCGCAAGTCATTTGGCTTCTACCACAACTTCATGGGCTTCCCCAAGGTGACGGTGGGGGAGATCGCCGGCTACGCCCTTGGCGGCGGCTTCGAGATGGCGTTGATGACCGACATCTCCGTGATTGCCCGCGATACCAAGATCGGAATGCCGGCAACGCGCTTCCTCGGTCCCGCGCTTGGTAGCTTGCACATGTTCTTCCATCGGTTGGGACCGGTTCTGGCCCGGCGCCTGCTGCTGACCGGCGACGTCATCGAAGCGGGCGAGATCGAGCAGCTCGGAATCTTCACTGACACATGCGATCCCGGCTCCGTGGCGGCCCGCGCCCGGTACTGGGCCGAGAAAGCGGCCAAGATGCCCGCCGACGGAGTCGTCATCGCCAAAGAAGCGTTCCGCCTCGTCGAGCAGACCCAGGCGTACCACGGCGAGGAAGTCGCAAGCTATCTGTTCCACGCCTTCGGCACCAATCTGCAATTCGGGCCGGATGAGTTCAACTTCGTCAAAACACGTGCACAGCACGGCACCAAGGAAGCATTCCGGTTGCGCGACGAACATTTCCACGTGCCGGAACCCGAAGCGTGATAGCTCGATTCGCCGGCCAGTGCGCTACCGTGCCGCCGTTGCCCTGGTTCGCGGGCGCTGAACAGGTGGCTTGGCGGCCTTGCGTTGCCGGGTTGGCGCCGACTTGCCTTTCGATCCCTTGCCCTCCTCGATCAACCGGTCGGCGTGATCGAGGATGCAGTTGAGGCCGTACTCGAAATTGGTTTCATCGGGGGCACCGATCCGGTGACCTATCCGGGTTATCTGAGCAAGGAGCGGAGTCTTCTCGGGATCGATCGCGACGGCGTCCTCGATGGCGCGTGGTCCGACGTCCGTCGATTGGTTCTTTTCGTAGAGCCGCTGCAGTACCACCGATCCGCGGACGTGAACCGACACCGCGGAGTACGTGTCAAAGGCGTCCTCGGGCGACAGGCCGGCCTCGACCAGATTGGCGATCGCCTTCTCCATCTCCTGGGCGCCCAGGCGCGCTGCTTTGGGGCTCAGCGCCGCGCGAATCAAAATCAGGTCGCACAGAATTGGGTTACCCATGAACGTCTTACGCATCAAACGTGCATGGTTGCGCAATGTCTCCCGCCAATCGCTGGCTTCGACGTACGGGGTGGCGAACACATACTTGCTCAAGGCCCGGTCCGTCATCGCGTTGAGCAAATCGTCCTTCTTGCGGAAGTACCAGTAGATGCTGGTGACGCCGACGCCGAGATGTTTGCCGAGCAGCGGCATACTCAGGTTGTCTATCGATACTTGCTCAGCGAGTTCGAATGCGCCGCTGATGATGTCATCGGGATTGATGGATCCGCGTTCGCGTCGTTGACGCTTATCAGCGGTTGCCTGCTTCGCCACTACGGGCACCTCCATCACGATGTATCGTGTGCCTGCGGTCTCTAGAACCGCGCCGCCGGTCGAAATGAATCTACCGGCAGGTACTCTTTCACCTGCGTATACGTGGGCGTGTCGCCGTTCGGCTATGAGCGGTCAACGTGGCTCTGGTGCGGTTTTCCATCTGCTACTGTAATACCTATCGTAGGCTTTTTGGTAAATAAGGCTGGACGGGCGAAGATGACCGGGCGCAACCCGCTGGGTGGGTTTCCGGATGAGCCACGGATTACGCCATGGATTTAGGGCTGGCGAACGCCGCAGCGGTGGTCGTTGGGGGTAGCCGCGGCATGGGTTTGGCGACGGCCCGTTGCCTTGCCGAGGAAGGTGCCCGGGTGGCGGTGGTCGGCCGAACACGTGCCAGCCTTGACAGCGCGGTGACGGATTTGACGGATCGCGGTAGTCCTGATGCCCTCGGGCTCGCCGCCGACATCGGTGATGCGGGCGAGGTCGACAAGGTGTTCGCCGAGCTTGGGCAGCGATGGAACGGCGAACTGAACGTGCTCGTCAATACGGTCGGGCCGGGAGCGCCGGGCAGCTTCGAAGATCTGGCCGACGAACAGTGGCGCCAGGCCGTCGAAGAAGGCGTGATGGGGATGGTGCGTTGCGTGCGCGCGGCACTTCCGTTGCTGCGCAAGGCGCAATGGGCCCGGATCGTCAACTTTTCGGCGCACTCGACTCAGCGACAAAGCGTCATGCTCCCCGCCTACACGGCAGCCAAGTCGATGCTGACGAGCGTCTCGAAAAACCTGTCTCTGTTGCTGGCGAAGGACGAGATCCTGGTCAACGTCGTCTCGCCGGGCAGCATTGCGTCGGAGTCGCTCGTCGGCTGGGCAAAGTCGGTCGGCGTCGACGGCAACGATCCCTATCGCCTGATGGACGCCATCGCCAAGCACTTCGGGCATCCGGCGCAGATGCCCCGGACCGGGCTACCGGAAGAAATCGGGCCCGTCGCCGCGTTCCTCGCGTCGCGGCGAAACTCCTACATGACCGGAGCCAATATCAACGTCGACGGTGGTTCGGACTTCACCTGACTTTGGTTGAAGAAATCGTTTGGCTGACAGAAGGAGTGGA
Organism: Mycobacterium sp.; assembly: GCA_035511785.1. GTDB lineage: Bacteria > Actinomycetota > Actinomycetes > Mycobacteriales > Mycobacteriaceae > Mycobacterium. Next base: position 20,100 of record DATKEW010000468.1, read on the forward strand.
CTATGGCGACGGCGGCTGACGCGCGTACCTGGGCACGCGGCGCTTTGCGGGGAATCGGCGACTCCCTCTATACGCCTTTCTGCGGCACCGACGGCGACGAGATCGATTGGGACGCCTACCGGACGCTGGTGCGTTACTGTGTGAGCGACCTCGGTCACCCGATGTTGTGGTGCACCAGCGGTATCGCTGAATTCTGGTCATTGACCCTCGACGAGCGAAAGCGCTTGCTGGAGGTGGCAATCGAGGAAGCCCGCAGCGCGAATCCCGACGTCGTCGTGCAGGCCTGTACGGCGGCGATGACGGCCAAGGATTGTTTGGACTTGACGCTGCACGCCCAGCAAGCCGGCGCCGACATCGCCTACATCCAAACGCCGATGATGGAGGTTCATGGCGGGGAAGGCGTGCTGCGATTCTTCTCCTACGTCGCCTCGCGCACCGACATCGCCCTGGACATGTTCAGTTCCCCGTCGTCGGGCTACGTGCTGACCCCCTCCGAATGCGCCCGGATCTATGACGAGGTGCCCGCGGTATGCGCCACCAAAGAGGGCGCCTTCCGGCAGGCGAGCAGTCGGTTGTTGCACGAGTTGGCGCCCGACCTGGCGCTCTGGGAATGTGACAAGACGGTGTACCGCGCCGGATGGCTACGTGCCGGGATCGTCTGCCCGGCACAACTTGGCACCGCGGGCTATCTCTACGAGACTCCGCGGCGGCGCTTGTTCTCCGAATATTGGGATCTGATCGAAAGCGACAAACTCATCGAGGCGATGGACTTCGCGCGTGACTCCGGTCTGGACCAGTTCGAGATCGACCTCGGATCCTGGTGGACCTGCTACCCGGGACGATCGGATTACTTCACCCACTGGGGTGGCGCGTTCAAATACGCCGCATCGTTGCTGGGTCTGCCGGTGGGTGCGTATCCCCATTCCCGGCCTCCGCAGGCGGAGCTGCCGCCCGAGGCCAAGGCGCAGATCGAGAAGGCCTATCGTCGCCTCGGGCTGATCGACGCGTAGCGATCCTGCTGAAAGCCATTGCAGCACAGGCGTTCCCTCATGCGGCAAGCAAAAGGCCCGGCCACCGATGGTGACCGGGCCTTCGCCGTACGGTTGCTACCTACCGTTGTTCGGCCTGCTGGCGCTTCTCGGCGACCTTGGCCGCCGTGCGGGCCGATTCGGCTTCGCTCTCCTTCTTCGCCGCATCGCGCTGAGCTCGGGCCTTGTCCTGCTGCGCCTTGCCCTCATTGAACAAGTCGTCACGACCCGCCAGCGCGCCGATGATTACCTTGGCCTTGCCTTTCACGTCTTCCACGACGCCCTTGACGGCTTCGGCCACACCGCTGCTGATGTCAACCATTGCGTTCCCTCCCCTCACTAATGGATGTCTTGCTAGCGTCTTCCCGGCCATCAGGTCGCGCAAAAACGTGTTCGCGACGTGGCGCCCGCCACACCCGACGGCCCGCCGGAGTCCGGCAACTCGGTGCGCGGCACCAGCGCGCGTGCCTGGTGGGCGCGGCGAAAAAGCGCCCGTGCTGCCGTGCTCACCAGTCATCCTCCCTTTCGGACCGGACAAGTTTCGGGTGAAGACTTGTTGTCGGTTCGGGACTACCGGCACCGTCAGAAGGGCATACCCCGCAATCGGCGCCACCAAGGGCGGCCACAGCTGCGCTTGAGCGACTCGAAATTGGCTGTTTGGCCGGGGTTCGCACGGGCGCGACGGCAGTTGTGGAATGCGGTACCGATAGGTATACAGTATGGGTACAAAAGCCCACCGCATCCGGTAGTCGAGCATGAGGAGGTG
>DATKEW010000469.1:0-5590 GCA_035511785.1 Mycobacterium sp.
CGTGACGTCGAGCTGGGTGAGCACACCGTCGGTCGGCGCGGTGATGGTGTGCTCCATCTTCATGGCCTCCAGCCAGATCAGCGGCTGACCCGCGGTGACGGCGTCGCCGACCACGGCACCCAGCCGGATGACGTTGCCCGGCATCGGCGCCACCAGGGAACCCTGCGCGACGGCCGACCCCGGCTCGGGGAACCGTGGCAGCGCGACCAGGTGAACGGGCCCGCGCGCCGAATCGACGTAGATGTCGTGGCCATAGCGCGCAACCGCAAAACTGCAAGCCACACCGGCGCCGTCGGACAACACGACCTCGTCCTGTGTCGCCGAGGTCAGTCGCACCGGCTCGTCTCCCGCGAACACCAATCCGTTTCTGGTGAAACGGTATTCGACGCGGTGTTCGTTGTCCTCGTCGTCGCGGTAGCTCTTGACCTGGTAGCCGGACGCCAGATTGCGCCAGCCGCTCGGGATCGAGGAGAACACGTCGGCCGTGGCGCGATTGTGCGCGGCGTCGGCAAGCGCGGCGGCGATCGCCGACAACCGGACCGTCGCGTCCTCGGCCAGCGGAGCCGACAGCTCCGCCAGGCCGTGCGTGTCGAAAAACGCCGTGTCGGTGGCGCCGTCGAGAAACGCCGGATGGCGCAGCACGTTCACCAAGAGCTCGCGGTTGGTGCGCACCCCGTGCAGGCGGGCGCGGGCCAGTGCATCGGCGAGCACCAATGCCGACCGCCGGCGCGTCGGCGCATAGGAGATGACTTTGGCGAGCATCGGGTCGTAGTAGATCGAGACCGTCGAGCCGGCGACAATGCCGGAATCCAACCGGATCCCCGTGCGCTGTTCCAGCGAGCTGAACTCGGCCCGAACCGATGGCACGTCGATCGTGCGTACCAGCCCGGCCTGAGGCTGCCAGCCGTGCGCGGGGTCCTCGGCATAGAGCCGGGCCTCGATCGAATATCCTTTGGCGGCAGGAGGTTCGGCATCGAGGCGATCGCCGTTCGCGACGGCGAGCTGCAGCTCGACGAGATCGAGCCCGGTGGTCTCTTCGGTGACCGGGTGCTCAACCTGCAGCCGGGTATTCATCTCCAGGAAGTAGAACTCGCCGTCATCGTCGGCGAGGAACTCCACCGTCCCGGCGCCCGTGTAACCGATGGCGCCGGCCGCCAGCCGGGCCGCGTCGAACAGCTTGGCGCGCATGCCCGGTGTGCGCTCGACCAACGGTGACGGCGCTTCCTCGATGATCTTTTGGTGGCGGCGCTGGATCGAGCACTCCCGTTCGCCGACGGCCCACACCGTGCCGTGGGTGTCGGCGAGGACTTGAACCTCCACATGGTGTCCCGTGGGCAGGTAGCGCTCGCAGAACACGGTGGGGTCGCCGAACGCGGACTGCGCCTCACGCCGGGCCGCGGCGACTTCGCCCGGCAGGGACGACAATTCGCGAACCACCCGCATGCCACGGCCGCCGCCGCCCGCGGAAGCCTTGACCAACACCGGCAGCTGAGCGTTGGTGACCGCCTCGGGGTCGAGTTCGTCGAGCACCGGCACGCCGGCGGCGGCCATGAGCTTCTTGGCCTCGATCTTGGAGCCCATCGCGCGCACCGCATCCACCGGTGGCCCGACCCAGGCCAGGCCGGCCTCCTGCACCGCGGCCGCGAACTCGGCGTTCTCCGAAAGGAATCCGTAGCCGGGGTGCACCGCGTCGGCGCCGGCGGCGCGCGCCGCCGCGATGATCGCCTCGGCGTTCAGGTAATCGTTGGTCTTGGCCAGCCGCACCCGGGCGTCGGCCTCGGCGACGTGGGGCGCGGCGGCGTCCGGGTCGGTGTAGACGGCGACGGTGCCCAGGCCCAGCCGTCGGCAGGTGGCGAAGACCCGTCGGGCGATCTCGCCGCGGTTGGCAACCAGCACTCGAGTGATTCCCATGAGGCTCACATCCGGAAGACGCCGAAGTTCGACGTCCCTTTGATCGGGCCATTGGCGATGGCGGACAAACACATTCCCAGTACCGTGCGGGTGTCGCGCGGGTCAATCACCCCGTCGTCGTAGAGCATCCCGGACAGGACCATTGGCAGCGACTCGGCCTCGATCTGGCCCTCGACGGCCGCCCGCATCGCCGCGTCGGCCTCCTCGTCGACCTGCTGCCCGCGGGCTTCGGCTGCCGCCCGGGCCACGATGGACAGCACGCCCGAAAGCTGGGCGCCACCCATCACCGCGGATTTGGCGCTGGGCCAGGCGAATAGGAAACGGGGATCGTAGGCGCGCCCGCACATGCCGTAGTGGCCCGCGCCGTAGGACGCGCCGATCAGCAGCGAGATGTGCGGGACGGTCGAATTGGACACGGCGTTGATCATCATCGAGCCGTGCTTGATCATCCCGCGTTCTTCGTAGTCCTTGCCCACCATGTAGCCGGTGGTGTTGTGCAAGAACAACAGTGGCGTGTCAGACCGGTTGGCCAGCGAAATGAACTGGGTGGCCTTCTGCGACTCTTCGCTGAACAGGATGCCGCGCGCGTTGGCCAGGATGCCCAGCGGGTAGCCGTGCAACTGGGCCCAGCCCGTCACCAGCGACGAGCCGTACATCGGCTTGAACTCGTCGAATTCGGAGCCGTCGACGATGCGGGCGATCACCTCACGAGGATCGAACGGGATGCGCAGGTCCGGCGGCACGATGCCGATCAGTTCCTCTTGGTCGAACAAGGGCGGGGCTACCGGCTTGGGTTTCGGCCCGAGCTTCTGCCAATTCAGCCGGGAAACAATGCGGCGGCCGATGCGGATCGCGTCGAGCTCATCCACGGCGAAGTAGTCGGCCAGACCTGAAGTGCGAGCATGCATTTCGGCCCCGCCCAGTGACTCGTCGTCGGACTCTTCCCCGGTGGCCATCTTCACAAGCGGGGGACCGGCCAGGAACACTTTCGAGCGTTCCTTGATCATCACCACGTGCTCGGACAGGCCCGGAATGTACGCCCCACCCGCGGTGGAGTTGCCGAACACCAGCGCGATGGTCGGGATCCCGGCCGCAGACAGCCGGGTGAGATCCCGGAACATCCGCCCGCCGGGGATGAAGACTTCCTTCTGGGTGGGCAGGTCTGCCCCGCCGGATTCGACCAGCGAAATGACCGGTAGCCGGTTCTCAAAAGCGATCTGGTTGGCTCGCAATATCTTTCGGAGCGTCCATGGATTGCTGGTGCCGCCCTTGACCGTCGGATCGCTGGCCAGGATTACGCATTCCACACCGCTGACGGCGCCAATGCCGGTGATTTGGCTGGCGCCGACCTGGAAGGCGCTACCGTAGGCCGCTAGCGGGCACAGCTCCAGGAACGGGGAGTCGGGGTCCAGGAGTAGCTCGATGCGTTCCCGGGCGGTCATTTTGCCGCGGGCGTGGTGACGCTCGACATACTTGGGGCCGCCGCCCGCAAGCGCTTTGGCGAATTCAGCGTCGATCTCGGCGAGCCGTGAGTTCGCCGCGGCCGCCGCCTCGCCGTAGGCGGCCCCGTTCGCATCGAGGGTGGACTGCAGCACGGTCATGATTGAAACCCCAGGGTCTTGGCGGCAAGTGCGGTGAGGATTTCGGTGGTCCCACCACCGATGCCCAGGATCCGCATGTCCCGGTATTGACGTTCGATCTCGGATTCGGCCATGTAGCCCATGCCCCCGAACAGCTGAACGGCTTGGTGGGCAACCCATTCGCCGGCCTTGACTGCGGTGTTCTTGGCGAAACAGACCTGCGCGATCAGGTCGGACTCGCCAGCGAGCTGACGCTCCACTACGTGGCGCGAATAGACGCGGGCGACGTCAATGCGGCGGGCCATCTCGGCCAGCGTGTTCTGGACCGACTGGCGCGAGATCAGCGGGCGGCCGAACGTCTCCCGGTCGCGGCACCACTGCGCGGTGATGTCCAGGCAGCGTTGTGCGCTCGAATACGCCTGGGTGGCCATGGCGATGCGTTCGGAGACGAACGCCTGGGCGATTTGGGCGAATCCGCTGTTCTCGGCGCCGACGAGATTGGCTTTCGGCACCCGCACGTCGGTGTAGGACAGCTCGGCGGTGTCGGAGGACCGCCAGCCCATCTTGTCCAGCTTGCGGGTGACCGCAAAGCCGGGTGCTCCCTTTTCGACCACGATCAGCGAAACCCCGGCTGCGCCAGGCCCTCCCGTGCGCACCGCGGTGACGACGTAGTCGGCGCGCACCCCGGAGGTGATGTATGTCTTGGCGCCGTTGATCACGTAGTCATCGCCATCTGACACGGCTGCGGTCCGCAGATGCCCGACATCGGAGCCGCCGCCGGGCTCGGTGATGGCCAGCGCGCCGATCTTGTCGCCGGCCAGTGTCGGCCGCACGTACGTCTCGATCAGCCGCTCGTCGCCGGATGCGATCATGTGCGGCACCGCGATGCCGCAGGTGAACAACGATGCCCAAACTCCTCCGGGCGCGCCGGCCTGATGCACCTCTTCGCACACGATCACCGAGTCGGCGCCGTCTCCGCCGCCACCGCCGGCCGATTCGGGCAATCCCGCGCCCAGCAGACCGGTGGCCCCGGCGCGCCGATGCAGCTCGCGGGGTAGGTCGCCGGTGCGCTCCCACTCGTCGACATTGGGCAGGATCTCGCGTTCGGTGAACGCGCGCACCGTCTTTCGCAGTTGTTCGCGCTCGGGCGTGCTCCAGATATTCACAGCAGCCTTTCCGGGATGTCGACGTAGCGGCTGCGCAGCCATTCGCCCAGCCCTTTGGCCTGCGGATCGAATCGCGCTTGGTAGGCGACGCCCTGACCGAGGATTCCCTCGATGACGAAGTTCACCGCCCGCAGGTTGGGCAGCACATGGCGGGTGACGCCGAGGTCGGCGGCCTCGGGAAGCAGCTCCTTGACCAGCTCGACGGTCAGCGCGTTGGCCAGCCAGCGCCACTGTTCGTCGGTGCGTACCCAGACGCCGATGTTCGCCGATCCGCCCTTGTCGCCGCTGCGGGCCCCGGCGATTCGGCCCAGCGGCACCCGCCGCGTCGGGCCAGCCGGCAACGGGTCGGGCAGCGGTGGGGGATCGGCGGGCGCCAGCTCCAAAGTCTCGGTGGCGCAACCGATGTCGGTCCGGGAGCCGTCGGCGTGCACCGCGACGTGCGGCACCTGGGTGGCATCGACGTAGCCAGGCGTGAACACGCCGTAGACCTGGCCGTCGCCCGGCGGGGCCGTCACGTGGAAGCCCGGATAGGAGGCGAGCGCCAATTCCACTGCGGCCGAAGAGAACTGGCGTCCGACGTTGGCGGGGTCGGGGTCGCGGACAACGCAGCGCAGCAACGCGCTGGCGGCTTCCTCGGTGTCGGCATCGGTGTGGTCGGTGCGGGCCAGGGTCCATTCCAGTTCGGCGGGCTTGACAGTGAGCCCGGCCTCGAGCTGCCGACGCACCAAGTCGGCTTTGTCCTCGATGTCCAGCCCGGTCAGCACGAAGGTCATGGCGTTGCGGAACCCGCCGATGCTGTTCAGCGACACCTTCAGTGTGGGCGGCGGCGGTTCGCCGAGCACACCGCTGATGCGCACCCGGTCGGGCCCGTCATCGGACAGCTCGATGGTGTCCATCCGGGCCGTGGCGTCGGGATTGGCGTAGCGGGCGCCG